>JAUXYM010000101.1 GCA_030694365.1 Nevskia sp. | reverse complement strand
GAACAGGTGGCCGAAGCGCTGCAACTCTCGCCGACCACGGTCAAGCGCGACTGGCGCAGCGCGCGGGCGTTTTTGCGGCAGGCGTTGCGGCCCTGACCGCGTCAGCGACCGAACCCCGCTCGGCTCGGATGCTCGTTTTCCGAGGCCAGCGGGGTTCGGCCTGGCCGTCATGGACTGGCGGGAACTGCCACTGCCTTCGTAACGCAACCCTCCTCCGGCTTGCAGCGGACACTCAGTAGCGTTCCAGGCGGTGGCGGCGGCAGTTTTTTGCCTGCCGGTGGCGCGCGCTTGGGCTGGCTGCCCGATTCCGTGGCTCCCCAGGTTCGGAAGTCGCAGGGTTTGTTGGGAGGGATGAAGCAATCGGCGGAGGCGAGCGCCGGGGTCAGTGCCACGATGCAAAGCGCGATCAACGCGAGGTTTCGGGCTCGCCCATCGGTGGGTCTTGGGTGAATCATTGTCGGTCCTCTAGGGTCGGGTGGATCAGGCGCAGGAATCGGAGTCACGCATCGCGGCATTGGCTGAACGTCGGGCACCACGAACAGTCTTGCGCGCAGTCCATGATGAAAGACGCCGTTGGTGAAGAAAGCGGGTCATCGACGTTGCGTCCGGTGCAGCGAAGTGGCAACTGCCAGCTGCTGCCTGGCGCGGGCCAGGGCTTGCAGCAGCGTGTTCGCGAGATGAGGCTGTGCCGTGTAGGCTGCTTTGGCTTGGTCTAGTAGCGGCGCGGTCCCACCCGTTCTGTTTTGTGCAATCAGCGTCTCTGCCAGCGCGACCCGCGCGCGGGCCAGCCAGATGCTGGCCGGATCATCCAGCCGCTCGCGCAGCCCGACCGCCCTGCGCAGTTCGAGCTCGGCTTCGCCATAACGGCCCTGGTCGCACAGGGCCTCGCCTAGCCAGAACCGCGTATGGGCTTCCTCGTCAGGCTGAGCGGCAGACTGCGCGCTGGCTTCGAGACGCATCAAGATCGACCTCATGGCCCGTTCCGCCGTCTGCGGCTGACCCGTCGCCAGGGCCTGTCGTGCGGCGGCCCAGTCAGTCTGCACGGCCAGCGAATTGATCCGTCCAGCTTCCGGCGTCCAGGCCTCGGTCGCCTGCGATAACCGGCGTCCGGCGGCCTCGGTGTCACCCCGTGCCAGTGCCAGTTCGGCCTCGATCGTCAGCAGATTCGACTGGCTCAAGCTGTGCAGGCCGCGGCCTTCAACCAAGGGCCTTGCTCGATCCAGCAGCGCTGTGGCTTCCGCGAACAAGCCCTGCGCGATTCTCACCCGGGCCAGCCGCGTCAGCGTTGGATCGAGCAGCACTTCCTGGCGCGAATACAAGGCCAGCGTTGCCTCCAACTCGGAAGCCGCAGCGTCCGGCAGGCCACGCAGCCAGAGCAGGCGGCCGAGGTCGAAGCGAATGTCCGCGACCAGGTTGATGTCGCTGTCGCCGCGCGTTGCCAGCACGGTCGACAGCGCCGTCTGCATCAGTTCCAGGGCCTCGGTGCGTTGGCCGGAATCGATCAGCAACTTGGCCAGCATCCGTCTGTCGTCTGCGATCCAGGGGCTGTCCGGCGGGAAAATCGTCTGACGCGCCGCCAGCGCCGCGCGCAGTTCAGTTTCTGCTTCCGGGTAGCGTTGCTGTTCGCGGAGGATTTCGCCCAGTTCCTGGCGGGCTTCGGCGATTGCGGTCCTGGCCGTTGCGCCCTGCGCCGTGTAAAGCGTCAGTGCCTCCCTCAACAAGCTTTCGGCTCGGCTGAAATCGCGCCGGTTGCCCGAGGCGACCAAGCCGAGTCGCATCAGGATTTCGGGCCGGTGAGCAGCGAACTCGGACTTGTTTTCCGCGATCCGCAGCGCGGCGTTCAGAAAGCCATCTGCCGCTTTGCCGTTATCGGTCTTCGTCTGCGATGAGATGGCACCGAGTTCGATCAGCGCCAGCAGACTTTCGAGCGAATCACCGTCACCGCCAGCCTCCATATCGGCCAGTGCCGATTCCAGCAACTGGCGGCTTTCCGTATAGCGGGAGCTGTCGACCAGGGCCGTGCCCATGCGAACCTCCGCAGTGAACCGCTGTTTCTGTACCGCGCCGGTGTCCGGCAAGCTTGCGAGCACCGCCATCTGCTCGGTCAGCAAGGCCACGGCTTCGTCGGTCAACAACATGCCGCGATACAACTCGCCGATCACCCCCAGCAGTTCGGCGCGCAGCGCCGGCTGATCGCCCAGCTCGGTGCGGATGCGCCGGGCACCCTGGTCGAGCAGGGTACGGGCGGTAGTTTCGGCGGCACCCGCCACGTCGCCGCGATCGGCGCTGTTGCGTTGAAAGATGTCGATGACGAAGTTCTTCACGGCTTCCGCTTTATTGGCCTGATCGCGTGCGACTTCGGCTTCCCTGGCAATGCCGGCCACTCCGGCCACCAGGGCCAGCGCTACGGCTGCCGACGCCAGCACCACTGCGCGATGGCGACGAACCAGCTTGGCCGCGCGGCTGGCCAGGGATTCGCCGCGCGCGCTGATCGGCAGGTGCCCCCGATGGCGGCGCAGATCGTCGGCCAGCGCCGCGACGGTGGCGTAGCGGTCGGCGGCGGTCTTCATCAGCGCCCGGGCGCAGATATGTTCGAGGCCGCCGCGCAGCTGTCGTTTGAGCGCGGCGGGCGTCGTGCTCCGCTGAGCGGCGATATCGGCGGAGCTGGCGGTGCCGGCAGGCCGCGTCAGGCTGGCCGTCAGCAATACCGGCTCGGTTTCCAGCACTTCACGTTCGATCTGGCCGGGCGTCATCTCCGGCGTGCCGCAGGGCAGGCCGCCACCGAGCAGACGATAGAGCAGTACACCGAGCGCATAGATGTCCGCCGCCGTGGTCGCAGGCTCTCCCCGTATCTGTTCCGGGGCCGCGTATTCCGGCGTCAGTGCGCGGCCGGCAGAGCGGGTCAGCTCGCCCGGTGCATCGGCCGCGTCGGTCGATTCGAGCACGGTGGCGATGCCGAAATCGAGCAGCTTCGGCAGGCCATCGATCGTCACCATCAGGTTCGAAGGTTTCAGATCCCGATGCACGACCAGATGGGCGTGAGCGTGGGCTACCGCATCGCAGACGCTCAGGAACAGCTTGAGACGGCCATCGATGCCGAGGCGGCGCTGGTCGCACCAGTGGTCGATTCGTTCGCCTTCGACATATTCCAGCACCAGAAACAATTCACCTTTTGCCGATACGCCAGCGTCTAGCAGCCGCGCGATGTTGGGATGCGATAGCTTCGACAGCAGCCGGCCTTCGCGGGCGAAGCGTTCACGCACCGCCGAACGGGCCAGATGCGGATGCAGGGTCTTGACCGCGACCGCGCCCTCGTAGAGGCCATCGGCCCGATGCGCGAGCCAGACCTCGCCCATGCCGCCGGTGCCGAGTGGACGATCGAGTTGATAAGGCCCGAACTGCGCACCAAGGACCATCGCTGGCGGAAGCTGCAGGGCATCGCTTTCCAGAAAATCCTGCGCCTGCGCTTCGATGTCCGCTGCAACCAGAGCCAGCACCTGCGGATACAACTCTGGTCGCGTCTCGCTGAGCCTTGCCAGCTCCTGCAGGCGCGGCTCGGATTCCAGTAACAGTAGCCCGCGAAACAGCGCGAAGGCTTCCGGCGGTAATGTTGAACGGCCGAGGTCCACACCCGCTCTCCATTCCGTAGACAGTGTTTTCGGGACGATGCCAGAACCCCGGCCTGCTGGGAAGCAAGCACCGCCGTGGATGAGTTTCGATGGACAGGTGAGGCGATCCGCCGGCCGGAAAATGTCGGAACAATGTCGGACAACGGTCAGGACTTCAGCCGTGGCGACGATCAGTCTGTGTTTGCCCGATCGGGCACCAACCAAGGCCGGATCGTCCAGTCCGGAGGAACACCAGACCGTTCGCTGCACGACTCAGGAGTCACACCATGAAACTGTTCAAATCCATTTCGATGATGACCGCTATGTTCGGCCTGCCGGTGCTTCTAGCTGCGGTTCCAGCGCAAGCGCTCGACAGCAAGGTGCTTCCCGGCCATGCCTGCCAGACAGTGAGTCAGTCCGAAAGCGTCACCCGCAGCGGTGTTCGATTGATCGATCCCAACACCGGGGTCTCGAAAATCTATTACTGCTCGTTCCCGAGCGACGCGGTCAGCATCAACACCGCTTCGTTGAAGTATGTCGGAAACTCCACAAATGGCACGATCTCGTGCACTTTGGTCAGCACCAATTCTCGGGGAGGAACTATTGGCCAGCAGCAGAAGTTTCCGCCAGAGGGTTCAACTCCGAACGCCCAGACTTTCAGTTACACATCGGTGGCTGGATCGCCTGGCGGCACTTACTACTTCAAGTGCGCGCCCCCGGCCCCCGCTAGCGGCGGTAGACATCGGTAGTGCCGAGCCGGATGCTGCGCTCGAACTGGTGCATGCCCAGGCTGTCGAATCGGAACTGGCCAACATCGTCAGGCCCAAGCCACCGATCGAGACTTCCATGCTCGGGCATTTGGCCAGATTGAAAGCGCAATGCAGCAGTTGAGTGATATTCCGGTGACGCTGACCGCCAGCGATTGCCGCAGCACGCTCTGCCGGCTGGACTTCAATCACGCCGACCCGTACGCGATCAATGATTTGCTCGACCGCTTCCCGAACCTGCTGGCCTGGAATTCCGATCTCCGTGCCCGCACTACCGAGAACGTTCAGGGGGGCTACACCACGACGGTTTTCATGACCCGTGATGGCCAAGTGTTGCCGACCTTGGCCAGCGATCAATAAAGCCCACATCAACGCAGGGTGGGCTGGATTCATCGGGCCACCCTGCGTTTTCAGGATACGAATTCCGACGATAGTCTCAAGCTCGAATGCAGCGCCTGAATAGCCGAGAGCGCGTCGGCAAGCTGAAGCTCCAGTTCCTGCCTCGTTATCCTGGCCGGGGGCGAGTTTCCTGATACTGGCCTTAGTGCGGGCAACGGCCCGTTCTGACCGATGACGCCCAAATTCTCGACCGTAGCCATGAATCGATAGCCACGGCGGTGCATGGTCAGGATCAGGGTCTGGGCATCGTCGCCCAAAGTCTTGCGCAGTCTCGACACGCATTTGGTCAGCACCGATTCACTGAGGATCCGGCCCGGCCAGATGACGGCTTCGATTTCATCCTTGGTGATCAGCGCCTGCGGGTGGTGCAGAAACAGCAACAGCAGGGACATCGAACTCGGTTCGCAATCGAGTGGCTGGCGGTCTCGGCGCAGCTCCATGCTTGTGCCATCGAGTGTGAATGCGTCGAAGCGCCAGCATTGTCCCCTGAGGCTGGAATGATTCATCTTGATCGATCCGGTAGTGAGAGGTCGAGGCTGCAGCCGGTGGAAACGGGCCGATGTCGGGCCACACTGATACGGACGCCAGCGGCCCGAATACCGGGCCATCGAACGGCGGCTGCAATCGACGATTTGCCCCCCGCGCTGAGAGCTGCATCACATCGGAACCAGGGTCTGGGTCTAGAATCGCGGTTTCCGAGGTGAACCCATGCCGTTTTACGAATATGGCTGCTCGAATTGCGGCCACGCGATCACGATCCTGCAGAAGTTGTCCGATCCGCCGGCAGTCGACTGTCCGGCTTGCCATACGCCGGGCCTGAGCAAGCAGATTTCTGCCGCTGGTTTCCGTTTGAAGGGCGCTGGCTGGTACGAGACCGACTTCAAGTCGGACAACAAGCGCAATCTCGCCGGTGACACCGCCGAAAGCGTCGTCAAGCCGGACAAACCGGCGGACAAGCCTGCCGCCGCGCCCGCTGTCGCGGCACCGGCCGCTACGCCGGCACCGACCACGCCGGCAGCCTGAACCGGTGAGTGACGTCAGCGAGCCGCTGCTGGGGGTTCCGCCGCCGCCTCCAGAGCCGGCACCGCGCCTGCTGCGCGTGGTACTGCGGCAATGGTTCTTTGCCGGGCTGCTGATCTGGGTGCCGCTGGCGGCGACCTTGCTGGTGATCCGCTTCCTGATCGGCCTGCTCGATACCAGCCTGCTGCTGATCCCGCCGTCGCTGCGCCCGGATTTCCCCGGCCTGGGCGTGTTCCTGAGTGTTGGCCTGGTGCTCGGTACCGGCGCGCTGGCGGCGAACTACCTCGGCGGACGGCTGCTGCACTGGGCCGAGGAAATGCTGTTCCGCATTCCGCTGGTGCGTACCCTGTACGGCGGCGTCAAGAAGCTCGCCGAAACGCTGTTCTCGCGGGAATCGACGGCCTTCAAGCGCGTGGTGCTGATCGAATGGCCGCGCGCCGGGCTGTGGACGATCGGCTTCCAGGCCGGCGATCCGCTGAAAGTGGTGCGTGAAGCGATCGGCCAGGATCTGATTCCGGTGTTCGTGCCGACCACGCCGAATCCGACCGGCGGGTTCATCATGCAGGTGCCGGCCGCCGAGCTGAAATTCCTCGACGTGACGGTCGAAGAAGGCATGCGCTACATCATCTCGCTCGGCGTCGTTGCCCCCGGCACCACGCCGGCGGTCCCGCAATCGGGGCTGCCGGTCAGCCCGCGCTGAAGCGCCTGACGTACAATCGCCGCCCTGTTCATATCGTTGTGTGATTTCGATGATGCGTTCCCATTATTGCGGCCAGGTCACTGAAGCGCTGACCGGCCAGACCGTCCAGGTGTGCGGCTGGGTCCAGCGCCGCCGCGACCACGGTGGCGTGATCTTCATCGACCTGCGCGACCGCGAAGGCCTGCTGCAAATCGTCTTCGATCCGGACAACGCCGAAACCTTCGCCGCCGCCGAACGCCTGCGCAGCGAATACGTCGTGCAGATCACCGGCCTGGTTCGCGCCCGTCCGGAAGGCACGGTGAACGCCAATCTGCCGACCGGCCGCATCGAAGTGCTTGGCCGCTCGGTGGAAGTGCTGAACAAGTCGGAAACCCCGCCGTTCCAGCTCGACGATGATTCGGTCGGCGAGGAAACGCGCCTGAAGTACCGCTACATCGATCTGCGCCGGCCGCTGATGCAGAAGAACCTGCGCCTGCGCCACGACGTGATCCGGCGCATCCGCAACAAGATGGACGAGCTGGGCTTCATCGACGTCGAGACGCCGATCCTGACCCGCGCCACGCCGGAAGGCGCGCGCGACTATCTGGTGCCGAGCCGCACTCACGAAGGCAAGTTCTTCGCGCTGCCACAGTCGCCGCAGCTGTTCAAGCAGTTGCTGATGATGGGTGGGCTGGATCGCTACTACCAGATCGCCCGCTGCTTCCGCGACGAAGACCTCAGAGCCGATCGCCAGCCGGAATTCACTCAGCTCGACGTCGAGACCTCGTTCCTGTCGATGGAAGAGATCATGGCGCTGATCGAAACCATGTTCGTCGACCTGTTCCAGGCGGTGATGAACGTCGACCTGGTCGGGCCGGGCGGCAAGCTGCCGCACCTGTCCTACGCCGACGCGATGGGCCGCTTTGGTTCGGACAAGCCGGATCTGCGCAACCCGCTGGAACTGGTCGAGATCAAGGACATCGTCGCGAGCGAATCCTTCAAGGTGTTCGCTGGTCCGGCGAACGATCCGAAGAGCCGCGTGGTGGTCATGCGGGTGCCGGGCGGCGCGAAGATTTCGCGCTCGCAGATCGATGAGTACACGAAGATGGTCGCGCAGTTCGGCGCGAAAGGCCTGGCCTGGATCAAGGTCAACGAGATTGCCAAGGGCAAGGAAGGCTTGCAGTCGCCGGTTGTCAATCACCTGTCTGAAGCCGCACTAAGCGCAATCATTGCCCGCACGGGTGCCACAGACGGCGATCTGCTGTTCTTCGGTGCCGACAAGTACAAGACCGTCTGCGACGCCATGGGCGCGCTGCGTATCAAGGTTGGCCTCGATCACGGCTTCACCAACACCAAGGCCTGGGCCGCGCTCTGGGTGATCGACTGGCCGATGTTCGACGAGGACGAAGGCCGCTGGGTGGCGCTGCACCATCCGTTCACCGCGCCGAAGGTGTTCGATGTTGCCGACATCGAAGCCAACCCGGGCACCGTGCTGTCGCAGGGCTATGACCTGGTGCTCAACGGCGTGGAAGTGGGTGGCGGTTCGGTCCGTATTCATCGCGCCGATGTGCAGAGCGCGGTGTTCCGCCTGCTCGGCATTTCTGATGAGGAAGCCCGCGAGAAGTTCGGCTTCCTGCTCGATTCGCTGAAGTTCGGCGCGCCGCCGCATGGTGGCATCGCACTGGGTCTCGATCGTCTGGTGATGCTGATGACCGGTGCCCAGTCGATCCGCGAAGTGATCGCCTTCCCGAAGACCCAGACCGCCCATTGCCCGCTGACCAATGCCCCCGGCACGGTCGATGCAAAGCAGCTGCGCGAACTGTCGATCCGTTCCACTGTCTCTCCGGCAGCGGCTCCGCGTGCCGTTTCCGTTACCGAGGCCTGAGGTCCAATGATCAAGTTTCGCCTGTCGGGTGTCCGCGCCCTGTTGCCGCTGCTGTTCGTCGCGAGCCTCCTCGGTCTGTCCGGCTGTGATCCGATCGGCAACGGTGCGGGCCCGGTCCGCCTGGTCGTCAATTCGCCGGACGGTACGGTCGATGCCGCATCCGGCCGGGTGTTCCAGTGCCTGCGCACCGGCGTTTCGGCAACGCTGATCTTCGATGACGGTGGTGCTGCCGACTTCACCCAGCGGGTGCGCTGGACCAGCTCGAACCCGGAAGTGCTGCGGGTCAGCAATGGCGATGAGCCGCTGCCGTCGCCTGCAGTGGGTGTCTACCCGCCGGGCGTGCTCACGCCGGTGGCACCAGGCACGACGACGATCACCGCGAACTTCAGCGGCTTCTCCGATTCGATCGTGATCACCGTCGGTACCCCGAGCCGTATCTTCGTTCAGGCCAAGAATCCGCAGACCAATATCGCCGCCGATATTCCTGACGGTATGGCGCGCATCGCGCCGACTTCGGTCATCAATCTCGATGTCCAGGCGATCCTTGACGGTGCAACGGTCAATGTCGATGCGGCTGCGGTCTGGTCGTTCGTCACGCCGAACACCGCGGTGGCGGCGATCAATCCGACCAGCGGCGTGATCGTCGGTGTCGCCCCCGGTGAACCGCTGATCGCCCGCGCCTCGTTCGCGTCCTGCGAGTTCACTGCGGAAACCACGATTTCCGTGTCGCAGATCAGCTCGATCTCCCTGGTGGCACCGGCGGCGTTGGCCACCGATCCTTTGATCGTCGGCAATAGCCTGCCATTCACCGTATTGGCCAACTTCGTCGACGGTGGACCGCCGCAAGACATCAGCATTCAGGCGGTGTACCTCTCGTCGAATCTGGGGATAGCGGCATTCAATCCGTTACCCGGCATCACCAATTTGCTCATTGGGCTCACCCCGGGCGGGCCCATCTCCCTCAGCGCCACGTTCACCAGCGGTGGTACAGCCACCACCCCCGGGACGGTGTTCACGACGACGGAGCCGATTCAGGTGTCCACGGTGGTCGACACGCTGACCGGCATCTCGATGGCACCAACCGCCGTGACGTTACCGGCCGGTAGCAACCTCATCACGCCGCTGGTCGTCACCGGTACCTACGCCAGTGGCAGGACGCAGGAAGTCACGCGCCGCACGCTGTTCACCTCGGACAACGCGGCCATCGCCAACGTCAGCAACAACACCCAGACCGCCGGCCAGGTGGTTTCCGGTGGCCCGATCGTTGGCACTGCAACGATCACCGCCACGGTTACCAATCTGATCGATCCCCCGGGTACGGCGCCGTTCACCGCAACGGCAGCGTTCACGACTACTGCCTCGACGCCTACACCCTGAGGACGTAGCAGGGACGGGTTTTCAGCCGGACGGCACCATCGCTGATGGTGCCGTCCGGCTGAAGTAGGGCAGTTCGACTAAAATGATGCACTGCCGCACAGCGCCGCTGGCGGCGATCGAAGGAGGTCCGGCATGTCAGCCGCTTTGAAGATCGATCAGTTCAACCTGCTGGACGACGAGTCCTGCGATGCCCGCATCGAGGCCGCGAAAGCGATCCTCGGCGACCGTCTGGCCATTCTCGGCCACCATTACCAGCGCGACGAAGTGTTCAAGCACGCCCATTTCTCGGGCGATTCGCTGAAGCTGTCGCAGCTCGCCGCCAAGACCACGGCCGAATACATCGTCTTCTGCGGCGTGCACTTCATGGCCGAAGTCGCCGACATCGTCACCGACGGCCAGCGCAAGGTGATCCTTCCCGATCTCGCCGCTGGCTGTTCGATGGCCGACATGGCCAATCTGGTCAAAGTCCGCAAGTGCTGGGAAGAACTGTCCGCGATCCTCGATCCGGACGAGAGGGTCACGCCGGTCACCTACATCAATTCGGCGGCCGATCTCAAAGCCTTCTGCGGCAATCACGGCGGCATCGTCTGCACTTCGAGCAATGCCCGTGCGGTGCTCGAATGGTCGTTCGGCCGGCGCGAGAAAGTGCTGTTCTTCCCGGACCAGCACCTCGGCCGCAACACCGGCCTGACCATGGGCATCCCGCTCGAACAGATGGTCACCTGGGACTTCATGAAGCCCCGCGGCGGCCTGACCGAGGACGAGATCCGCAACGCCCGGATCATCCTCTGGAAGGGCTTCTGCTCGGTGCACCAGATGTTCCATCCGGCGCAGATCGAGAAATTCCGCCGCGAAGTGCCGAATGGCCACGTCATCAGCCATCCCGAGAATTCCTACGAGGTCTGTCAGGCCTCGGATTTCGTTGGCTCCACCGAATACATCCTGCGCATCGTCCGCGCCGCCGAGCCCGGTTCGCACTGGCTGGTCGGCACCGAACTGAATCTGGTCAACCGTCTCCGGGACGAGATGAAGCCGAAAGGCGTGACCGTGCAGTTCATGTCGCCGATGGTCTGCATGTGCTCGACCATGTTCCGCACCGATCCCCAGCATCTCGCCTGGGTGCTCGACAACCTGATCGCCGGCACCGTCGTCAACCGCATCCGGGTGCCGCAGGAGATCGCCGTGCCGGCGCGCCGCGCGCTCGATCTGATGATGGAAGTTGTCGACTAACAGCATTCCTCACGCAGAGAACGCGGAGGAACGCAGAGAAAAGCTGATGACGACAAATTGTTTGTCTTTCTCCGCGTTCTTTGCGTTCTTTGCGTTCTCTGCGTGAAATTCTTCCTTTGATTCCCTCAGCAAAAACCATGTACGCCAACGCCCCCTCGCTCGCCAAGTCCGATCCTGAACTCAACGCCGCCCTCGTCGCCGAGGCAGGTCGTCAAGAGGCGCATATCGAGCTGATCGCCTCGGAAAACTACGCCAGCCCGGCCGTGATGGAAGCGCAGGGCGGCCAGCTGACCAACAAGTACGCCGAGGGTTATCCGGGCAAGCGCTATTACGGTGGCTGCGAGTTCGTCGATATCGCCGAGCAGTTGGCGATCGACCGCGCCAAGCAGTTGTTCAACTGTGATTACGCCAATGTCCAGCCCCATTCCGGTGCCCAGGCGAACGCGGCGATCTTCCTGTCGCTGGTCAATCCGGGCGATGTGGTGATGGGCATGAACCTGGCGCAGGGCGGTCACCTGACCCACGGTCATCCGGCGAATTTCTCCGGCAAGCAGTACAAGATCGTGCCCTACGGTCTGGATCCGGAAACCGGCCTGATCAACTACGACGAGATGGAACGCCTGGCAATCGAGCACCAGCCGAAGCTGCTGATCGGTGGCTTCTCGGCGTACTCGAGAGTCAAGGACTGGAAGCGGATGCGCGAGATTGCCGACAAGGTCGGCGCCTGGTTCTGGGTCGACATGGCCCACGTCGCCGGTCTGGTCGCCGCCGGCGAATACCCAAGCCCGCTGCCCTACGCCCACGTCGTCACCAGCACCACGCACAAGACGCTGCGCGGCCCGCGCGGCGGCATCATCGTGGCGCAGGGGCAGGGCGAGGAGCTGTACAAGAAGCTCAACTCGGCGGTGTTCCCGGGCATTCAGGGCGGCCCGCTGATGCACGTCATCGCCGCCAAGGCGGTGGCCTTCCGCGAAGCGCTGCAGCCGTCGTTCAAGGTCTATCAGAAGCAGGTGGTTGCCAACGCCCGCGCGATGGCCAAGGTGTTCATCGATCGTGGCTACAAGGTCGTCTCTGGCGGCACCGACAACCACCTGTTCCTGCTCGATCTGGTGGCCAAGAACATCACCGGCAAGGATGCCGAAGCCGCGCTCGGCAAGGCCCACATCACCGCCAACAAAAACTCGGTACCGAACGATCCGAAGTCAGCGTTCGTGACTTCGGGCCTGCGTCTCGGCTCGCCGGCCTCGACGACGCGCGGCTTCAAGGAAGCGGAAATGGCCTCGGTCGCCGGCTGGATCGCCGACATCGTCGACGCGATGAGCGCCGGTGCGGAAGTTGAATCGGTCATCGCTAAAGTGCGTGCTGAAGTGGCGGCGCTGTGTGGACGCTTTCCGGTTTACGTCTAGCAAGGGGATCAATATGAACAGGCGAGTGCTGGCGGTACTGCTGATCGGTGGCTGGCTTGCAGCCTGCTCCGAATCCAGGGCTCCGGTCGCGCCTGCTGCGGTTGCTGCACAAGCGAAAACCGCTGTCGCAGCTCCGGCGGAGCACGCCAAGCCGGACGGTATCGCCTGGCGCGATGGCCAGGTGACGGAAGCGCTGGCCGAGGCAGCCGAAACCGGCAAGCCAGTGCTGCTCTACTGGGAGGCCGTGTGGTGCCCGCCCTGCAATCAGTTGAAGGCGACGCTGTTCAAGCAGCCGGAATTCATCGCCAGGACTCGCGCTTTTCTGCCGGTCTATCTCGATGGCGATTCGTCCGGCGCGCAGAAATGGGCTGAGCACTTCGCGATCGTCGGCTATCCGACCATGATCGTGCTGCGTGCCGACGGCACCGAATTGACCCGACTCGACGGCGGTCTCGATCCTGGCCAGTACCCGAAGCTGCTCGATGCCGCCAGCCGCCAGACCCAGCCGATAGGCGCTTTGCTCGACCAGGCGACGGCCGAGCCCCAGGCGCTCAGCGCGGATGACTGGACGCTGCTCGCCAGCTACGGCTGGTATCTCGACGATGTTCGCCTGGCCAACATGAAAGCGCTGGCCGCCAAGCTTGATCAACTGGCGAGCCTCGCCCTGCAGCCCGACCTGAAGCAGCGTTTTTCAGTGCTGGCCTGGGCCTTCAGGCTGGACAACGCCAAGAAGCCGGAGCAGGCCATCCCGGTTGCTGAGCAGGCGGCTTGCCGGAAGCTGCTGCAGCAGATCCTGGCCGAGCCGGCCAGCGTGCGGGCGAATCTGTTGGAACTGGAGTATCGGGGTGCGGACCTGCTCCGCTCGGTGGCCAAGCCTGGTTCGACGGAATGGCGACAACGGGCCACCTCGTTGCAACGAGCGATGGATGCGGTGCAGGCCGATCCCGATATCGCCGTGCTGAACCGCCTCTACAGCCGCAAGGTCGCGATCGACCTGGCCCGATACGAGGCCGGCAAGCGCAAGAAGCTGCCTGCGGCTCTGACCGCGAGCCTGCTCGCTCAGGTGAAAGCGGCCGACGCAGAAACCCGCTCTCCGCATGAGCGCATGGCCGTCATCAACACCGCCGCCGACCTGCTTCAATCGGCAGGCCTCGGTGCAGAGGCGGAAGCGCTTCTGAAAGCGGAAGTCGAACGATCCGACGTGCCTTATTACTTCATGGGCTGGCTGGCCGGGCTGGCCCAGGAGCGCGGCGACAAAACTGCCGCAAAGGACTGGGCGCGTCAGGCCTGGGAGCGTTCCGAAGGCCCAGCCACCCGTGTGCAATGGGGCACCGACTACATCACGATGCTGATCGCCTTGGTACCGGCGGACGCGGCCACCATCGAGCAGATCGTTGCCAGCATTATCGACGAGGCCGTAGCCGTCCCCGATGCCTATTACGGTCGGACCCGCCGGAGCTTCGCGCGGCTCGACAAGACGCTGCGCGCATGGGCCACCGCACACAAGCAGGACGCCGTGCTCCAGCGCCTTCACGCACGCGTGCAGCCGCTCTGTGCGGCCTTGCCGGCCAATGCCGAGCCGGCGACGGCCTGCGGGCAGTTTCTCTCGATCTGACGATGCAATGCCCGTTCTGTAAAGCATCGGACACCCGGGTCATCGACTCGCGGTTGTTCGAGGACGGCACCCAGGTGCGCCGCCGCCGCGAGTGCCCGGTCTGCGATGCCCGCTTCACGACTTACGAGCGCGCGCTGCTGCAGATGCCGTACGTGCTCAAGCGTTCCGGCACACCGGAACCGTTCGACGAGGACAAGCTGCGCCGCGGCATCGAGCACGCGATCTTCAAGCGGCCGGTGCCGCCGGAGAAGGTCGATCACGCGATCGAGAACGTGATGCGAAAACTGCGCGCGGTCAACGAACGCGAAGTGGCGTCGATGCGGATCGGTGAATGGGTGATGGACGAACTGCGCGATCTCGATCACGTTGCCTACGTGCGCTTCGCGTCGATCTACCGCTCGTTCCAGGACGTCAACGCCTTCCGTGAAGAGATCAACCGCCTGGAGCAATTGCCGACGCCGGAAGCCCGGCGCAGCCAGTTGCCGCTGATCGCCGTCGACGTGCCGGCTGCGGAAGCGATCGCCGCCGCCACCGCCAAGCGCCTTGCCACCGAACACGAAAAGCCTGCCAGGGCGACCAAGCGGGTCAAGTGAGCGAGCCGCGACAGTTCATGGCCCGCGCGCTGGCGCTGGCCGCGCAGGGCCGGGCCACGACCCATCCCAATCCTCGCGTCGGTTGCGTGATCGTGCGCGACGGGCCCAGCGGACCTCAAGTCGTTGGTGAAGGCTGGCATCAACGGGCCGGTGAACCGCACGCCGAAGTGTTCGCGCTGCGGGCGGCTGGCGAGCTGGCGCGTGGTACCGATGTCTACGTAAGCCTGGAACCTTGCGCCCATCATGGCCGCACGCCGCCCTGCGCTGATGCGCTGATCGCCGCCGGCGTCGCCCGCGTGTTCGTGGCGGTCGGCGACCCGTTCGATCAGGTTGCCGGCCAGGGTTTCGCGAAGCTGCGCGCGGCCGGCATCGAATGCACCTCGGGGTTGATGGAAGCGGAAGCCCGCGCCCTGTGCCGCGGCTTCCTGTCGCGCATCGAACGCCGCCGGCCCTGGGTGACCTTGAAGCTGGCGATGAGCCTCGACGGCCGCACCGCGATGGCCAATGGCGAAAGTCGCTGGATCACCGGCGAGCAGGCGCGCGAGGACGTGCACCGCCTGCGCGCCGAAGCCGGCGCCGTGCTGAGCAGCAGCGAAACGGTGCTCGCCGATGACCCCGAATTGACGGTGCGATTGCCGATTGCCGATGAGCAGAACTGGCGGCAGCCAGATCGCATCGTGCTCGATAGCCACGGCCGCGTGCGGACGACAGCGAAGGTCTGGCGCAAAGGCGCGCGGCGTTTCTGGTTGACGACCGAAGCCGGTGCTGCCGCGCCCGAGAACGTCGAAACTGCGGTCATGCTGCGCGACGCCAATGGCCAGGTCAGCCTGCCAGCCGCTCTCGCTTTTCTTGCGACCCGCGAGGTCAATGAAGTGTTGGTCGAATGCGGTCCGCGCCTCGCCGGTAGCCTGCTGCGTGCGAATCTCGTCGACGAACTGATCGTCTACGCCGCGCCCAAGCTGCTCGGCGACGCCGCCCGCGGGCTCGTCCGCCTGCCGGGTCTGGAGCGGCTGGCCGATCATGTGGCGCTGGAATTCACTTCGGCCGAGCTGCTCGGCCCGGATCTCAAAATCACTGCTCGTCTCGCGGGCAAAGGAAGTTAAGGATGTTCACCGGAATCGTCGAAGCGCTCGGGCGCATCGAAAAGCTGGAAGCGGTCGGCGGCGATGTGCGCCTGACCATCGCCACCGACGGCCCCTATCTGGACGGCGTCAATCTTGGCGATTCGATCGCCAGCAATGGCGTCTGCCTGACCGCCGTCGCGCTGCCGGACCAGGCTTTCGTCGCCGATGTCTCGGTCGAAACACTCGACGCGACCACCGCTCGCGGCTGGATTGTCGGCACGCCGCTGAACCTCGAACGGGCGCTGACCGCACACAAGCCGCTCGGTGGTCACATGATGTCCGGGCATGTCGACGGCGTCGGCCATCTGGTCGAGAAACACGTCGATGCGCGCTCCTGGCGGCTGAGCTTCGAAGCGCCGCAACTCATCGCTCGCTACATCGCCCGCAAGGGCTCGATCGCGATCGACGGAGTAAGCTTGACGGTCAATGCAGTGGCCGGCAGCCGGTTCGAAGTGAACATCGTGCCGCACACCTGGGAACACACGACACTGGGCGCGCTGGTGCCGGGCAGCAAGGTCAATCTCGAAGTCGACCTGATTGCCCGCTACCTCGAACGCTTGCTGGAGGCGAGACAAGCATGAATAGCAAGATCAGCAACATCCACCCGATTTCGGAAGCCCGCGCTGCCGGTGCAGGCGAGCGCGTGCTCGATTCGATCGAAGACATTCTTGCCGACATCAAGGCCGGCAAGATGGTCGTCATCATGGACGACGAGGATCGCGAGAACGAAGGCGATCTGATCATGGCGGCGAGCCTGTGCCGCGCTGAAGACATCAATTTCATGGCGCGCTTCGGGCGCGGCCTGATCTGCCTCACCTTGACCGCCGAACGCTGCCGCCAGCTGCGCCTGCCGCCGATGGTCGCCTATGGCGACGACCTGCATCAGACCGCGTTCACGGTGTCGATCGAAGCCGCCCAGGGCGTCACCACCGGCATCTCGGCGCACGACCGCGCGGTCACCATCGGGGCGGCAGTGAAGGCCAATGCCCGTCCGGAAGATCTGGTCCAGCCGGGCCATATCTTTCCGCTGATGGCCCAGCCGGGCGGCGTGCTGACCCGCGCCGGCCATACCGAAGCGGGCTGCGATCTGGCCCGCCTCGCTGGCGTCGAACCGGCCTCGGTGATCGTCGAGATTCTCAATGACGACGGCACCATGGCCCGCCGTCCGGATCTGGAAGTGTTCGCCCGCCAGCACCATTTGAAGATCGGCACCATTGCCGATCTGATCCGCTACCGCCTGCATCACGAGCACACCATCGAGCGCGTCGCCGAAACCACGGTGCATACCGAGTTTGGCGATTTCCGCCTGGTCACCTACCAGGATGCGGTCGAGAACACCCTGCACATGGCGATGGTGCGCGGTACCGTCGATGCAGAAGCGCCGACCCTGGTCCGGGTCCATATCGGCAACCTGCTGTCCGACGTGCTGTGCGTCGAGCACAGTGATTTCTCCTGGCCGATCCGCAAGGCACTGCAGCGCGTCGCCGAGGAAGGCAGCGGCGTCATCGTGCTGCTGCGCAAGACCGCGTCGCCGCGCGATGTGGTCAAGCAGATCGTCTCCTTGAGCACCCCGCACGCCACCGCACCGTCGCAGACTTCGGACGAGGCGCAGACCTTGCGCACCTACGGCATCGGCGCGCAGATCCTCACCGATCTCGGCGTGCGCAAGATGCGCGTGCTGTCGGGCGCGCCGCGCAAGATGCAGGCGCTGTCCGGCTTCGGTCTCGAAGTCGTCGAATACGTTCACACCCACTGATGTCCACCGCAGAGCGCTCCGTGCCCAAAGCCGTCAAGAAAGCTGTCCAGAAAGCCACGGTGAAACTGCCGCAGCCCGCCGCCGCCACGAGCGCCCACAAAAGCGCCGATAAAAGTGGCTACGCCGCGCCACCGACGCCGGAGAAGGGCGAGTTCAAAGGCAAGCGCATCGCCGTGGTCGCGACGCGCTGGAACGTCGAAGTCGTCGAAGCGCTGACCGTCGGCGTCCACAAGTGCCTGAAGGACTGGGGCGTGTCGCCGCGCAGCGTGCAGTCGTTCATGGTGCCCGGCGCTTTCGAGCTGCCGCTGGCGGCGTCGGCGCTGATGGACAGCGGCAAGTTCGACGGCGTGGTCGCGCTGGGTGCCGTGATCCGCGGCGATACGCCGCACTTCGAGTTCGTTGCCGGCGAATGCTCCCGCGGCCTGCGCGAAGCTGCACAGATCTACGGTGTGGCGCTCGGCTTCGGTGTGCTGACCGTCAACACGCCGGAACAGGCTTACGAGCGCTGCAAGCCGGGCAAGGAAAACAAGGGCTATGAAGCCGCCGCCGCGATGCTCGAGATGATCCGCCTGCTGGATTCGATCGATGTCTGAGCCTCTGCCCAGCCACGCTCCAAGCAGTGCTGCCAGCTTAGGCGTCAACCCGACCAGCCGCCGCGGCTTGGCCCGGCGCCTGACCGTGCAGGCGGTCTATCAGTGGATTCTCAATCAGACCGGACCGGAAACCCTGATCAAGGAATTCCGCGAAATGCCGGACGGCCTCGGCCGTGCCGACCCGGAATACTTCGGTGAACTGCTGCGTGGCACGGTGGCCGATGCCGCGCCGCTGACCACGCAGATCGTGCCGCATCTCGATCGCCCGCTGAACCAGCTCGATCCGGTCGAATACGCGGTGCTGCTGATGGCCGTGTACGAGCTGAACAATCGGCCGGAAGTGCCGTATCGCGTGGTCGTCAACGAAGCCGTGAACCTGGCCAAGGTGTTCGGCGCCGAGGACGGCTACAAGTTCGTCAACGGCGTGCTCGACAAGATCGCGCGCCAGGTGCGGGCCACCGAAATCGGCGGCTAAGCCAAGGCACTCGCCCGATCCATGGACGAGTTCGCGCTGATTCGCCGTTACTTCGCGCCGCTGAGCCCAGCGGCCGCAGGCGTGGTGCTCGGCATCGGCGACGATGCCGCGATCCTCGCCCCACCACCGGGCCACGAACTGCTGATGACCAGCGACACCCTGGTCGCCGGCCGGCATTTTCCGCTAGCCACCGCGTCGTTCGACATCGGCTGGAAAGCGCTGGCGGTGAACCTGTCCGACCTCGCGGCGATGGGGGCTGCGCCGCTGTGGTTTCTGCTGGCGCTGACCCTGCCGGACCCTGATGAAGTCTGGCTCGCCGGCTTCGCAGACGGCCTGGGCAGTTTGGCGCGCAAGCACGGTATTGCGCTGGTCGGGGGTGACACCACGCGCGGCAATCTGTCGATCACGATCACCGCCGTTGGCTCGGTGCCCACAGGTACGGCGCTGCGCCGTGACGCTGCCAGGCCCGGCGATCTCGTCTGCGTCACCGGCACGCTCGGCGATGCCGCGCTCGGTCTGCGACTGAACGGCTTTGCAAGCCGCTCGCCCTGCGCGCAGAGCGAACACGATCTCGTCGCACTGCGCGCGCGGCTCGATCGGCCAACGCCACGGCTCGAAGCCGGCCTCGCTTTACCTGGCCTCGCGACTGCCGCGATCGATTTGTCCGACGGCCTCGCCGGCGATCTCGGCCATGTGCTGGCGGCCAGTGGCGTCGGTGCCGATCTTCAGGCGGATGCGCTGCCGATGTCCGAAGCCTTCGCCCGGCAGGCCGAAGCCCGCGACCGGCTCGCCTTGCAGGCCGCAGGCGGTGATGACTACGAACTCTGCGTCTGCCTGCCGCCGGATCATCTGGCTGCAGCACGAGCGGCCATCGCACCGTTGCCGCTGACGGTGATCGGCACGATCAGCGCCGAACCCGGCTTGCGCTGGCAGGCCGCCGATGGCGCGCGGCTGAAACCTGAACTGCAGGGCTATCAGCACTTCGATGGCCGCTGACAAACATCTGGTGATCGGTGTTTTCGATTCCGGCCTTGGTGGCCTGTCGGTGCTGCGCGAGATCGTCGCCAGGCGGCCGGATTTGTCGACGATCTACGTCGCCGATTCCGGCCATTGCCCGTATGGCGTGAAGTCCGCCGACCAGATCATCGAGCGGGCGACGGTGATCACCGATTTCCTGCTCGCGCAGGGCGCACGGCTGATTGTCGTCGCCTGCAATACCGCGACGATCGCCGCCGTCGAATATCTGCGCGCCAACTACTCGGTGCCTTTCGTCGGCATGGAGCCGGCGGTGAAGCCGGCCGTTGCCCGTACGCGCTCCGGCGTCATCGGCGTGCTGGCCACCGGTGCTGCGCTCGCCGGCAACAAGTTGCTGAAGTTGATCGACCGCCATCGCGGTAGCGTGCGGGTGATCACCCAGCCTTGTCCGGGGCTGGTCGAGCAGGTCGAGGCCGGTGATCTCGATGGTCCGGTCACGGTGGCGCTGCTGCGTGAGTACGCGCTGCCGCTGCTCGCCGCCGGGGCCGATACGCTGGTGCTCGGCTGCACGCACTATCCGTTTCTGCGCGAGGTGCTGGCGCAGATCGTCGGGCCGGACGTGGTGCTGCTCGATACCGGCGAGGCGGTTGCGAGGCGAGTCGACAGCCTGTTGCCGGTGGTCGATTCCGCCCCTGCGGCGGGCACGCTGCGCTGGTACAGCTCGGGCGCGTTGCCGCAGATGAACCGTGTCGGCAGCCACTTGTGGGGCAGTGCAATCACTGCTGATGCGCTGGTTGAAGCCCACGGTCCAGAGTTCGTTGGGGATGAGGGAGCACGCTGAGCATGAAATCGAAATCGGCCCGCAACGCCTGGCACCCGAACGCCCGCGAGATCATGACTTCGCCGGTGCATCTGCTGGCGTTCGGCTTCGGCAGCGGCCTGATGCCGAAAGGGCCGGGCACCGCCGGCACCGTGGTCGGCATTCCGCTGTTCCTGGCGATGATGCATCTGAGCCTGCCGGCCTTCATCGCGCTGACCGTCGTGCTGTCGATCTTCGGTTGCTGGGTCTGCGGCGAATCGGCCCGGCGTTTGGGCGTACACGACTACGGCGGCATCGTCTTCGATGAAATCGTTGGCTACCTGATCGCCGCCGCGCCCTTGCTGCCGGTGCTGGCGCTGAACCGTCACGGACTGTGGCCCGGACTGATCGCCGCGTTCCTGCTGTTTCGCATCTTCGATATCTGGAAGCCCTGGCCGATCAGCTGGCTTGATGCCCGGATGCAGGGCGGCATCGGGATCATGGTCGATGATTTGGTCGCCGGCGTGTTCGCGGCGGCTGCGCTCTGGGGCGGGTTGGTGCTGCTGGGCTGAGAAACAGCGGGTCTCACGCAGAGATCGCAAAGACGAAGAGAACGGCAACGGCAACGGCATACCTGATTAGCAAGCAAGCTCAGCCCATTCGCAAAAAGCCCTTCTCCCTTCGGGAGAAGGGTTGGGATGAGGGGCTTCCCGGCGAAGGAAGCCCTTTGTTGAGAGTCCCTCACCCCCCAGCCCCTCTCCCAGAGGGAGAGGGGAGACCAGAAAGGCTCTTGGCTGAGCTTCATTGCTAATCAAGACGGCATAAGATTCTTGGAACAAGCTTTTATTTGTTTGTCTTGTTTTCTTCTGCGTCTTTGCGATCTCTGCGGGAGATCGCTTCTCGGTCAATTTCGGTAAGCCATCGTGTTCTGGCAATCGAGCGGCACATGAGGCAGATTGATGCCCCCGGCCGCTGCCGATAGGTGCCCTGAAAAATAGATGATTATTGATCCGGCTGCTTGATATTGAACGCTGGCGCGACGATCGAGTCGAGGGCAGTCTGCTCAGACGAGTGCGGCAGCAGCCGGATCAATAACAGAATCAATATGTTTTGATTATTGAGTCGGCATCATGCAGTTCGTTG
>JAUXYM010000084.1 GCA_030694365.1 Nevskia sp. | reverse complement strand
GCCAGCACCACTGCGGATTGACACCGTCTCATCCCTTCAACAACAGTACATCCGTCCCGCTCACCACTGGACCGGCATCACGCGGAATCGTGGACCGGCTTGCGCCGGAACTCTGGACCGACTTCCGCGGAATATGCACTCGGCTTCGCCTCGACGAGCCAGGCCCCCCGAGAAGGACTTGAAAGACCTGGAGTGTGTCAAACGGTACAAGCCGGCCGAGGGTGAACTGGGCGAAGCTTTCAACCTCTGCGTTGCTGAAGCACGTGCTAGAAGCGTGGAAGCCGTTCTGCGCCGGGGTGCCGGCGGAACAGGAGCGAATTTGATCGATTGGCACGTGCCGCTCTGGTCCTCGCACGCCGAGATGCTCGCGAATAACCGGCTTCGCGATGTCGTCGGCGGCCGCTATACAGAAATTTGAACAACGACTGCGTTCGAGAGCGTAGGCCGGGGCCGTGTCAGCACGGTGACGCCGCTTCGTCCGCCGGATGCTGCCGTTCACCGCGCGCGATGCGCGAAGCACTTCCGGCAGTGAGATAAAGGCTTCGCTTTCTCCCCCGATGAAGCGTTGGCCGCCGAAAGGCGGCTTTTCTTTTTCTGGCGCAGTTGTTGGCGTCAGCTGATCGGGCTCAGGTGCACATGGGCCTCACCATGCACTCGGGAGATTTCCAGCGCCACTGGCACAAGGTGCAGATGGCCGTGGCGGACGCCGCGTTCGGCGATCAGCGATTCGGCGAAGGTTTTCACCTGCGGTAAGGGCCCACGCAGCGCCATCGTTTCCAGGCAGTTGTCGTGATCCAGATGCACATGCATCGTCGCCATGCTCAGGCCGTGATGACTGTGCTGATGCTCGGCCAGGCGGCTCGCCAGTTGCCGCTCGTGATGGTTGTAGACGTAGGACACGGTCGCCACGCAATGCGAGGCCTTGCCGTCGTCGATGCGCTCGTTCTCGAGCCGGCCGCGAAGCAGATCGCGGAACGCTTCGGAGCGGTTTTCGTAGCCGTGACGGTCGGCCCAGGCGTCGAATTGATCGGCCAGGGTTTCGTCGAGGGACAGCGTGATGCGGCGCATGCGGGCTCCGGAAAGAAGGGCAGGGGGTTCAGGTCTGCTGGCGCAGGTAGTTGAGCAGATCGATCTTGGTGATCAGGCCGATGAAGGCGCCCTCGGCATCGGCGACCACGGCGACATGATCGCGCCGGAACAAGTCGATCAGTGCAGCCATCGGCGCATCCGGCCGGATGGTTTCGACCTTGGCCACCATCGCCGTCGACACCGCGTCGTTGAAGTGCGCCGAGCCGGCCTGCACATGCAGCAACAGATCGGATTCGTCGATGATGCCGACCACGCGCGCGCCGTCCATCACCGGCACTTGCGAGACGTCGAACAGCTTCATGCGCCGGTAGGCGAGCAGCAGCGTGTCGTCGGGCTTCAGAGTCACCGCGCCGCCTTCCTGGTAGCGACGCACGATCAGGTCGACGAGGTTGCCGTGGCGCGGCCGTGGCAGCAGGCCCTGCTCGAACATCCAGTGATCGTTGTACATCTTGCTCAGATATTTGTTGCCGCTGTCGCAGACGAAAGTGACGACCCGCTTCGGTGCGGTCTGCGCGCGGCAGTAGCGCAGCGCGGCGGCGAGCAGGGTGCCGGTCGATGAACCGCCGAGCAGACCTTCCTTGGCCAGCAGCTCGCGCGCGGTCAGGAAGCTTTCGGCGTCCGGAATCGCGTAGGCCTTCCTGGCATAGCCGAGTTCGCAGTTCGGTGGAATAAAATCCTCGCCGATACCTTCGACCAGCCAGGAACCTGGCGTGATCTGTTCGTTGCGCTCGACCAGCGGTTCGAGGATCGAGCCCTTGGGATCGGCCAGCACCATTTCCAGATGCGGCGCGACTCTCGCGAAGTAGCGGCCGAGGCCCGTCAGGGTGCCACCGGAGCCGACGCCGACGACCACGGCGTCGCACATCTGCCCGGTCTGCGCCCAGATCTCCGGGCCGGTGCTTGCTTCATGGGCCAGCGGGTTTGCCGGGTTGGCGAACTGGTTGACGTAGAAGCTGTTCGGCGTCTCGCGCGCGAGTCGTTCGGCGATGTCCTGGTAGTACTCCGGATGGCCCTTGCCGACATCGCTGCGGGTGATGATCGTGGTCGCGCCGAGCGCGCGCAGATGCAGGATTTTCTCCTGCGCCATCTTGTCCGGGATCACCAGGCTGATGCGGTAACCCTTCTGCGCCGCGACCAGCGCCAGGCCCAGGCCGGTGTTGCCAGCGGTCGCTTCGATCAAGGTGCCGCCGGGCTGGATCAGGCCCTCGCGCTCGGCGGCTTCGATCATCGACAGACCGATGCGATCCTTGATCGAGCCGGTCGGGTTCTGGTTTTCAAGCTTGACAAACAGCCGGCACAGGCCGCTGTCGAGGTTCCTCAACTCCACCAGCGGCGTGTTGCCGATGGTGTTCAGCACGCTGCCATCGCGGGGCATGTCGCACCTTTCGAAAACGTGGAAGTTGCGGCAGGTTAGCACGCGACTTTTCATCGGCCTGCTAGGCTTCGCGGCATGAAAAACAACCTTGAAGAAGCTGCCCGCAACCTGATCTGGATCGACTGCGAAATGACCGGCCTGATCCCCGAAGAACACCGGATCATCGAGATCGCCACCATCGTTACCGACAGCGAACTGAATGTGCTGGCCGAAGGCCCGGTGATCGCCGTCCATCAGCCGGAAGACGAACTGGCGAAGATGGACGACTGGAACGTCAACCAGCACGGCAAGTCCGGCCTGACCGCGCGGGTACGCGCCAGCACCGTCAGTGCTGCTGAAGCCGAAGCGCAGACCATCGCCTTTCTGAACGACTGGGTGCCGGCCGGCAAGTCACCGATCTGCGGCAATTCGATCTGCCAGGACCGTCGCTTCCTGGCCCGCTGGATGCCAGCGCTGGAGCGCTACTTCCACTACCGCAATCTCGATGTCAGCACGGTCAAGGAACTGTGCCAGCGCTGGGCACCGGAAACGGCGAGAGGCTTCAGCAAGGAGTCATCGCATCTGGCGATGGACGATATCCGCGATTCGATCGAGGAACTGCGCTACTACCGCCAGCATTTCATCCGCTCAGCAGGCTGAGTCCGTAGCCGGATCTGGGGCCCGATCTGGCTGGGGGCCTCAGGCGCGCTTGCGGCGGCCGGGCTTGTCATCGAAGGGATCGTCGAAATCCTCGCCGATCAGTTTTTTCAGTTCACGATCCTCGCGCAGGCGTTCGACATCCCGCCAGTCGCGCGAGCGGTTGCTGGCCACGACATTGCCTTTGGCATCGACGACAGGTGCGTCGTCTTCGAAGCCTTCTACCTCTTCCGCAAACTCGTCGAACGGCTTCGGTTGCGGTTGCGGTTTCTTGCCCGGTCTGCCAGCCATGCGTATGCGTGCTCCAATCCATTGATGGGTGATTTGCGCGCGTTTTAGCAGGCTTTCAGCAAGCGCGGAAGCCCCTGCGTGCAGTCTCCCGTTGCGGCTGCTGGCGAACGGCCGGACAAGCGGTCATCGGACTGCTTTCCGGCGTCTCAGCAGCGCCGCACTCAGCAGCATCGCGAGCAGTGCTGGCGGCACCGCGCCGCCACCTCCGCCGCCGCTGCCAAGCGGTGGGGGCGTGTTCTCCACGGTGGCGCGCAGCGTGTAGCTGGCGCCTGGACTGCGATCGAAATTGACCACGGTGACGTAGTAGGTGCCGAGGCGGGGCGCTTCGATGCTGATCGTTTCGTCGCCGTTGTCCGCAGCATCGCCGCGCTGCGCTTCCGGCACGTTGACGAAGTAGAACGGCTCCGGATCGCCCTCGGTGGTTGGCACGTCGGCATCGAGATCGATGTTGTATTGCGCCGGTTCGCCGTAGCGCACGAAGATATCGACATCGGTGCCGCCGGTGGATTGCACGATCAGGCGGTTGCTGCCGGCCCGCAGGCTGCTGACATCGAAGCTCCAGGTATGGAATTCGTCATACAGACTCGGTGCGAAGCTTTGCGCCGTCGCAGCGCCACCCAGCGCCAGCTTGCCGATCTCCATGATGAAGCGGCGCGTTGCCGTATAGCCGCCGTCGGCGCTGAGCGCGAGCGAGAACGTCAGGTATTGATGGCCGCTGACATTGGCCGGCACCTGCACCTGGAAATCCACCGCCTGGGTGCCGCCGGCGCCGAGCGTGCCGAGCAGGGCAGTACCGCTGTTGACGGTCACGCCGGCACCGCTGGCGGTCAGCGTCGCGCGGACATTGCTGGCGGCCAGCCACAGATTCTCGACTGTCACCCGCAAGCTGGTGGTCTCGCCGGGATCGAGGCTGCCGTTGCCGTTGGCACCATCCTCGACGGTCGCTGGCACCAGCACCGGCACGTCGACCGTGCCGCTGTCGTAGGCCACCGTGTAGCTGCTCGCCTGCACCGGCCGGATCACCAGCGAGGGCCGTGGCGGCAGGTCCAGCGCGCGGTCGGCATCGATGCGGCCGGCGGCGGTGCGCAGGTTCGCCGGGTTCGACGGATCGAGTCCAGCCTGGCCGCTTTCGATCAGCCGCGCTTTCACTTCGGAGACCGTCGCGCTCGGGTGGTAATCGCGGATCAGCGCCGCAACGCCGGCCACATACGGTGACGAGAACGAGGTGCCGTTGATGCCGCCGTCGGTGTAGCCGCCGCCGAGTGTCGTGGTGACGATCTGCAGGCCGGGAGCGGCCACTGGCACGGTCGTCGAGCCGTAGGCCGAGAAACTGGCGATGCCGTCCTGGCGATTGGTCGCGGCGACGGCGATCACATTCGGCAAGGCGTAGTTCGCCGGATAGCTGGCACCGGAGATGTCGATGTTCGAATCCTGATTGCCGGCTGAGGTCACCAACAGGATGCCGTCGTTGTTCAGCGCCGCGATCGCGTCGCGCTCGGCCCGCGAATAGGTGGGGCCGCCGAAGCTGGCGTTGACGATGCGCGCGCCGTTGATCCGGGCAAAGTCGAGCGCCCGCAGTTCCGAGGCCACGTCGTAGGCGAAACGCAGCGGCATGATCTTTTCGTTCCAGGCCGTGCCGGCAATGCCGATGCCGTTGTTGCCGCGTGCTGCTGCGGCACCGGCGACGGCCGTGCCGTGCGAGCCTTCCGGCGAGGTTGGGCTGGGGTCGGAATCGTTGTCGGCGAAGTCATAACCGCTGACCATGTTGCCAACCAGATCAGGATGGCTGGTCTCGAAGCCGTCATCGATGATCGCGATCGTCACATTGCCGCGCCCGGTGCGATCGGCGAGGCCGGTGCCGGTTGAATCCCAGGCGTTGACCAGATTCATGTCGGCGCCCGCTGTGCCGGCCGGTCCGCCGTCGACAAAGTTCGCCTGCCCGGTATTGCGTAGTCCCCACTGCCGCGAGAACAGAGGATCGTTCGGGATCGCCGCCATCGGCCGGCGCAGGAAATTCGGTTCCGCGTACTCCACGGCGGGGTCGGTGGCGAGCATCTTCAAGGCACCCGGGACATCGACGACTGAGGTCAGCTTGAGGCGCTCGAAGCGGCCATCGAAGTAGCGCGCTTCGGCGCGCTGTCCCTGTGACGCGCGCAGCGTATCGGTTGCCTGAACTTTCATGCCGGCGCGGTATTTGACGATCACTTCGCCACTGCGATACGCCAGCCGCGCCGATGGATCGGTCGCCGCACGGCTCGGCGCAACGGCTTGCGCCAGCATCGGCGACGCAGCCAGGGACAGCAGGGCAAACTGCAGCAATCGGTTCATGGACAGGTTCTCAAAGCGGAGCGCGAACGAATCATCGGATCATCAGCAGGCGGAAGGTGGGGTGCCACTCGCAACGGACCGCCTGCGCCGACGACCGGCATCACGCTGACGTGCCGCAAAGAAAATGGTTCCCCTTTGTGGCGACAACGCTTAAACTGCGCGCCGTTGTGCGACAGGTTTCGTGTGGGGACGTAGCTCAGTTGGGAGAGCGCGTCGTTCGCAATGACGAGGTCGTCGGTTCGATCCCGATCGTCTCCACCATCTAGCCTGTTGAACGAGCCTGAAACGCCAGGCCGACGGTGGTCCGCCATGCGCCCACCTGACAGCGCATCCCGCCCCGGAACACCCGCATCCCGGCGGAAGCAAAGAAAAACCCAAACTTGTCTGGATCGCTTTCCGTTTGCCGCGTGGCTGTTGGCCTGCGTGCCGGCAAAAATAATTCAGACGCCGGCCGAGGTGGACCACAGCACCGCAACAACCGAACCGCAAAGAATGGCACCCGCATAAGGGAAGCGAAGCGGGCCGCGCCCTTCCTTGTCGACGCGAGCGCCGAGCCAGGTTTGACTGAGGATCAAATGCTTGATGCCGAACCAGTAGCGCTGCGCAGTTTCGCGTAGACCGTCCCGGGCGATCAGCACGATGATGGCAATCAGCGCGCCTGCGATGAACGTGCAAAGCACTGCAGCCAGCGTGACGGATGGCCCCAGGAACGCGCCGACAGCCGCCATCAGCTTGACATCGCCGGCACCCATCGCCTTGATCAGATATAGCGGCAGCAGGGCCGCCAAGCCCAGCGCCAACCCGCCGAGCGACGCAGCCAGGGTCACGCTTCCGTAGCCGCTTGCCGCCAGCAGCAGACCCAAGGCTGCTGCCCCGAGCGACAACAGATTCGGGATGCGGCGGATGCGGATATCGATGATCGTCGCCGCGACGAGCGCTGCGAGCAGGATCCAGTGAGATGGCGAGTTCAGACTTGCGTCCACCGTGGCGCTGCTCCTGGGATCCGGCGGGTCGTCAAACCTCGATCAGCAGGAGCTTGATCATGCTTCTTTTGACGATGCTGCGATTCGAGCAGGAATCGAACTTCGCTCGGAAACGTAATAACTACGGGTCTTCTAAAAATCGGAACTTCTCCGATACCAACACAGATACCATCAACCTTCGCTGTTACCCCTCGGACGCCTCAGTTTGGCGCAGCAGCTCGCGGCATTGTCGGAACAGATGGATGCTTGCTTGCGACCGGGTCCCATGCTTCAGCGCATCCTGCGCGGCCCGAGCCTTACCCGTTACCGATTTAGGCCCGGTTGCCCACATCCAAGGTTGCCATAGCCGAATGGCTTCCGCCTGCCGCAGCCGCCGTTCCAAAGTCCAGCCGTTGCCCTCGTTCATGCGTCACCGCCTTTAGTTCGTTCGCCGGATTGTCCGATTCCCCCGCGTGCACGAGTTCCGTCACGCCGGGACTTGCCGACGGTGGCACGGTGCCGTTGTTCACTTGCTGATTGGCCGCGATGTTTTGCTGACGGATGAAGGCAGTCGGTTGCGGGCTATTACGTCCTCGCCGAAGGAATCGGCACCGCCGACGACATTCCTCCGGAGTGCGGGGTCATGATTGCCACGCCGACGCAGATTCTCTTGATTCGACCGGCACCGCGTCGCGCCATCAGGTTGGCGTTCCATCAGTGGATGGCCCTCACCAAGGCCCAGCGGATCCATGCCGACGACGCGCTCGAACCGCCGTTGTGATCGCAGGGTGCTTCAGCGCGTGCTCGTGCGGCGGCTCATTGCGCCCCTACTGAGCTCTCCAGCAGCGCCGGAGCGTTGGCCGGATCCAGGCCGGACTTGCGTGCAATCGCCGCGTAACGGGGGTCGTTGCTATAGGCGGCGAGCAGGCTCGATGTGAAGAGCTGGTTGACGCCAGGGTCCTTGACCGTCAGTGCGCGATCCAGCCAGCGGAACGCATCATCAGGGTTCTTGCGTGCTGCATAGATTTCGCCGACCTGGAAAGGGGAGTCCGCGCCGTTGTCGCGGATCAGCACCTCCAGCTCCATGTCCGCCTGCTTGCGATCACCGTGCGCGAACAGCGCCATCGCCAGCGCCCAGCGGCGCCAGAACGGATCCGTTTCCTCCCGGGCCACCGCGATCGCCGCAGCGGTATCACCCTGGTGGACCTTGGTGATGGCGAGCTGCGAATGAGTCGTTGCCGACTGTGGCTCGACTTCGATCGCCTTGCGGAGCGCCGCTTCGGCTTCGTCGAAGCGTCCGATCAGATCCAGCAGGAGGCCTCGCGAGAACAGCGCATCGCGAGACAGGGGATCCAGCGACACCGCGCGGTCGATCGTGACCAGCGCCGCACCAAGGTGGCCGCGTTCGGACTGCATCAGGCCGAGCTGGCGGATCACGCCCGCATCATTCGGCGCGAGCTCGGCGGCACGCTGAAACTCCGTCTCGGCGTCCGCGAATCGAAGGTCGATCCTCAGCAGCTGGGCGAGGGCGAAATGGGCTCGGGCAAGGTCGGGATCGAGTTCCAGAGCCGTGGTCACCGCCAGACGCACCTCGGCCATGATGGCTTCGCGTTCGACGGCCGAGTCGTTGGAATAGGTCCCGGCATACCAGAGGGCGGAGATGGCGAGCTGGGCGTGGGCGAGCGCATAGCGCGGATCCAGGGCGATCGCGCGCTCGTAGAATTCCATCGCCTTGAACTCGTCGGCTGCGTCGGCACGCCGGGAGTGGAAGTTGCCCTGCAGCAGGGCCTGATAGGCCTCGACATTGCCGCTCGGTGGCCGTCCGTCGTCGGCCCTGGCGACCTGGGTTTGCGTCGTTGCGATTCCCAGCGAGCGTTGCAACTGGCTGGTCACGGCGGCGGCGATTTCGCTTTGCACCGCGAAGATGTCCTTCAGATCGCGGTCGTAGGTGTCGGACCAGACGTTGGATCCATCGTCTGCGCGCACCAGCGCCACGCCGATGCGCACGCGGTCCGCGGCCTTGCGCACGCTGCCGTCGACCAGGTAGCCGACACCGAGCTTTTGTCCGATGGTTCGCGGATCGTCCTTGCTGTTCTTGAATTGGAACGACGAGGTGCGGCCCATGACCTTGAAGGTGCCAGCGCGGCCGAGGCTGTTGATGAGCTCCTCCGACAGCCCGTCCGAGAAATACTCCTGATCGTGTCCCGGACTCAGATCAGCGAAGGCGAGCACTGCGATGGACTTGTCGTCAGGAACCAGCGTGGACTTCGCGAGCGTGACGCTCGTGGCGGTTGACAACGCAAAACGCCAGGCCAGCACACCGCCGATCGCCAACAACGCAGTGAGAATCAGCACCTCGGTGGTCGCCATCCTCTGCGCGCCGCGCTCGCCGTGATACCAGGCCAGAACCAGGGTCACGAAGAAGCCGACAGCCGCCGCAACGATGAAAACGCGCACGATCTCCTCGGACCAGCCGAAGCGCTGGCCGACAAGATCGAGAACCTGGATGAGGCCGAACGATGCGGCGAGGTAGGCGAGTGCCCATTGCACGACCTTGCGCTGCCTGAGACGCTGGAAAAACTCGTCCACCTGCGAGGCCCCCGAGAGCATGTATCGACTTTACTGAACCGCCCCGGGTGTCCCGGAGACTCGTTGGTGTGAGTCACGCCGCTTTGGCGTACTCGGTGATTTTCGAATAGTAGGCGGCTTCCGCTTCGGCTGGCGGGATGTTGCCGATGGGTTCGAGTAGTCGGCGGTTGTTGAACCCGTCGACCCCGTTGAGCGTGGCCCACTCGACGTCTTCGCGGCGCTGCCAAGATGGCTTTCGGTGGATCACCTCGGCCTTGTACAAGCCGTTGATGGTCTCGGCCAGCGCGTTGTCGCAGGAGTCGCCGACGCTGCTGCCGCGCTCATTCACGCACCTCGGACGATGCCGCCGACCGCACGCCGACGAAAGTGCTCCGGTCAAAGTGGTATCCGTCATCCCATCGCGCGATCGGGTGGCTTTCGACGCCACGGACGAGTGAGGTAATCAGAGCGGCTCCACTCAGAACCAGAAATGCACAGCCCTTGAGCTCCCGTTGTCGAGCTTGTTGGCGACCCCGTTCAATATCTCCCAAGCGCTGTCGAGCAGCGCCCCTGCCTCCCGAAGTCCGCCCAGTAACGGGAGGCCTTCGGAAACATTGAACGGTGAGTCGACCTCGGCGGTCGACCCGGGAAATCCAACCTTCTCCCCATTGATCGGTCCTGCCACCGATTGAGTATCCTTCTTCGCAGCTTGTTGCATGGGTTATCTCCATGTTGCGAGTCAGGGCCGATGACGTGTTCTAACCACGCCATCGGCCCGCCTCATTGCCCCGCATGATCCGGCGCGGGGCTTGCCGGTCAAGCAATCAGGCGGCTTTCGCTGGCTGCACTGAGAGGCGTAGGCCAAACGCGGCGAGGATGGCGGACAAGGTGTCGAGCCGTGGATTGCCGCGCTCGGACAAGGTGCGATAAAGAGTCTCTCGGCTCAGTCCGGCCTTCGTGGCGAGTGCTGCCATGCCACCCGATGCCTCGGCCGCGTGACGCAGGCCGATGGTGATCACGCGCGGGTCGCCGTCTTCAAGGATGGCTTCAAGATAGGCGGCGATTTCGCCGTCATCGCGAAGCTGATCGGCGACGCGAAACGGCGCATCGCGCAGCGGCTTGGTGGCCTTGATCGTTCTAGCAGTCTTTCCAGTCATTCCAGTAATCCTTTGCTTTGGCAATGTCGGCGGCCTGCGTGCGCTTGTCGCCGCCGATCAGCAGCAGCACCAACGCGTCCCCATGCCTGCCGAAATAAACCCGATAGCCGGGGCCGTGGTCGATTCGCAGTTCCAGCACGCCGCCGCCGACGGTCTTGGCGTCACCGAGCACACCCGCTTCAAGTCGTGACAGTCGTTGCAGGATGCGGCTGCGTGCGCCGATGTCCCGCAAGTCGGAAAGCCAGCGATCGAAAGGCTTGCGACCATGGTCGTCTTGATAGCTGCGAAGCTCGATAGCCATGATTGTAGCTTAAAGGCTACACGCTACGGCGCAAGCTGACAACCTTCCGATCCTCGCGCAGTACGTCCAGATGGTCCGCCCATGCCTGCATCATCTTCCGGCGCTCTGGCTAGTATTCGGTATAGTTGTAGGCGGCGCTGACCTTGTTCCGTTCGGCATGCGCTAGCTGGCGCTCGATGGCGTCGTGCGGCCAGCCCATTTCGTGCAGGCAGGTGCTAGCCATACTTCGGAAGCCGTGGCCGCTCATTTCCTCGCCCCTGTAGCCCATGCGGCGCAGGGCGGCCAGCACCGTGTTGTTGCTCATGGGCCGGCCGCGACCCTGTACGCCAGGGAACACGTACCGGCCGCTCCCGGTCAGCGGTCGCAGTTCGCGCAACACGTCAACCGCCTGCACCGACAGCGGCACGATATGCACGGCTTGCATCTTCATTTTCTCGGCAGGGATGCGCCACTCGGAAGCCTCAAGGTCGAACTCGGACCATTCCGCGTGGCGCAGTTCGCCGGGGCGAACGAATACAAGCGGGGCCAGCTTGAGGGCGCAGCCGGTTACGAAAGTACCGCTATAGCCATGTACAGCGCGCAGCAGCGGGCCGATCAGCTTCGGGTCGGTGAATGCTGGCGCGATGCCGGGTTTTCGGGGTCGCCAGCGCGCCGCGCAGGGCAGCGGACGGATCATCTGATGATCTACCGGTAGCGATGGCGTACCGGAATACCAGGCCGGCGTACTGCTTCGCGCGCTGTGCGGTTTCCAGCTTGCCCCTCGCTTCCACCCGGCCAAGTACCGCGAGCAGTTCAGGTGGTTTGATGGCCGAGACCGGCTTGCTGCCGATCCAAGGGAAAAGCACCGTCTCGAAAATCCGCGTGATCTTGTTTCGGGTGATGTCTGCGTGACGCTGCTTGGTCAGCCATTCACGGGCCATCGCCTCGCAACTGTCAGCGGCAGCCAGCTTCAGGGCGGCGCGCGCCTCGACTTTCGCCCCGGATGGATCAACACCTTCCCGAAGCTGCGCCTTCGCCTTGTCGCGACCGTCGCGGGCCTCTCGGAGGCTCACGTCGTCATAGCTGCCGAGGGCGTGCGTTTTCTGCTTCCCAGCGAACCGGTAGTTCAGTCGCCACAGCTTGGAACCGCTCTGAGTATTCCACTCATGCCGGCCACGCAATCCGGAGCATGTCGGCCACCCCCTGGTGAGGTGCGAAGCGGGTGTGGTGGATTATGGTGAGATCGCGCTGGTTGGGGTCAAGGCCGGCGCGGCGCGTTTGCGTTGCGATTCG
>JAUXYM010000075.1 GCA_030694365.1 Nevskia sp. | reverse complement strand
GCAGCGGTGCCGCCAGCGCCGTGCCGCTGCCGATCAGCGCTGCTGCGAACAACAGCGAACCCAGCGACTTGATGCCGATGCTCATGCCTCGTCCTCCGACCTTTTGCTAGCCGAAGGACTTTCCGTCCGGCCTCGTTATCTGATGCGCTGAATCTTCGCACCCAGCTGACCGAGCTTGGTTTCGATGTGCTCGTAGCCGCGATCGATATGGTAGACGCGGTCGATCGTGGTCGTGCCTTCGGCGGCGATCGCGGCCAGCACCAGCGCTGCCGAGGCGCGCAGATCAGTCGCCATCACTGGCGCGCCGGTGAGTTTCTCGCGGCCGGTGACGATCGCGGTATTGCCTTCGATGCGGATGTCGCCACCGAGTCGCAGCAGCTCCTGCGCCTGCATGAAGCGGTTCTCGAAGATCGTTTCGCGAATGGTGCCGACGCCTTCGGCGTAGCAGTCCAGCGCCATGAACTGCGCCTGCATGTCGGTTGGGAAACCGGGGTGCGCCATGGTGTGCAGGTTGATCGATGCCGGCCGCCGGCCCTGCATGTCGACCTCGATCCAGTCCTCGCCAGTCGACACTCTTGCGCCAGCCTGCTGCAGCTTGACCAGCACCGCGTCGAGCGCGTTCGGATCGGTCTTCACCAGCCGCACCTTGCCGCGGCTGATCGCGGCGGCGACGAGAAAGGTGCCGCCTTCGATGCGATCCGGAATCACCGCGTGGCTGGTGCCATGCAGATTGGCAACGCCCTGGATGACGATGGTGCCGGTACCGGCGCCGCGAATCTTCGCGCCCATCGCCGTCAGGCAGTTGGCGAGATCGACGATCTCCGGCTCGCGCGCGGCGTTCTCGAGCACCGTTTCACCGTCGGCGAGTGCGGCGGCCATCAGCAGGTTTTCGGTGCCGGTGACGGTGACGGTATCGAAGTAGATGCGCGCGCCCTTGAGCCGCGCAGCCTTGGCCTTGATGAAGCCGCCTTCGAGTTCGATCTCGGCACCCATGGCCTTGAGGCCCATCAGATGCAGATCGACCGGCCGCGCACCGATCGCGCAACCGCCGGGCAGGGACACTTCGGCGTGACCGCGCTTGGCGAGCAGCGGGCCGAGCACCAGGATCGACGCGCGCATGGTCTTCACCAGCTCGTAAGGCGCGACACAGGTGGTGATGCCGCTGGCGTTGGCGGTGAACAGGCCCGGGCCGGGGCTGGCGACGGCAACACCCATCTGCGCCAGCAGCTTCTTGGTGGTGACCACGTCGTGCAGGTCCGGCACGTTCGACAGGCACAGCTCGTCGTCGATCAGCAGGCTGGCGCAGAGGATCGGCAGCGCGGCGTTCTTGGCACCGCTGGCAGTGACTTCGCCTGCCAGCGGGCCGTTGCCTTCAATCAGGAATTTGTCCATTCAACTCTCAGGTCGGAGGTCGTCCGAAGTCATCTGAAAAGCGATTCTCACGCAAAGAACGCGGAGAACGCAGAGGAAAAGCAACAGCGGTTTCTGACGAAGAAAACGGGAAGACCGACAGAGAAAATATTCAACGAAACTTCCTTGTGCTTTCCTCTGCGTCCTTTGCGTTCTCTGCGTGAGATCGCCTTTGACGTGGCCTGCGTCAGGCCGCGCGAGTCTTCAGCGCCAGCGCATGAATCTCGCGGCCCATCTTGTCGCCGAGCGCGGCGTAGACGGCCTGATGCTGCTTGACCATGCTCAGGCCGGCGAAACCGCTCCAGCTGACATCGGCTTCGAAATGCTGGCCGTCGTCGCCTTTGACTTCGATCACCGCACCCGGCAGGCCGGCATCGAGCAGGGCCTTGATCTGTTCCTTGGTCATCATTGCCATATTGAAATCACTTTCTCAGTTTGTAGCCGGTCATCAGCATCCACAGCGCGACCGAGGAGATCGCGATGAAGAAGCCGGAGGTCCAGGCGAGGCTTTGCCAGATCGACACGTCCGAGCGGCCGAAGAAGCCGTAGCGGAAGCCATCGATCATGTAGAAGAACGGGTTCAGATGCGAAGCCTTGAACCACACGGCCGGCAGCGAATGCACCGAATAGAACACGCCGGAGAGAAAGCTCAGCGGCGTGATGATGAAGTTCGAGAACGCCGCCAGATGGTCGAACTTCGAGGAGACGATGCCGGCGATGATGCCGAGCACCGCCAGCGAACCACCGGCGAGCAGGAACATCGCGATCAACGCCAACGGCTGGGCGATCGGCAGATCGACGAACGGAATCGCCACCACCAGCATCGCGGCGGCGACCAGCGCAGCGCGTATCAGGCCGGCGACGACATGGGCGAAGAAGAACTCCCAGTGGCCGAGCGGTGCCATCAGCAGGAACACCAGGCTGCCCATGATCTTCGACTGCGCGAGTGACGACGACGAGTTGGCGAAAGCGTTCTGCAGCACCGTCATCATCACCAGCCCGGGCAGCAGGAACTGGGTGTAGGTGACGCCTTCGTAGACTTCAGCGCGGCCGCTCATCGCCTGGGCGAAGACCAGCAGATAGAGCAATGCGGTAACCACCGGCGCCATCACCGTCTGGCCGAGCACCGCCCAGAACCGCATCACTTCCTTCTTCAGCAACGTGTAGAAACCCAGCTGGTTGGCGTTCATTGCGCGGCTCCGCTGGCGGTGACCGCCGGGGACGGCACCTTGCCGGTCAGCTCGATGAAGATGTCTTCGAGATCCGGGTCGCGGGTCGAGACATCGGCGATGCCGATGCCGGCCGAACGAAGGGCGGCGAAGACGCTGGCGATCGGATGCTTCTCGCGCTCCAGCTTCAGCTCGACGGCGCCGGCCTTCTCGGTGGTCACCAGTTCGCGCAGGCTCGCCGGCAGTTCGGCACCGTCGACCAGCTTCAAGGTCAGGAAGCGGAACGGGTGGCGGTTGAGCAGCGCTTCGGTGGTTTCGATGACCCGCACCACGCCCTTGTCGATGATCGCGATGCGCTCGCACATCTCCTGCGCTTCTTCGAGGTAATGCGTGGTCAGCACCACGGTGGTGCCTTGTCGGTGCAGATCGCGCATGAACGCCCACAGGGTGCGACGCAGATCGACATCGACGCCGGCGGTGGGCTCATCGAGGATCACCACCGGCGGCTTGTGGACCAGGGCCTGGGCGATCAGCACGCGGCGCTTCATGCCGCCCGAGAGCGAGCGCATCATCGCCGTGCGCTTGGCCGAAAGATCCAGGCGTTCGAGCATCTCGTCGATCCACGGCCAGACTTCGCGGCCGGCGCCGTAGTAGCCGGCCTGGATGCGGAGCATGTCGACGACATTGAAGAACGGATCGAAGACCAGTTCCTGTGGCACCACGCCGAGCTGCCGGCGCGCGGTGCGCCAGTCGCGCACGGTGTCGTGGCCGAGCACGGCGATCGAGCCTTCGTCGGCACGGATCAGGCCGGCAATGATGCTGATCAGAGTCGACTTGCCAGCGCCGTTCGGGCCGAGCAGGCCGAAAAACTCACCTTGGCGGATATCGAAACTGATGCCGTTCAATGCCTTGACGGCACCGTAAGCTTTGCGGACGCCGTTGATCGACAGGGCGGCCGTTGGGGATGTGTTCATGGATGGGCACGATTATATCCCCCGAACAAAAAGTACCCATTTCCTCAGGCCGCTTTTATCGCGTATACACGCCGTTGTGCCACGTAAGATTCCCCTCCATGGACTTCTACTCCTCACTCGCCGATGCACCCCAGCGTTGCGCCGAGCCCGATCCAGGCTACGTGGAACCCCGATTCCTCGAATTTTTCGCCGGCAGCGGCCTAGTCGCTGAAGGTTTGGATGGCATCTTCCGGTCCGTATGGGCGAATGACATCTGCGCAAAGAAAGCACGGGTGTACGCGTCCAACCACGATGCGGCGCATTTCTGCCTCGGGTCCATCGAAAAGGTGAGTGGGTCCGAGCTTCCGCATGCGGAACTTTCCTGGGCGTCGTTTCCATGCCAAGACCTGTCCTTGGCCGGCCCCAGCGGCGGCATCCGCGCCGAGCGCAGCGGCTTGGTTTGGCACTGGCTGCGCACCATCGACGAGATGCGCGTTCGCCCGACAGTTCTGGTTGCTGAGAACGTGACTGGCTTGGTCTCAGCCAAGGAGGGAGCTCACTACCGCGAGCTTCATTCGGCGTTGGCTTCTCGCGGCTACAGAGTCGGCGCGCTCATGCTGGACGCGATCCACTGGACGCCCCAATCGCGGCCGAGAATCTTTGTTGTAGCGTTCGACAAGGCGCAGTCAATTCCCCAGCATTTGGTCGATGCCGCACCAAACTGGGCGCATTCAGATGCTTTGATCCGTGCCACTCGCGGGCTTGATGAATGCGTGTGGTGGCGTTTGCCATCGCCGAGCGGCAACGTGCCCAAGCTCGCTGACATCGTAGAGCCCGATGCCCCCTTCCCAGACGCTGAGACGGAAGCTCGCAATCTTGCTTTGATCTCCAAAAGACACCGGCAAATCATCGACTCGATGCCGCCGGAAATGAGTCTGACAGCACCTGGTTATCGGCGAACGCGCGGCGGCAAACAGGTGCTTGAGCTTCGCTTCGACAATGTCGCCGGCTGTCTTCGGACGCCGGAAGGCGGCAGCAGCCGACAACTGCTGGTGATGAGGAAACGTGGCCAACTCAGGGCACGTCTACTGACTGCACGGGAAACTGCTCGTCTGATGGGGGCACCTGATTCCTATCGCCTGCCAGATTCCTATAACGAGGCCTACAAGGCGATGGGCGATGCCGTAGCCGTTCCGGTTGCCCGCTACCTCGGCCTTCATCTGCTCGCCCCGTTGGTGCGTTCAGCGCATGGATGATCACGACGTTCGCAGCACTCTGGACACCTATCGGATCGAGAAGCGCATCTCCGGGAAAGGCAGCCTAGCGGTTGTGCTGCACCTTTCTCGCTGTGCGCGCGACAGGGGCTTACCGCTCAATCCGGATGCGATGTTGACGGAAGGAGGTGCCCAGGTTCTGGGCTTGGGGCGTGGAGCAGTTCAGAAGATTCTTGGCGATCACGGCATCGAGAAAGTGCTTGCCGAAGAGGGCGGGCGCACCAGCCGTGGCGGTCCGGCAGTCATGCGATCCTTCGTTGCCGTTCTGAACGAGTTGCACCGGAAAGGCTTGGTCGACATCTCGGTGGTCGAGCGCTATTGGATTGGACGAATCCGAGAATTTTTCGACGCGAAGCCGTTCGTTGTGAGGTATGACGTAGCGCGCTCCATGCGCTCGATGATCCGGGAATTGCTGGTGCTCGCAAACAAACGCCAGCGCGAAAGCGGCGGTGTGATGGTCGTCGGCACCATGCTCCAGCATCTCGTCGGGGCGAAATTGCAGCTCGCCCTGCCCGAGCTCGCCATCGAGCATCACGGTGCCGCGACGGCAGATGTCGTGAGCGGCCGAGACGGCGATTTCGTGCTCGATCAGACCGCCATCCACATCACCACGGCACCGGGCGAAGCCCTGATTCGGAAATGCGCACGCAATCTGAATTCCGGTATGCGCGCGATCATCATCACTACCAGCGGTGGTGTCGCCGCAGCGGAATCGCAGATCGAAATCCACGAGCTGACCGGGCGTATCGATGTCTTCGATGCTGAGCAGTTCTTGGCTGCCAACCTCCTTGAACTGAGCCTGTTCGTGTCGGCAAGGCAGAAGCAGACCGTCGATCAATTCATCGCAACCTACAACGCGATCATCGACCGCTGCGAAACCGATCCCAGCTTGAAAATACGGCTGGCTTGATCGGCCCTGTTGCGTGGTACCCCGACTTGGCCGCCCGCTACACTGCCCCGAACCCTGCCGGAGGCTGCCGTGAGCTACGAGTACAACCCCGAGTCGACCCGCTTCGAATTGCCGAACCCGCATCGGGTCGAGAACCTGTTTCTTGGCGCGGCTTCGGTGATCTGCCTGGTCTGCGCGGTGGTGGCACTGCTCGGCGCTCGCCATTCCTTGCAGGCGGGCAGCAATGGTGCCGCCGTGGCACCGGTGGCCATCTCAGCCGTGCTGCTGCTGTTCGGCTTGGTGTTCGGCGTCAAGGCGCTGCGCCAGCTGCGCTTCTTCTTCGGCCGCAACCAGCCGGTCGGCCTGGCACCGCAGTTGCCGAAAGATGTTGAAGGCAGCAGCCCGGACGGTGACGGCCTGCGCGAAACCATTCGCCAGAACGCGATCAACTACTCGGTGCCGACCGGGGCGATCGACAACCTGCTCTATTCGCTGGTCCGCGATCTGGTGTTCTCGCCGCACCGCACCCAGTACCTGGCGCGTGCCGAGTTCCACAACGCGCTCGGCTTAGGCTTTCTGCTGCTGTGCTTCGGCGTGTCGATCATCGGCGTCGGCTCGGGCGCGGTACGCGGCTGGGTCGGGGCGCTGTACTTCCTGCTGGTCAACGCCATCGTGCTGCTGCCGCTGCGCCAGGGCGCGCTCGGCGGCCGCAAGCTGTCGATCCGCGCGATCGTCGCCTTCATCATCGCGGCGATGATCGGCCCGGTGCTGCTGGCGCAAGTGATCGGCTCGGCCGGCATGCCGTTCAACGGTGCCGTGCAGTTCGTGCCGGTGACGGTGGCGATCCTGGTCGCGGCATTGATCGCGGCCTCGCTGCTGCTGAAAGCGGCGGTCGCCCAGGTGGTGAGGCCGAACCAGATCGCGATGGCGCAACGCCTGCACACCATCTCGATGAACGCGCCGCCGGGGCAGATCTTTCTGGAGTTCGATCGCGAGATGCAGCGCGGCTGGACCGAAACGGTGCCGAATCGCATCTACCTGCGCAAGCTGCCGACGCTCGGCAGCGCGCCGGCCGGCAGCTTCGAAGGCCATGCCATCGAAGAGACCCAGCCGTTGCCGAACGACATGGAGCCGCTGAGCCTGTCGCGCTGCCTGCGGCTTGACACTTATCGCTGGCTGCTGATGCTCGACGCTTTCGCGCTGCTCGCCACCGCCAGCGGCGCCGGCATGGCGCTCTACGCCGCGCAGGTGCCGCAGCAATGGGGCGCGATGCTGATCGGCTTGTCGCTGCTGCTGATCGCCCGCTTCGGTTTCGATGGCGGCAATGCGCTGTGGCGGCGTTTCGAGTTCACCTCGCGGATCTACTGGCTGGAAACCCACGGCAACTACCAGCGCGCGCAAACCTCGATCGGCACCTTGCTGCAGGACCGGGTGAAGACCCAGAAGGAGATCGTCAACGTCGAGGACATGAGCCTGCGGCTGTGGGTGGCCGAGGTCGACACGGTCAGCTTCGGGCCGGATACCGAGCGCTCGCTACTGTCGATCCGCGGCCTGCCGGACGAAGCCGAACGGCTGTCCGCGCACCTCGCCGATTTCGGCGTGCGTCAGGCCTCGATCATCGCGCCGAGTTCGCAGACTGATCTGCAGCGCCTTGCCGTGCTCGACAAGATCAATCCGCCGCAGAACGCTGGCGGCGCACTGCCGGCCGGCGTGCAGCAGGCGCTTGGTGTTGCACCGGCACCCGCTACAAGCGCCACCCGTTTCTGCACCCAGTGCGGCACGCCCGCGCATGCCGGTGCCGGCTACTGCGGCCGGTGCGGTACTCGCCTGCCGGCACTGCCGACCGCTTCCTGATCCGTACTTCCTGCCGCCTGTGAGCACTGCCCTGGTCTGGTTCCGGCGCGATTTCCGCGTCGCCGACAACCCCGCGCTGATCGCCGCACTCAATAGCCATGATCAGGTCCTGCCGGTCTACATCCACGCGCCGGACGAGGAAGCGCCGTGGCAGCCCGGTGCGGCCAGCCGCTGGTGGCTGCATCACTCGCTGACTGCGCATGTGGCGCGTCTCGCCGCACTCGGCGCGCCGCTTACGATCCGCGAAGGCCGCGACTCGCTGGCCGAACTGCGCAAACTGATCAAGGAGACCGGTGCCACGGCCGTGTACTGGAACCGCCTGTACGAGCCGGCGATCATCGATCGCGACACGCGGATCAAGCAGGCACTGCGTGACGATGGCCTCGACGCCGAAAGCCACAACTCGGCCTTGCTGGTCGAGCCCTGGGAAGTGGAGACCGGAGGTGGTGATCCATACCGCGTGTTCACGCCGTTCTGGCGCAACGCCGCTGCCCGCGCCGTGCGCGAACCGCTTGCTGCGCCGAAACGGATTCCGGCGCCGAAGAAGATTCCGGCCAGCATCAGCGTCGACCAACTGAAGCTGCTGCCGACGATCCGTTGGGACGACGGCTTCTACGCCGACTGGACCCCCGGCGAAACCGGTGCCTGGACGCAGGCCGAAACCTTCTTCGGCGATGGCGCGGCGCGCTACAAGGAGCAGCGCGATCTGCCGGCGCAGGCGTCGACCTCGCGCCTGTCGCCGCATCTGCACTTCGGCGAGATCGGTCCGGTGCAACTGGTCCAGCACACGCGGCGGCTGGTTGGCGAGCGGCAGGTGACGGGGCTGACCGGCAACATCGAGCACTTCATCCGCGAACTGGGCTGGCGCGAGTTCTCGCATCACCTGCTGTTCCATTTCCCGACCACGCCGGATCAGCCGCTGTATCCGAAGTTCGCCGCGTTCCCTTGGCGCGATGCCCAGGACTACGCCGCCGATCTGCGCGCCTGGCAGCGCGGCCGCACTGGCGTGCCGATCGTCGATGCCGGCATGCGCCAGTTGTGGACCACCGGCTGGATGCACAACCGGGTGCGGATGATCGTCGCCAGTTTCCTGACCAAGAACCTGCTGATTCCCTGGCAGGAAGGCGCGCGCTGGTTCTGGGACACCCTGGTCGACGCCAGCCTGGCGCAAAACTCGCTCGGCTGGCAGTGGAGCGCCGGCTGCGGTGCCGATGCCGCGCCCTACTTCCGCATCTTCAATCCGGTGCTGCAGAGCGGGAAGTTCGACGGTGCCGGCGTCTATCTCCGCCACTGGGTGCCGGAGATCGCCAGGCTGCCCGATGCCAGCCTGCACGCGCCCTGGGAAGCGAAGCCGGCGATCTGGCTAGCCGCGAAGTTCTCGCCGGGTCAGGACTATCCGAAGCCGATCGTTTGCTTAAGCGAATCGCGCGAGCGCGCGCTGGCTGCCTATGCCCGGATCAAGGGGCCGGACAGGTCCTCGCCGCTGCTCTGACAGCCCCGCGAGTGGGACGCAGGCGGGACAGCCGGGCGCACCAATTGACGCCTGTCGACACAGGGGCGCGCACTGCGCCACGGTTGCGCGAATCTGCGCTAACTTCAAAGCATTAGTACCGCCCCATGAGGCGCGCGACTGCTTCCAGCTGATCCCGCTTTCCTGATCGTCCCTGCCGTGCGCTGATTGCCTGCGGCCACCACGCACGAGCGCGACGCGATGTCGAAGATTGCCGATACGCAACTGCAGGACTGGCGCAACCAGGCGCTTGCGATCGAGCGTGAGGTGGGCCGTGCGGTGATCGGCCAGCCGGACACGGTGCGGCTGATCAACATCGCGCTGTTCGCCCGCGGCCACGTGCTGCTCGAAGGCGATGTCGGCGTCGGCAAGACGACGATACTGCGCGCGTTCTCGCGGGCCATCGGCGGTGATTTCGAGCGAGTCGAAGGCACCGTCGATCTGCTGCCGGGCGATCTGATCTATCACACCTATGTCGACGAACAGGGCCGCCCACGGATCGATCCCGGCCCGCTGCTGCGCCACGGCGAACGGCTGGTGACCTTCTTCTTCAACGAGATCAACCGCGCCCGGCCGCAGGTGCAATCGCTGCTGCTGCGGGCGATGGCCGAGCGCACGGTGTCGGCGTTCAATCGCGAGTACCGCTTCCCGCACATGACCGTGTTCGCCGATCGCAACAAGATCGAGCGCGAGGAAACCTTCGAACTCGCCTCCGCCGCACGCGACCGCTTCATGTTCGAACTGCGCATGGCCACGCCCAGCGATCCGGCGATCCGCCGCGCGCTGGCTTTCGATCCGGCCTTCCACGACAGCGATCGCCTGATCGAAACGGTGCCCGCCGGCCTGCTGCCCTGGGAGCAATTGAACGAGATCGGCGCCGGCATCCAGGCCTCGGTACGAGCCAGTGCAGCGCTGGAAAAATACGTGCTCGCGCTCTGGGAGGCGACGCGCAATCCGCTCGCCGCCGGCATCCAGATCGACAACGTCGACATGCGCCGGCTGATCCTCGCTGGCGCAAGTCCCAGAGGCGTGTCGGCACTGGTGCGTGCGGCCCGAGTCGTCGCCTGGCTCGCCGGCCGCGACTATCTGGTGCCGGACGACATCCAGGCGGTGTTTCCGTCGACCATGGTCCATCGCGTGTTCTTCACGCCGGTCTACGAACTGCGCCGCGCCGAACTTGCCGATGCGCTGGTCGCGCAGATTCTCGAGCGCGTGCCCGCGCCCTGATCTCGCCCTGAAATGACTCAGGCCACGGATTTCTACTATCGCCTGCCGATGCGCGCCGGCGGTCAGCGGCCGGGTTCGCATCCCGGCTTGAGCCACGGCAACGGTCTGGAATTCGTCACCCACGCGCCGCTGTTCAGCCACCCCGATCCGCGCCGGCTCGATGTCCGCGCCAGCATCCGCGACGTGCGCGGCGAGTGGCTGGTGCGGGTGATGCGGCAGCGAGTCGGCGTGCCGGTGCAACTGGTCGCCGATGTCTCGGCGTCGATGCTGTTCGGCGCGCGCCGCTCGAAACTGGCGGTGCTCGCCGATCTAGCGCGAGCGATCGGTGCCAGCGCGTTCCGGGTGGGTGATGCCGCCGGCATGGTCGCCTTCGATACCGTCGAGCGTGAGGATCTTTACGTGCCGGCTTCTTTAAGCCGCGGCGTCGGTCACGTGATGGCCGCCCAGCTCGAAAACCCGGCGCTGGTCGAGCATGCGGAGGCTGGCGAACGCCATCGGGGTGATCCGGTCGAGGGCTTGCTACACGCCTTGCAGCGGCTTGCCGGCCGTCAGTGCCTGGTGTTCCTGGCCTCCGATTTCCACTTCCCGCTGGCCCGGCTCGATGAAGCGCTGGATACCTTGTCCCGCGCCTACATCGTGCCGGTGATTCTCTGGGATCCAGCCGAAACCGAGCCGCCGCCCGCCAACGGCCTGATCGCATTGCGCGATGCCGAAACGGCAGCGCGGCGAACGATGTGGCTGCGGCCGAAGCTGCGCGAGCAATGGTGCGATGCCGTTGCCGAACGCCGCGCCAGCCTGCAGACCTTCTTCTCGAATCGCGGCCTGCGGCCGTTCTGGGCGCAAGGCGCTTTCGATGCCGATGCGATGTCGGAATATTTCTTCGAGGCGAACGCATGAGCCGCGCGAGCGCCATCCTGGTCTTCGTCCTTGCAGCGCCGCTGTGCGCCATCGCGCAGGATCCGCCGAACCGCGACTACCAACCGCCGTTCAAGGGCGAAGCGGTATTCGATCCGCGCCCGGAAAAGCGCGCGGCCGCCGCTGCCGAAGCCGAGCGCAAGGCCGCCGAGGAAGCGGCGGCAATCAACGCGGCGACAGTCAAGACCGAACCCCTGCCAGCCGCAGCGCCTCCGGAGACGGCGGCCAGCCCGATGCCCCCGATGACTGCAGCCGCGCCGATGCCGGTCGCCGAAAACTACGTTCCGCCCTCGCCGGAAGCACTGGCCGCTGCTGAAGCGGCCGCGCGCCAGCCGCTGCGCACGCCGATCGAAAACCCACGCGCCTACGGCTATCTGGTCGGCGATCTGCTGCTGCAGAAGGTGCAGCTCAGCGTCGACGGCCAGCCGGTGGAACTGGCCGAACTGCCGGGGCGCGATCGCTACGGCGTCTGGATCGCGCGGCGCGCCACCCGCATCGAGCGGCACGCCGACGGCACGCGCTGGCTGGTCTTGGAGTACCAGATCGTCAACGCCTCGAAGGATGTCGATGTCATCGCCCTGCCGAAGCTGAAGCTGCGCACCACGACGCCGGATCTGTTCATCGAGGTGCCGGACTGGCCGATTACCGTTGGCGCGATCACCGCCGCACAGATCCGCAATCAGGGCGCGCTGCCTGCCTTGCAGCCGGACCGTCCTGCGCCGGTGATCGATACCGATGCGATTCGCCATCCGCTGAAGCTGGTTCTGACCGCGCTCGCCGCCGTGCTGCTCGCCTGGCTGGCCTGGTGGCGCTGGCGCGAGTGGCAGGCTTCCGAGCGGCTGCCGTTCGCGCGTGCGCGTCGTGAGCTGCGCCATCTCGCACCGGATTCCGAAGCCGATTCCGATGCTGCTTGGCGTTGCCTGCACCAGGCTTTTGATGCGACGGCCGGAAGAGTCGTGCAGCCGGCTTCACTGGCGCTGCTGTTCCGCGCCGCGCCGCATCTGGAAGCGGCGCGCGATGTCATCGAGCGCTTCTACGCCGAGTCCGCCGCGCGCTTCTTCGGTGGCCGTGACGGCACCAGCCTGTCGCCGAACGCGCTATGCGCGCAGTTGCGGGCGATCGAGAAGCAGCACGAAGCATGATCGACGGCGCGCCCTCGCTGCCGCTCGACTTCGCCCAGCCTTGGGCCTTGCTGCTGTTGCCGCTGGCGCTGCTGCCGCTGCTGCGCCGGCGGCGCGAAGAGCTGACGTTTTCCTCGCTGCCGTGGCTGCCGCAGGACTCGCTCGGCCGCTGGATCGAGCGGCTCGGCCGTGCGGCAGCCGTGCTGGCGATCCTCGCCACCGTGCTGGCGCTGGCCCGGCCCGGCCGGCCGGAATGGGAAGTGGAGCGCATCGGCCGCGGCGCGGAAATCGTCGTGCTGTTCGATTCGTCTTTAAGCATGGATGACGAGATGGTGGCTCGCGGCGCGCATCCGAAACGCCGCCGTGACAGCCCGCTGCGCAAGCGCAATGTCGCCCGGGAGGCGCTGTCCCGCTTCGTCGAGCGGCGCAAGGAAGATCGCTTCTCGCTGCTGATGTTCGGTGCCGCGCCGTTCCGGGTGACGCCGTTTTCGCAGTCGCCGGAAGTGATCCAGGCCGGCATCGCCGCCGCCGGCATTTCCAACGGCCTGCCGGGCACCGATCTCGGCCGTGGCCTGATCGCCACCCTGAGCCAGTTCGAGGGCCGCGCGTACTCCGGCAGCCGGGTAATCCTGCTGGTCTCCGACGGTGCTGCGGAGATCGACGACCTGACGCGCCAACGCATCCGCGACGGCATGGCCAGGCATCGCGTGGCGCTGGACTGGCTCTATCTGCGCTCGGCGAACTGGCCGAGGCTCGATGACGAGAAGGAGCCGGAAGCCGTCGGCCTGATCAAGGACGTGGCGATGCACCGCTTCTTCAAGACCTTGCCGACGACTTACAAGGTGTTCGAGGCGGAAAACCCGGACGCGGTCTCGAAAGCGGTGGCCGAGATCGAGCGCCAGCAGAACCTGCCGCTGGAGTATCGCGAACGGATTCCGCGCCGCGATTTCACTCACCTGTTCTACGGGCTGGCGATGGTCGCGGCGTTCGCGCTGCTGATCCATCGCGGCCTCAGCCTGCGGAGCTTCCAGACCTCATGAAACGTCGCCCCATTCATCTCGCCTTCGGCCTGACTGCGGTCGCCCTGGCCGGCACTGCGCTGGCATTGGGCCTGCGCCTGCAAGCCGCCGAGCGCGCCAATGCGGTGATCGAGGCAGCCGCCGCCTACGCCGCCGAGGCGAGCCTGATTGCCGAAGGCGGCGGCCGGATGGTCGCGCCGATACTCGACACACCCGAAGCCGCACTGGCCTTCGCCGTTGCCATTGCCCATACCGAGGATTACGAACGCGCGCTGAAAGCACTCGAAGCGCTGGCGCAATCGCCGCGTGACGACATCCGCCTGATCGCCCGCTACGACCTCGGCAATCTGCACCTGCGCCAGGCCAAGCTGATCGGCGATGAACAGGTGGCCAAGGGCCGCACCCTGGTCGAACTCGGCAAGCAGGCCTATCGCCGGGTGCTCGACGAAGACCCGCAGCACTGGGAAGCGCGCTACAACCTCGAACGGGCGCTGTGGCTGGAACCGGAAGCGGACGACGGCAATGTCGACGTCACGCCGCCGCCATCGGTCGAACGCCCGAACGGCGACAAGCCCGAGCTGCCGTGAGGCCGAGCCTGGTCGCCTATCTGCGCAACGCGCTGCGCGGCGGTGGCTGGCTGCTGCTGCCGGTGTTCGGGCTGCTGGCGACCGCGGTCTGGCTGCCGAAGCTGCCGGTGACCCGCGATGCCTATGATCACTTGGTGATCTTCGATGTCTCGCAAAGCATGAACGTCGAGGACTATCAGCTCGCGGGCAAGCCGGTCAGCCGTCTCGAGTTCGCCAAGCACTCGGTCGCCGAAGCGCTGAAGAATCCGCGCTGCGACACCCGCATCGGCTGGGGCGTGTTCGCCGGCCGCAAGATCGTCATGCTGCTGGCGCCGGTCGAGGTCTGCCGCAATTACAGCGCGCTGCTCGAAGCGCTCAGCGGCATCGACGGCCGCATGGCCTTCGAGCGTTCCAGCGAAATCCAGGAAGGCCTGCTGTGGACGATGATCAACGTCCGCGAGCTGAAACCGCTGCCGACGGTGATCTTCATGACCGACGGCCAGGAAGCGCCGCCGCTGCCGCCGGAACGGGTGCGCAACTACGACGGCCAGATCGGCGAAGTGCGCGGCTGGGTGGTCGGCGTCGGCGGCGACGAACCGCGGCCGATCCCGAAAACCGATACCGAAGGCGCGCGCATCGGCTATTGGCGAGCGACCGAGGTGCTGCAATGGGCCGGCGCTTCATCGTCGACCGGCGGCACCAGCCACGAGCATCTGTCGGAACTGCGCGAACCGCATCTGCAGCAACTGGCCACGATTGTCGGCTTCGACTACCTGCGCCTGATCGACAGCCATTCGCTGGATCGGGCACTGCACGACCGCAAGCTGTCGCACCCAGCGGAGGTTGAAACCGATCTGCGCTGGCTACCGGGCGGATTGGCGCTGCTGCTGCTGGTCGCCTGGTTCTGGCCGGACTGGCGGCCGTTCAGACGACCTGCCGCTTAGCAGGCCGAGGCGGCGGCGCGCTCTATATGAGTGCGCGCGAAGGCCAGAAGATCGTCGTAAACCTCGACATCAGCCGCATTTTGCTTTGTTTTGGTGCTCATTCCATTACCGGAAAGCACTAAAACGGGGCGCGCGCCAGCCGCACGGGCGGCCTCCAGATCGGAGCCCGAATCTCCCACGAAGGGCACACCGTCGAGGCTGACATTCAGGCGCTTGGCGAGATCCTTCAGCATGCCCGGTGCCGGCTTGCGCATGACGCTGGCCTGATCAGGATGCTCCGGCGCATAGAACACGCCGTCGATGCGGCCGCCGAGTTCGGCGAGCGCGCGCTGCATCTTGTCGTGGATCGCGAACAGCGCATCGAAATCCAGCAGGCCGCGGCCGATGCCAGACTGATTTGACGCCACGAACACCCGGAACCCGGCCTGACAAAGCAAGGCGATGCCTTCGAGGCTGCCGGGCACCGGATGCCACTCCGCCGGTGACTTGATGAAGTTCGGGGAGTCTTCGTTGATGACGCCGTCCCTGTCGAGAATCACCAGTTTCATCACGGTTGCTCCAAGGCTTTCCGAAAAAATGCGGCCACCCGACCCTATCGTCATTCCCGCGCAGGCGGGAATCCAGTTTTGGCCGTAGCGCACCGCATCAGAACTGGATCCCCGCCTGCGCGGGGATGACTAGTGTCGGGTGACTGGGCGTTCAGCCCGGCAAGCAGGAGATATCGGCAACCTCGCGGCAAACCCGATCCAACTGCCGCAGCAGCGCCAACCGGTTCGCGCGCACCGCCGGATCATCGGCCATCACCATCACGCCGGTGAAGAAGGCATCGACCGGTGCCTTCAGGCTGGCAAGCTGCTTCAGACGCTCGGCGTAATCGCTGGCCGGTGCCGCGTTGACCGCATGCAGGGCCTCATAAAGCTCTGATTCGGCTGCCGATTCGAACTTGGCGGCGTCAACGTCCGAGCCGCCGTCGCCAGCCTGCTTCAGCACATTGCGGACGCGCTTGTGGGCGGCGGCGAGGCTGGCCGCTTCTGGCAGCGCCCAGAAGCGGTGGATCGCGCGCAGACGCGCTTCGAAATCGAGCGGCTGGGTGATGCCGAGCGCGGCGACCGCTTCGAACATTTCGACGGTCACCGGGCGGCCGTCGAACTCAGCACCGACTCGCCAGGCGCGGTGGCGCTCCTGAACGAAAGTCAGCAGTTCCTTGAGGGTGGCTTCGTCGCGCTTGCCGGCGGGCTGTTCCTGCAAGGCACCGTTCAGCAACTCGCGCAGATCGAGCGGCAGCTTGCCTTCGACCAGGATGCGCAGGATGCCGAGCGCGGCGCGACGCAGCGCATACGGGTCCTTGCTGGCAGTCGGCTTCTGGCCGATCGCGAAGATGCCGGCCAAGGTGTCCAGCTTGTCGGCCAGGGCGACGATCCGGCCTTCCACCGTCGACGGAATCGAGGTGCCGGCCTGGGTCGGCAGATAATGCTCGCGAATCGCATCGGCGACGGCCTGCGATTCGCCGGCCTTGAGCGCGTAGTAGCCGCCCATCACGCCTTGCAGTTCAGGGAACTCGTAAACCATCTTGGTGACGAGATCGAACTTGCAGCGCTTGGCAGCACGCGCAGCGCCATCGACCTGCGCAGCACCGATCGCCCCCTTCTCCGCCAGCTTCTCGGCGAGGACAAAGGTCGCCAGCGTGTGGATGCGCTTCAGCTTGTCGGCGACGGTGCCGAGGTCCTTTTGAAACGTCGCCGAAGCGAGCTTCTCGGTGTATGGCGCTTCATCGGAAAACGGCAGCTTCAAATCCTGCTGCCAGAAGAACAGGGCATCGCTCAGACGCGGCCGAACAACGCGCTCATTGCCCTGAATGACCTGGGCGACGTCCTTCGATTCGATGTTCGAGATGGTGATGAACGACGGCAGCAGGCGGCCTTCGCTGTCGAACACCGTGAAATAACGCTGGTTGGTCTCGACCGTCGCGACGATGACTTCCGGCGGCAGTTCGAGGAAGCTTTCCTCGATGCGCCCCGAAATGACCACCGGCCATTCGACCAGCGCGGTCACTTCATCGAGCAGGGCGGCGTCGATTCTGGCGGTTCCGCCCAGTTTCACGGCTTCCGCCTTGATCTGGCGTTCGATTTCAGCCTTTCGGGTCGCAACCTCGGCCCAAACCTTGGCGTTTCTGAGACTTTCGACGTAGACCGACGGATCCGCCAGTGCGATCGATACGGGCGCGTGGAAGCGGTGACCGTAAGTTAGGCGGCCAGATTCCAAGCCGAAACGGCTCAGCGAAACGATTTCGCTACCGAGTAGAGCGGTCAGCCACTGCACCGGGCGGACGAAGGTTTCTTCCTTCCATACAAGGCTTTCCCCGCCATCCCTGGCGCGAGTTCCGCCTTCCCCGACGACCCCGGCCGCGCCATCCATGGCGCGGCGCTCGGGCGGCACGTGGCCAGTGGCCACGAAGCTGCCGCCCTCGCCCCAGCGCATCCGCTTGGGCACCAGTTCGTCCATCGATTTCAGGGTTTCCTCGAAGATTTCCGGCAGCAGCGCGGCGGTTGCCTTGCCCGGCTGCAGCTTCGAGAAGTGCAGTTTGCCGTTCTTTTCGCCGAGTTCCGCGAACTCGACGCCGCAGGTCTTGGCGAAGCCAAGCGCAGCTGGCGTCGGCACGCCGTCCTTGGTCGCGGCGGCAACGGCCGGGCCGGAGCGCTCTACCGCCTGGTCCGGCTGCTGCACAGCGACGCCATCGATCTGCACGGCGATGCGGCGCGGCGTTGCAAAGGTGCGGGCAGTGCCGGTGGCGACGCCGCGTTTGGCCAAGCCGTTGGTAACGCCATTGGACAGCGCTTCGGCGAGCGGTACGACATAGCGAGCCGGCAAGTCTTCACAGCCGATTTCGATCAGTAGCGGGGCAGTCTGGTTCATGTTCAGGCAGCCTTTTCGCGATTCAGCGGTGCGAACCCGGCTATTTCAGCTCGGGCGTTGTAGTAGGTCTCGGCACACAGCCGTGCCAGGGTGCGCACCCGCAGGATGTAAGCCTGGCGCTCGGTGACGCTGATCGCCGAGCGGGCGTCGAGCATGTTGAAAGCGTGCGAGGCTTGCAGCACCCGCTCGTAGGCAGGAAGCGGCAATGGTTTCGTCAGTGAAATCAAATGTTTGCACTCGGATTCGGCAACATCGAAGCGTTTGAACAGCGCAGCGGTATCGGCATGCTCGAAGTTGTAGGCGCTCTGCTCGACTTCGTTCTGATGGTAGACGTCGCCGTAAGTGACGACGTGAACGCCGCCATCTTTATCGACATGCTTCGACCAGACCAGGTCGTAGACCGATTCAACTTTCTGGATGTACATCGCCAGACGTTCGAGGCCGTAGGTGATCTCACCAGCCACCGGCCGGCATTCGATGCCGCCAACCTGTTGAAAATAAGTGAACTGCGTAACTTCCATGCCGTTCAGCCAGACTTCCCAGCCGAGGCCCCAGGCACCCAGGGTCGGGCTTTCCCAGTTGTCTTCGACGAAGCGGATATCGTGAACCAGCGGGTCGAATCCGAGCAGCTTCAGAGATTCCAGATACAGATTCTGGATATCCGGCGGGCTCGGCTTCATCAGCACCTGGAACTGGTAGTAGTGCTGGAGACGGTTCGGGTTGTCGCCATAGCGGCCGTCGGTCGGGCGGCGACTGGGTTGCACGTAGGCGGCATTCCACGGCTCCGGGCCGATCGCGCGCAGGAAGGTCGACGGATGAAAGGTGCCAGCGCCGACCTCCATGTCCAGCGGCTGGACGATGACGCAGCCCTGCTTCGCCCAGAAGGTCTGCAAGGTGAAGATGAGATCCTGGAAAGTCATGATTTTCTTGCGCTTCGACGGCTGCGGCTGCGGGGTTCCGGTCCTCTGAACTGCAGCCGGAAGGGCCGCGAGTATAGCCAATGGCGGCGGGGCTTTCGGGGCTCGTGCTACGCTCATCGCCGGTCTCGGCAGGTCTGATTTTGCGTCGCTGCAGGCCTCATCGATCAGCCATTTTCGTTCGCCGCCGCCGCTCGTGCCGCGCGCCATCGAGGAGAAGTCCATGAAGCGGATGTTGTCGATCTCACTGCTGGCGCTGAGCCTGCTGCCGGCGGCATGGGCCGCTGGGGAAACACCGGACCAGTGCTTCGGCCAGGCCAAGCTGATGCCGGCCGATCAGCAGGAGGAATTCCTCAGAGCCTGCCTCGTACCCTGAGCGCCCCGGCCACCGTCACCCCGGAGCAGCGCGCCAAGGTCTGCGACTCGATCGCCGAGCGCGAACGCTTCTCCGGCGAACAAAAAGCCACGTTCCTGAAAGGCTGCAAGGCTGGCTGAACGAGGTTCCACGGTCGGCCATGCCCCGTTTTGGCGCAAGGCCGGATTGAGCTGGCATATTTGCTGCTACACCAATCGCCGCTTCCCCAGCGCATTTCACCCTCAGGAGACCCCCATGTCGGGTAAAGACGTACTCAAGATCATCAGCGAAAAAAGCGTGAAGTTTGTCGACTTCCGTTTTTGCGACACCCGCGGCAAGGAACACCACGTGTCCGTTCCGGCCCATACCATTGATGAGCAGCTGTTCATCGACGGCAAGATGTTCGACGGCTCGTCGATCGCCGGCTGGAAGGGCATCAACGAATCCGACATGATCCTGATGCCGGAAGCGGGTACCGCCTTCATCGACCCATTCTTCGAAGAAACCACGCTGGTGCTGAGCTGCGACGTGATCGAGCCGGCGACCATGCTGGGTTACGAGCGCGATCCGCGTTCGGTTGCCAAGCGCGGCATGGCCTATCTCCAGTCGACCGGCATTGCCGATACCGCCTTCTTCGGCCCGGAAAACGAATTCTTCATCTTCGACTCGATCCGTTCCGACTCCGGCCCCTGGGGCTGCTACGTCTACATCGACGCCAAGAATGCCGCCTGGAACTCGGGCAAGGAATACGAAGACGGCAACACCGGTCATCGTCCGGGCATGAAGGGCGGCTACTTCCCGGTGCCGCCGGTCGATCAGCTGCAGGACATCCGCTCGGCGATGTGCGAGACGCTGGAATCGGTCGGCATGGAAGTCGAAGTCCATCATCACGAAGTCGCCACTGCGGGCCAGTGCGAAATCGGCGTCAAGTTCGGCACCCTGGTGCAGAAAGCCGATGACGTGCTGAAACTGAAGTACGTGGTGATGAACGTGGCCGACCAGTTCGGCAAGACCGCCACCTTCATGCCGAAGCCGATCGTCGGCGACAACGGCTCGGGCATGCACGTCCACATGAGCTTGAGCCTGGGCGGCAAGAACCTGTTCGCCGGCGACGGCTACGGCGGCCTGTCGGAAACCGCGCTGTACTACATCGGCGGCATCCTCAAGCACGCCAAGGCGATCAACGCGTTCACCAATCCGGGCACCAACAGCTACAAGCGCCTGGTGCCGGGCTACGAAGCACCGGTGATGCTCGCCTACTCGGCGCGCAACCGTTCGGCGTCGATCCGCATTCCGTATGTGGCCAGCCCGAAGGGTCGCCGCATCGAAGTCCGCTTCCCGGACTCCAGCGCCAATCCTTACCTCGCGTTCACCGCGATGATGATGGCCGGCCTCGATGGCATCCAGAACAAGATCAGCCCCGGAGAGCCGTCGGACAAGGATCTCTACCACCTGCCGCCGGAAGAGGACAAGCTGATCCCGCGCGTCTGCCACAGCCTCGACATGGCGCTCGACGCACTGGCCGCCGACCACGACTTCCTGATCAAGGGCGGCGTGTTCACCAAGGATCTGATCGACGCCTACATCGAGCTGAAGATGCAGGAAGTGACCCGCTTCCGGATGACCACGCATCCGATCGAGTTCGACATGTATTACAGCCTCTAAGCGGAGCTTAGAGGCTGTAACCTTTGTTTGGCCCCCCGCTATTCAGGCCATGAAGCCGGCCTGAATAGCCGCCCCCGCGAGGGGACTCCAAAATCAAAGGCGTGCCGTTCAGCTTGCGAAATGCCCCCGGAAACGGGGGCATTTTCGTTGCTGCAGCCCTGAGATACCGGTTTGCTGCGTGCCACCGTGCGGCGCTATCTTGCCAACCATGCGCGCCCTACTCACCGTGTTGCTGCTGCTACCGTTACTGGGGCTGACGCCGGCCTCGGCCGAGGTCTATCGCTGGACCGACAGCCAGGGTGTGACCCATTACGGCGACCGGGCACCGTCCGACGCCGTCAAGCCAGCGCAACTGCCGCCGCTGCAGACCTACCGCCCGCCGGCCGCGTCATCGGCCTCCCCTGCACCGGGCTTGTCGGCCGACCTGCCCGCCGAAGCCGGCAAGCCGCCGTCGATCCGCATCAGCTCGCCGGCCGCGGACGAAACCATTCGTGACGCCGGCAACCGGCTCAGTGTCAGCGTCGAGGTCACGCTCAAGCCGACCCAGGGGCTGCTGTATTTTCTCGATGGCGTGCAGCAGAACAAGGTCGCGACGGCATCGACGGCCTACCTGTTCGAAGCTGTGGAGCGCGGCGAGCACGCCATCACGGCAGCCGTGGTGACCACCGAGGGCAAGGAACTGATTCGCGCAGCACCAGTGACCGTGCACATCAAACCGCCGATCGTCCTGCCACCGGCATCACGGTGACTCTCAGGCCGCCCCAACGTGGCGCACATCTTGCTGGCCGATGCGGATGAAATTACCCGTGCTGAACCGCGTTCAGCCGGCCGGCATTCTCGATGGCCTGACGACGGCGATCATCACGCTGGATTCGGCGCTGCGCGTCACTTATCTGAATTCGGCCACCGAAACGCTGTTCAGCGTCAGCCGCCGGCACGCCCAGGGTCAAACCCTGACCACGGCGATCCCGCACCTGCTGGAGCAGGGCCTCCGGCTGCGCCGCGCGATCGACACCGGCACCGGCTTCATCGAACGCGAACTGAAGCTGCGCCGGCCTGGCGATGACAGCGGCCACGAACTGCTGACCGTCGACCTGACCGTCACGCCGGCCCAGTTCAGCGGCCCCGGCCTGGTGCTGGAACTGCTGCCGCTCGACCGCCATCTGCGCATCTCGCGTGATGAACAACTGCTCGCCCAGCATCGCGCCAGCCGCGAGCTGATCCGAGGGCTGGCCCACGAGATCAAGAACCCGCTCGGCGGCATTCGCGGCGCGGCACAGTTGCTGGAACGCGAGTTCCCGGATTCCGAGCACCTCGAATACACGCGGGTGATCATCCGCGAGGCCGATCGGCTGCAGAACCTGGTCAACCGCCTGCTCGGTCCGAACCGGCTGCCGCAGAAGGAGATGGTCAACATTCACGAGGTGCTCGAACACGTGCGCCAGTTGATCGAGGCCGAAGGCAGCGGCAGCTTCAACGTGATGCGCGACTACGATCCCTCGATCCCGGAAATCCGCGCCGACCGCGAGCAATTGATTCAGGCGGCACTGAACGTCGCCCGCAATGCGCTGCAGGCGCTGTCCGACGACCGGCAGCACGACCGGCAGCACGACAACCCGCAGATCACCCTGCGCACCCGGATGCGCCGCCAGTTCACCATCGCCGGCGTGCGTCACCGCCTGGCCGTGCAAATCGACATCGAGGACAACGGTTCTGGTGTCGCGCCGACCATGATCGAGAAAATTTTTTACCCGATGGTGACAACACGCGCAGAAGGGACCGGTCTTGGCCTGCCGATTGCTCAGCATCTGATCAACACCCACGGCGGCCTGATCGAATGCCAATCGCGTCCAGGCACCACCGTGTTCTCGATCTTCCTGCCGCTGGAGCAGCCCGCTTGACCGCGCCAGCGTCGGCGTGGTGGCGGACGCCGCCGGAGGCAACACCCGAAGCATGGGCCACATGAATGTTATGAAGCTGCAGGATGGCGTCCCGATCCGGGTCTGGATCGTCGATGACGATGAATCGATTCGCTGGGTACTGGAAAAGTCGCTGACTCGCGAAGGTATGAGCGTGGGCAGCTTCCCGGGTGCCGCCGAACTGCTCGACGCCCTAGCCGAAGCCACGCCGGAAACGATGCCCGACGTGATGATCACCGACATCCACATGCCCGGCCTCGACGGCCTGGAGCTGATGGAGCGGGTCCGCGCGGCCAAACCCGAGCTGCCGGTGATCATCGTCACTGCGCATTCCGATCTCGATGCTGCGGTGTCCTCGTTCAAGGGCGGCGCTTTCGAATATCTGCCGAAGCCTTTCGATGTCGATTCGGTGGCCAGCCTGGTCCGCCGCGCCGCGCAGAAGCGCGTCGTCGTCACGCCGGAACTGAAGCCGCTGGAACCGCGCGCCGCGATCATCGGCGAAGCGCCGGCGATGCAGGACGTGTTTCGCGCCATCGGCCGCCTGAGCCAGTCGCAGATCACCGTGCTGATCACCGGCGAATCCGGCACCGGCAAGGAACTGATCGCCCGCGCGCTGCATGTCAATTCGCCGCGCGCGGCTAAGCCGTTCCTGGCGATCAACACGGCGGCGATCCCGAAAGATCTGCTGGAATCGGAATTCTTCGGCCACGAGCGCGGCTCGTTCACCGGCGCTGCGATGCAGCGCAAGGGCCGCTTCGAGCAGGCCGACGGCGGCTCGCTATTCCTCGATGAAATCGGCGATATGCCGGCCGATCTGCAGACCCGCCTGTTGCGCGTGCTGCAGGACGGCCAGTTCTACCGCGTTGGCGGCATCTCGCCGATCAGCGTCGATGTCCGCATCATCGCCGCGACCCATCAGGATCTCGATCGCGCGGTGGCCGAAGGCCGCTTCCGCGAGGATCTCTATCACCGCCTGAATGTCATCCGCATCCGCATTCCGCCGCTGCGCGAGCGCAGCGAGGACATCCCGCTGCTGCTGCGTCACTTCCTGGAAGCCGCTGCGCGCGAGCTGAAGACCGAGCCGAAACGGCTGCTGCCCGAAGTGCTGGCCGTGTTGAAGGCCTACGACTGGAACGGCAACGTCCGTCAGCTTGAAAACACCTGCCGCTGGCTGACCGTGATGGCGCCCGGCCAGGACGTGCATCTGGAAGATCTGCCGCCGGAACTGCGCGGCCGCCCGAGCGGCGAAACCAGTGCTGTGGTCGCATCGCCAGTGCCGGCCATTGCCGTGGCGACGGTTGCCGCTGTGATGCCGGCCGCGCCAGCGCCGACCAGCTATCCGGCCGCGCCGGCCAGCGCACCAGCCGTTTCCGGCGACTGGCACGAAGCGCTGCGCCTGTGGGCCGAAGGCCGTTTCGCCAGCGGCGACGAAGACCTGCTCGGCCACGCCGCGCCGCTGTTCGAGCGCACCTTGATCGAAGTCGCGCTGGTCGCCTGCAAGGGCCAGCGACAGGAAGCGGCAAGGCGCCTGGGCTGGGGGCGCAATACGCTGACCCGCAAGATCAAGGAACTGGGCATCGAGGACTGAGCGGCGGGGCCGCAGTGGCTAGTGGGCAGAAAAGCACAGCACGCTTTTGATTCCCTGACCACCGACCACTGAACACCGGCCACTGCTTCAAACGCTTGAATCGCCGCCGCCGGCCCCCAATCACTTGTCCATCGCAAACGCTCGCGCCAGCGAGTTCGATGGAGAAGAACCTTGGAACAGTTTGATGGCACGACCATCCTCGCCGTACGCCGCGGAACGCAGGTTTGCGTCTGTGGCGACGGCCAAGTGTCGATGGGCAACACCATGGTCAAGGGCAACGCACGCAAGGTGCGCCGGCTCTACAACGACAAGGTCATCGCCGGTTTCGCCGGCGGTACCGCCGATGCCTTCACCTTGTTCGAACGCTTCGAAGGCAAGCTCGAAAAGCATGCCGGCCACCTGACCCGCGCCGCCGTCGAAATGGCCAAGGACTGGCGCTCCGATCGCTACCTGCGTCGCCTCGAAGCACTGCTGCTGGTCGCCGACGCCGATACCACCCTGATGATCTCCGGCAATGGCGATGTCATGGAACCGGAAGCCCACGGTGTGATGGCGATCGGCTCCGGCGGCTCGTTCGCGACCGCCGCTGCCCGCGCCCTGGTCGGCTCGACCGATCTGTCGGCCCGCGAGATCGCCGAACGCTCGCTGCATATCGCGGCGGACATCTGCATCTACACCAACCACAATCTGACGATCGAAACGATAGACCGGACCGCTTGAAGCGTTCTCACGCAGAGAACGCCGAGAACGCTGAGAAAGACAAAAAGCGAGGCGAGGATTCCCGTCGGAATTTTCTCCCAGGTTTTTCTCTGCGTTCTTTGCGTCCTCTGCGTGAGATAAAGCCTTTCGGCGTTTTCCGACCCGCTCGACGATTTCGAGAATAGACATGAACGATGCCCTGCCCCCCGAAGCCTTGAAGTCCAGCTTGAGCGGCGCTGCCGCGATGACCCCGCGCGAGATCGTCACCGAACTCGATCGCCACATCGTCGGCCAGTCGGCCGCCAAGAAAGCGGTGGCGATCGCGTTGCGCAATCGCTGGCGCCGACAGCAGACGCCGGAAGCGATTCGCGGCGAGATCACGCCGAAGAACATCCTGATGATCGGCCCGACCGGCGTCGGCAAGACCGAGATCGCGCGGCGGCTGGCGAAGCTCGCCAACGCGCCGTTCGTGAAGGTGGAAGCGACCAAGTTCACCGAGGTCGGCTATGTCGGCCGCGATGTCGATTCGATCATCCGCGAGCTGGCCGATGTCGCCGTCAAGCTGACCCGCGACCAGGCCATCGCCCGCGTCCAGGCCAAGGCGCATGACGCTGCCGAAGAGCGGGTGCTCGATGCGCTGCTGCCGCCGCCGAGCAACTTCGGTGAAGCCAGCAGCCATCGTGAAAACGAGAACGGCGCGGCGCGTCAGGTATTCCGCAAGAAGCTGCGCGAAGGCAAGCTCGACGACACCGAGATCGAGCTGAAGCTGGCCGTCGCACCGCCATCGATGCAGGTCATGGGCCCGCCGGGCATGGAGGACATGAGCAACCAGTTGCAGGCGATGTTCAAGAATCTCGGCGCCGGCCAGCAGAAGACCCGCAAGCTGAAGATCAGGGACGCGATGAAGCTGCTGATCGAGGAAGAAGGCGGCAAGCTGGTCGACGAGGAAGCGATTCGCGCCGAAGCGCTGAAGAACGCCGAGGACAACGGCATCGTCTTCATCGACGAGATCGACAAGGTCTGCAAGCGCGGCGAGTACGGCGGTGCCGATGTCTCGCGCGAAGGCGTGCAGCGCGATCTGCTGCCACTGGTCGAAGGCAGCACGGTGTCGACCAAGCACGGCGCGATCAAGACCGATCACATCCTGTTCATCGCCAGCGGCGCGTTCCACATGTCCAAGCCCAGCGACATGATTCCGGAACTGCAGGGCCGCCTGCCGATCCGAGTCGAGCTCGATGCGCTGAAGACCGAGGACTTCGTGCGGATTCTCAGCGAGCCGACCCATTCGCTGACCGACCAGTACAAGGCGCTGCTGGCCACCGAAGGCGTGAGCCTGGAATTCACTCCGGAAGGCCTGCGCCGGTTGGCCGAATACGCCTGGCAGGTCAACGAGCGCACCGAAAACATCGGCGCGCGGCGTCTGCACACGGTGCTCGAACGGCTGATGGAAGAAGTGGCTTTCGAGGCCTCCGACCGCGCCGGCACGACCCTGACCGTCGATGCGCCCTATGTCGACTCGAAGCTCGAAAAGCTGGCCGGCAACGAGGACCTGAGCCGGTTCATCCTGTGACCCAGACCTTGGTCCCCACCGACATCAAGCTGCATCGCAAGTCGCGCCTGCTCGAAGTGGTCTGGCCGGATGGCCGTACCGATTCGCTGCCGCTGGAGTACTTGCGCGTTTACTCGCCGAGTGCGGAAGTGCGTGGCCACGGCGGTGGCGAAACGATGCTGGTGGCGGGCAAGCGCGAGGTGAACATCAGCACCGTCGAGCCGGTCGGCCGTTATGCGGTGCGACTGAAATTCGACGACGGCCACGACAGCGGCCTGTACTCCTGGCCGACCCTGCGCGAGCTGGCCGACAACCACACGGCCTGGTGGGCGCGCTACGAACAGCGCCTGGCCGAACATGGCATGTCGCGCGATCGCGATGTCGTGAAGCTGTCGGCGCTTGGCGTCGGCAAGTTCAAACCGGTGAGCTAGCCATGATTCGAGACGTCTTACGGATGGGCGATCCGCGGCTGCTGGAAGTTTCGGCGCCGGTCACCGCCTTCGGCACGCCGGAACTTCGGGCGCTGCTGGTCGACATGCAGGACACCATGGCCTCGCTGAACGGCGCCGGCCTTGCCGCACCGCAGATCGGCCTCGGCCTGCGGGTGGTGATCTTCGGCATCGAGCACAACGCGCGTTATCCGGATGCCGAGGACGTGCCGTTCACGATCCTCTGCAACCCGGTGCTGACACCGCTTGCGGACGACACCGAAGACGGCTGGGAAGGCTGCCTCAGCGTGCCCGGCATGCGCGGTCTGGTGCCGCGCTACACGCGCTTGCGCTACAGCGGCTGCGATGAAAGCGGCGTGCCGATCGAACGCGAGGTCTCGGGCTTTCACGCCAGAGTCGTGCAGCACGAGTGCGATCACCTCGACGGCATCCTTTATCCGCAGCGCATCCGTGATCTGCGGCAGTTCGGCTACACCCGCGAAATCTTCGGTGAAGACCAAGCCGACGATTAGGGAGCTCTTGAGTTAGGTGCCCCCATAAAAAGCCCGTCATGCCCGCGAAGGCGGGCATCCAGTTTTAGCCGGAGCGCGCCGCATCAGAACTGGATTCCCGCCTGCGCGGGAATGACGAGTGTTTGTAGGGATCTGAAGGAAAAATGCCCTAGCTTCCCGCCTGTCTAAAGATCGGCTGAGCCTGTGTCTCAGCGCGTGGCGGCGCCCCGAACAGCCGGCGATATTCGCGGCTGAACTGCGAGGGACTTTCATAACCGACGCGGTGCGCGGCAACCGCGGCTTCGCAGCCGTCCGACAACATCAATCGCCGCGCTTCCTGCAGCCGCAACTGCTTCTGGTATTGCAGCGGCGACATCGCGGTCACCGCCTTGAAGCGGTGATGCAGCGCCGACACGCTCAGATGCGCGGCATCGGCCAGTTCCTCGATCCGCAGCGGCTCGGCATAGCGCGTTTTCAGCAGCGCGATGGTGCTGGCGATGCGCTGCGCCTGACCGTCCGCCGCACAGAGTTCACAGAGCTGCTGGCCGAGTTCGCCAGTCAGCACGCGGTAGTGGATTTCGCGCAGCGCCAGCGGTGCCAGCACCGCCGCTTCCTCGGGCGTATCGAGCAGGCGCACCAGGCGCAGCACGGCATCGAGAAACGGTGCGGAGGTCGAAGCCAGGAACAGCGCGCGGCCGCCGTTGCGAGGTGTGGCAGTCGCGGCCGGCACCGGCGTCTGGCGCAGCAGTTCGTTGACCTGGTTGGCGTCGATGTCGATGCGCAGACACAGGTAGGGCTTGGCGACAGTGGCCTCGATGACATTGCCGACCACCGGCAGGCTCATCGACACCACGAGGTAGTTGAGCGGATCGTAGACATAGCGCTCGGCTCCGAGCATCGCCTGCTTGCGACCCTGGACGACGACGCAGATCGACGGCTCGTAGACCGTCGACAGCGGCCGCGACGGCTCGCTGATGCGCATCATCGAAAAGCCAGGAATGCCCGGATCGTTGGTGCCTTCGAGCGGCGTGCGGCGCATCATCCGGTCGGCCAGCTCGGCCTGCTGGGCTTCGAGCCCGAAGCTCGCCGGATGGATTCTCGCCGTGGTCTGGTCGGACATGGTGAAGCCCTGCTGTTGAACGTGACCGGATTATGCGCTGCGGTTTTGGCGAATCTCCGGCGTCAAACAGCCCCGTGCAGGATCAGGCAAGGATGCGCCAGCATCGGGCTAACGCAGCGCGATATCGCGCTCCCAGACTGTGCCGGCAGCTTCCACACACGCCTGGAGCGACTCCATGAACACCCCCACCAACAATATCCAAACAAGCTATCCCCGCCGCCTGCTCGGCGATCTCGAAGTGTCCGCGCTCGGCCTTGGCTGCATGGGCATGTCTGATTTCTACGGCCCGGCGGACGACACCCGGAACCTCGCGGTGCTCAATCACGCCGTCGACATCGGCATCAATTTTCTTGATACCGCCGACATGTACGGCGTCGGCCGCAACGAGGAACTGATCGCAGAACTGCTGAAGACTCGCCGCGACGAAGTCGTGCTGGCGACCAAGTTCGGCAATGTCCGCGCTGCCGACGGCAGCTTCGTCAGAGTCGATGGCAGCCCTGCCTATGTGCGTGCCGCCTGCGATGCCAGCCTGAAACGCCTCGGGGTCGATCACATCGATCTCTATTACCAGCACCGGGTCGATCGCACGGTGCCGATCGAGGAAACCGTCGGCGCGATGCAGCGTCTGGTCGACGCCGGCAAGGTGCGTTATCTCGGCTTGTCGGAAGCGTCCGCGATCACCATTCGCCGGGCTGCATACGTGGCACCGATCGCCGCCGTGCAGAGCGAATACTCGCTGTGGACGCGTGACATGGAAGACGAGGTGCTGCCCGCCTGCCGCGAACTGGGCATCGGCTTCGTGCCGTACAGCCCGCTCGGTCGCGGCTTTCTGACCGGGGCGATCCGCAAGCCGGGCGATCTCGCCGCCGGCGACTGGCGGCACCACAATCCGCGCTTCCAGAGTGACAGCCTCGATCAGAATCTGGCGCTGGTCGATGCCGTCACCGAGCTGGCGGACCGGCACGGCTGCACGCCGGGTCAGCTGGCCTTGGCCTGGCTGCTGCACCAGGCACCGAACATCGTGCCGATTCCCGGCACCCGCCGCATCGAACGGCTGGAAGAGAACGCCAAGGCGGCGGCGATCCGCTTGAGCAGCGACGAACTGCGGGCCATCCGCGACCTGATCGAAGCCAGCACCGTGGTCGGCACTCGCTATCCGCAGGCGCAGATGAGCGCGGTCAACGCCTGAGCCTCGGCTTGAAAACATGACGGCGGCAAAGCCGGGCGCGGGCAGCCGATGAACTGCGATAATGGCCGCGACCCGACTTCCCCCGCCGCCCATGGCCCAGCAAGACGAACGTAATCCACGCGGCACCACTCACTTCGGTTTCGAGCAGGTGGCGGTCGGCGACAAGCAGAAGCGCGTCCGCGACGTGTTCTCCTCGGTCGCGGCCAAGTACGACGTGATGAACGACCTGATGTCGTTCGGCATCCACCGTCTGTGGAAGCGCTTCGTCATCGATCTTGCCGGTGTGCGCAGCGGCGAGAAGGTGCTCGATCTCGCCGGCGGCACCGGCGATCTGGCCCGCGAATTCCGCAAGCTGGCCGGCACCCGCGGCCTGGTCACCCTGGCTGACATCAACGCCGCGATGCTCGGTCAGGGTCGCGCGGCCCTCGCCGACAAGGGCGTTGTCGACGTGCCGCTGGTGCAGGCCAATGCCGAATGCCTGCCGTTCGAGGACGGCACTTTTGACTGCATCACCATCGCCTTCGGCCTGCGCAACGTCACCGACAAGGACAAGGCTTTGGCCTCACAGCGCCGGGTGCTGAAGCCGGGCGGCCGTCTGCTGGTCCTCGAATTCTCCAAGCCGCAGACCGAGCTGCTGAGCAAGGTCTACGACCAGTACTCGTTCAAGTTGTTGCCGCTGATGGGCAAGCTGGTGGCCAACGATGCGGATAGTTACAGGTACCTCGCCGAGTCGATCCGCATGCATCCGGATCAGGACACGCTGAAGGGGATGATGGAAAACGCTGGCCTCGCGCGTGTTCAGGTCTACAACCTGACCGGCGGGATTGTCGCCGTGCATCGTGGTTATCGATTGGACTGAGTCGACCAGCGCTTGCCCGCCATGTCCATCCCCGATTATCAGACGCTGATGCTGCCGCTACTGACGCTTGCAGGCGACGGACGCGAGCATGTCTTTCGCGAGGCAGTCGACAAACTGGCGGATCAGTTCGGACTTGATGAAAAGTCACGCTCCGAATTACTCCCGAGCGGCACATATCCCGTGTTCGCGAGTCGTGTGGGCTGGGCTCGGACCTACATGAAGCAGGCGGGACTGATCGAGGCACCCAAAAGAGGAATCCTTCGGATCTCAAAAGTGGGCGTCGAATTACTGGCGACGAAACCCGCGCGAATCGACAACAAAATCCTCGAGCGGTACGACGCATTCAGAGAGTTCAAGCAGCGGGGTCGCGATTCGAGCACTGATGAATCGGTGCGAACCCTAGAAATCCCGGAACCAAGTGCCAACGAGTTGACCCCAGAAGAGTCGATGGAAGCAGCTTACAAGCGGCTTCGTTCAAGCCTCGAATCTGAGCTGCTCGATCGCATCAAGACAGTAAGCCCATCCTTTTTCGAGCGACTCGTTGTCGACCTCTTGGTCGCGATGGGCTACGGCGGCTCTCGATCTGATGCAGGTCGCGCGATCGGCAAGAGTGGCGACGGTGGCATTGACGGCATCATCAACGAAGACCGTCTCGGACTTGACGTGATCTACCTTCAAGCAAAGCGTTGGGAGGGGACCGTGGGACGCCCGGAAATCCAGAAGTTCGCGGGCGCGCTTCAAGGACAACGCGCTTCTAAAGGCGTGTTCATCACCACGTCTTCGTTCACGAAGGATGCGATCGAGTACGCCAACGTCATCACTTCAAAGATCATCCTGATCGACGGCGAACGCCTCGCGTCACTGATGATCGAGCACGATGTCGCCGTTGGTCGCGTCGGCAGTTACGTCTTGAAGCGGATCGACAACGACTACTTCGACGCCACCTGACATGCCCTTTGCGACCACGCTTGATATCGTCGGAGTGCCATTTTAGTATCACTCGATGCGAACCGAACTCGTCACCACGCTGAAGCGCCAGGCCACCGAGCTGCTGTCTGATCTGGAGCGCGACCGCGAGCCGATCCTGATTACCCAGCACGGCCTGCCGAGCGCTTATCTGGTCGATGTCGAATCCTTCGAGGCCTTGCAGCGGCGCATGGAGTTGCTGGAAGGCATTGCCCGGGGCGAGCGTGCGGTCGATGAGGGTCGCGGGCTGAGCCATGAGCAAGCCACCGTTCGCATGGCACGATGGCTGAAATAGTCTGGACGGAACCGGCGCTCAACGATCTCGATGCCATCGCCGACACCATCGCGCTCGACAATCCGGACGCGGCACGCCGAATGGTGCAGCGAATCTTCCAGCACGTCGCGCAACTTGCCGATCACCCGGACAGTGGGCCGATCGTGCCGGAATTGAGCGTCCGGACTTACCGCCAGATTGTCGAGCCGACTTGCCGGGTTTTTTACCGTCACGACGACGCTCGCGTCTTCATTCTTCACGTCATGCGTGCGGAGCGGCTGCTACAGCCACGCCGGCTCGCGGCACGCAGCCGAAAAGCAGGACCATGAGCGATTTTCGATGACTGCACCCGCTGTTATTTGCGCGACGGTTGAAATCGCGCTGAACCGCTACCTGCGCCTGGAGCGCAGCGTGCTCGATGACTGCGCCGCACTCGAAGGCAAGTCGATCGCTCTCGAAGCGGCAGACCTCGGCTGGATCTTCGTGATCGAACCGATCGCGAGCGGCGTGCGGGTCAGCAACGTCGCCGAGGACGAGCCTGATGTGCTGGTGTCGGCACCGAGCTTGCGCTTGATGAAGCTGGCGCTGAGCACGGTCAGCGGCCGCGAAGGCTTGCCCACCGGCCTCGAAGTGGTCGGCGATACCGAGCTGCTGAACCGCTTCAACGCGCTGCTGACCAAGGTCGGTTTCGATCCCGAGGAACTGGTTGCGAAAGTGATCGGCGATGGCGCGGCGCATCGGCTGGTCGGCGGGCTGAAGGGCCTGTTCGGCTGGGGCCGCAATGCCGCAGATCGCTTGAGCGTCGACGCCGCCGAATATCTCACCGAAGAAAGCGAAGACCTGGCCCGCGCGGCCGATGTCGAGGAATGGATGGATAGCGTCGATGCGTTGCGGGAAGGCGTGGATCGCTACGAGGCGCGTCTTGCGCAACTCGAACAGCAGCGGAGCAAGACCTCGTGATCAAGGCAACGCCGCGCCTGTGGGCGATCTGGAAAGTCAGCCGTCGTTACGGCCTGTCCGAGTTCTGGGGTGGCAAGCCCGGCCACCACGCCGAAGCACGTGGCGCACGGCTGCGGCTGGCGCTGCAGGAACTCGGCCCGGTGTTCATCAAGTTCGGCCAGGCGCTGTCGACGCGGCCGGATATCGTGCCGGTCGACGTAGCGACCGAACTAGCCAAACTGCAGGATCAGGTCGAGCCGTTCTCCGGCGCCGAAGCGCGGAAAATCATCGAGCGCTCGCTCGGCAAACCGATTGCCGAGCTGTTCCATGAATTCGACGAAACGCCGCTGGCTGCTGCTTCGGTTGCCCAGGTGCACACCGCGCGGCTGAAGCCGCAGGACGATGGCGATCCCGGGTTCGAAGTGGTCGTCAAAGTGCTGAGGCCGGGGGTCATGGAGCGGGTCGAGAAGGACGTGGCGCTGCTGCGCGCGCTCGCCGAATTCGCCGAACGCTGGCATCCGCTCGGCAAGCGTCTGAGGCCGCGCGAAGTGGTCGCCGAATACGAGAAGGTGATCTTCGACGAGCTGGATCTGATGCGTGAAGGTGCGAACTGCTCGCTGCTGCGCCGCAACTGGCTGGGCTCGGAGCTGATCTATCACCCGATCGTGTTCTGGGATTTCACCCGCAGCAATGTGCTGGTGATGGAGCGCATCCACGGCGTGTCCTTGCGCCATCTCGATCAGCTGCGCGAGATGGGCGTGAACTTCCAGGTGCTCGCCGAGCGCGGTGTGGAGATCTTCTTCAAGCAGGTGTTCCGCGACAATTTCTTCCACGCCGACATGCACCCGGGGAACATCTTCGTCGACGTCTCGGACGTGCGGAAACCGAGTTATCTGGCGGTCGATTTCGGCATCGTCGGCCAGTTGTCGCCGGCCGATCTGCGCTATCTCGCCGAGAACTTCCTGGCCTTCTTCAATCGCGACTACCGGCGCATCGCCGAGCTGCATCTGGAGTCCGGCTGGATTCCGGCCGATGTCCGTGCCGAAGAGTTCGAAAGCGCGATCCGCACCGTCTCCGAGCCGATCTTCGGCAAACCGATCAAGGACATTTCCTTTGGTGTCTTCCTGCTGCGCCTGTTCGAGATCGCGCGGCGCTTCAACTATCAGGTGCAGCCGCAACTGGTCCTGTTGCAGAAGACCTTGCTGACCACCGAAGGCCTCGGCCGCCAGCTCTATCCGGACCTCGATCTGTGGAAGACCGCGAAGCCGATCATGGAACAGTGGATGTGGAACCGGATCAACCCGGCCGCCACTTTCGCGCGGCTGCGCAAGGAAGGTCCGCAGCTCGCCGAAGCGCTGCCGGAGCTGGCGCAGAACGCGATGAAGTTTCTCGCCAAGGGCGGCGCGCTGCCGAGCCACACGCTCGATGCTTCCGGTGTCGATGCGCTGCGCAGCGAGCTGCGTGCTTCGACGCGAAAAAGCCTGCACGCCGCGATCGGTGGCACTGCCTGGGTCGCTGGCGTGGTGCTGTACGGGCTGGCCACGCTGAATGCGGCCACGCCGTCGACCGCGGCGATCACCGCCAGCCTGCTGTTCGCCGGCATCGGCCTCTGGGGCTGGGTGCGGGCGTTCCGCTGAGATGGCCCGCACGGTGAAGGAGATTGCCGAAGGCCCGTCGCCCGAGCAGGTGCGCGCACTGGTCGCCTTCTGCGACAAGGCCGCGTGGTGGCTCGACGACTGTCTGACCGTGCCCGGTACCGGCTTCCACTTCGGGCTCGATGCGATCGCCGGCCTGATTCCGTTTGCCGGCGACGTGCTGGCAGCGGGCGTATCGGTGCTGACCATCGGTCGCGCGGCCCGTATCGGCGTGCCGCGCAGTGTGTTGCTGCGGATGGGCCGCAACGTCGCGATCGATTTTGTCGGCGGTCTGATTCCCGGCATCGGTGATGCCTTCGACGCAGTGTTCAAATCGCACCGCCGCAACTTCGCGCTGCTGCACAAGGAGTACGCGACGATGCTGGCGCCGATCGCGGCGCGGCGCCGGGCACCGCTATGGTTGCGAGTGGCCGGGGCGCTGGCGATTGCTGCGATCAGCTACGGTCTGTGGCGCTGGCTGGCGAGCTGATTCCAGCCAAGGACGACAACGAAAAACGCCGACCCTGATATCGATCAGGCCGGCGCTTTTGTACCGCGTGAAGCTCTAGAGCATTTTTCCTTCAAATCCTTACAAAACACTCGTCATTCCCGCGCAGGCGGGAATCCAGTTCTGATGCGGTGCGCTATGGCCCAAACTGGATGCCCGCCTGTGCGGGCATGACGGATTTTTATGTGTTCATTTAATTTAAAAACGCTCTAGCGATTCTGGGTAACGCTCAGGCCCTTCAGCAGGGTCAGCGCTTCGTAGAGTTCGTAATCATTGACCGCGAGGTCGGCGACGTTGATCGGCTCGTCCTTCTTCGCGTCCTTGTCCTTGTCGTTTTCCTTGGTCTTGGCCTTGTCGTCGGCCTTGCTGTCCTTGGCGTCCTTGGCCTTGGCATCGTCCGGCTTGGCATTCGGGTTGTCGAGACGGCCCTTGAGATCGGCCTCGTGCACGCCTTCGCCGATCTCCGAGGGATCGAGCTTGCTCAGCTTGAACGGCTGGATGGTGATGTCCGGGACGATGCCTTCGGCCTGGATTGAGCGGCCACTCGGCGTGTAGTAACGCGCCGTGGTGATCTTGATCGCCGAATCGTTGTTCAGCGGCAGGATGGTCTGCACCGAGCCCTTGCCGAAGGTCTTGGAGCCGATCAGCACGCCGCGCTTCTGATCCTGCAGCGCACCAGCGACGATTTCCGCCGCTGACGCCGAGCCGCCGTTGACCAGCACCACCAGCGGCTTGCCATCGAGCGCATCGCCGACCGAGGCATCGAAGGCACGTGTCGAATCGGCGTCGCGGCCCTTGATGCTGACGATGCCGCCCTTGTTGAGGAATTCGTCGGAAACATCGACGGCGGCGGTCAGCAGGCCGCCCGGGTTGTTGCGCAGATCGAGCACCAGGCCTTTCAGCTCGCCGGTCTTCTTCAGCTTGGCAAGTTCTTCTGACAGGTTCTTGCCGGTGGTCGAGGTGAACTGGGAAATGCGAATGTAGCCGAAGCCCGGCTCGATCGAACGGCCCCTGACCGAGGCGACCTTGATGTAGTCGCGCTTCAGTTCCAGCACCAGCGGCGCCGGCGCGCTCTCGCGGACCAGGGTCAGCACGATCTTGGTGCCCGGATCACCACGCATCTTCGACACGGCGTCCTGCAGGGTCAGGCCCTTCACCGGCGTGTCGTCGATCTTGACGATCAGATCGCCCGCCTTGACGCCGGCTTTCGCGGCCGGCGTGTCGTCGATCGGCGACACCACCTTGACCAGACCATCCTTCAGCTGCACCTCGATGCCGAGGCCGCCGAACTTGCCGGTGGTCGAGGCGTTGAGGTCCTTGTACTCCTCCTTGTCGAGATAGGAGGAATGCGGATCGAGGCCGGACAACATGCCGCGCACGGCATTTTCGAGCAGGGTTTCATCCTTCACCGGCTCGACGTAATCGCTTTTCACGCGATTGAGAATCTCGACGAAGGTCTGCAGATCCTTCAGCGGCAGGGTTTCGGCGGGCAACTGCTTTTCGGCGAACACGCTGTGGGTCAGCGTGGCGCTGACACCGAAGACGATACCGGCCAGCAAGGCCAGGGAAACGCGGGTCGAGGAGGACATGAATTTACTTCTTCTGGAGGGATGTGCAGCGCTTTTTTGAATGTATCACAGCACCTTCCGCAGACCCCGGCCGCGCCGCTTCGTTCAGCCAGGAGGCAGCGCTGGTCCGCTTCAAGGGCCCAGCCAGTCGCGTGGGTCCTGCGGCTCGGTACCGCGCCGCACCTCGAAATACAGGCCGCTGCGCTCGTAGCCGCCGGTGTTGCCGACTGCTGCGATGACTTCGCCGGCCGCAACCTGCTCACCCGCCGCCGTGGCAACCGTTGCGTTGTGACCGTACAAGGTGAAGAAACCCTTGTCGTGCTCGATGACCACGATCAGGCCGTAGCTCGACAGCCAGCCGACATAGGCCACCCGCCCCGCAGCACTCGCCCGCACCGGCGCACCTTCGCTGGCCGCAATCCACAGGCCTTTCCAGAGCAGGCGGCTGTCGCTCTTGCTGTCTCCGTAATTGGCCAGGATGTTGCCGCGCAGCGGCCAGGCCAGGACCCCGCGCATCTTCGGAAATGGATTCTTCGAACCGGAAGGCCTAGCCGGTGCCGGCACGGCTTTCAGCGCTTCGCGCAGCTTGCCGAGCAGCGCCTGGATGTCCTTCTCGCTGCCCTGCAGCGCTTTCACCTTTTCACCGGCGTCGGCGATCCTGGCATCGAACTCCGCCACCGCCTGTTTCCGCCCGGCGCGATCGTTTTCCAGTTCGGCCAGCGCGCGCTGACGGGTCGACTGCAGTTTCTGCAGCGCCGTCCGCTCGGCCTCGACCTTGACCTGCTCGGCACTGACGGCAGCGATCTCGGCGTCGATCTCGTCCATGTTCCGGGCGCTGGCCCGGTTCAGGTAATCGAAATAGGTCAGTAGCCTGCCGATGCGATCCGGCTCTTCCTGGCTCAACAGCAGCGCCGTCGAACCGCCCTGGCCGGCGACATAGGCCGAACGCACCTGGCGCGCCAGCCGCGCGCGCGCTTCGACCAGCCGCGCCTCGGCCGCCGCCCGGCTGGC
>JAUXYM010000061.1 GCA_030694365.1 Nevskia sp. | reverse complement strand
AAGTTAAATGAACACATGTAGTTCCGTCATCCCCGCGCAGGCGGGGATCCAGTTTGGGCCTTGAGCGCTGCATCAGAACTGGATTCCCGCCTGCGCGGGAATGACGAGTGTTTTGTAAGGATTTGAAGGAAAAATGCTCTAGGGGTACGGCGCTGGTCTCCTTCCTCCGCGAGCGGGGGAAGGTCGGGATGGGGGCGGTTGACGGCAGCGCTCACTTCAAACGCCCCCTCCCCAACCCTCCCCCGCAAACGGGGGAGGGAGTACGGCACTAAGGGCGCCAGACCGCCTCAGTCTCAGGATCGTAAACCGCCAATCCCAGCGCCAGCGCCGCATCACGCACCATCGGCAGCACGTCATCGACCCGTGCCGGCACGATGGTCAGGATGGCAACGTCGTGCATCAGATTGTCCAGCAGCGGGCCATCGGCCCAGACGCTGCGCTCGATCTGGTCTTCGCGCAGGTTGCTGATGCAGGGATGGCGCGCGGTTACGCGCTCGATCAGTTCGAGCAGCAGCGGGTGCGGCGGCAGGCCGCTGTGCTCGAAGGCTTCCGAACGACGGTCGAAGTCGTCCCAGACCGCAGCGTCATCTGCCGGCACCGGCAGCACGCTGAACATCAGCAGACGGCTCATCGGCAGGCGCTCAGAGGTGCAGGCCGCACTCGGTCTTCGGCTTGCCCAGCCAGCGGCCGCTGCGGCCGTCGCCGGCCACGGTGCAATGGGTGCAGCCGATCGACGAATAGCCGCGCGCCACCATCGGATGGAACGGCAGATCGTGTTCCTTGATGTAGGCGTCGCGCTCTTCGCGTGTCACGTCGATCATTGGATTGAACTTGAGCACGCCGCGCCGTAGCTCGAACACCGGCAGGCCGGCACGATGGTCGGTCTGCCAGTGCATCAGGCTCGACATCCACACCTTGTAGTTCGGCTTGATCAACTCCAGCGGCTCGACCTTGTTGATCGAGCAGCAGAAATCCGGATCGCGCTCGTAGGTCTTGTCATCGATGGTGAACTGGTGCTTCCAGTCCTCGGCGCGCACGTCTTCGACTTTCAGCTTGAACAGATCGATCAGGAACTGTCGGTACTGCACGGTTTCCGGGAAGTGGTAGCCGGTGTCGATGAAGTGGATCGTCTGGTCCGGTTTGATCCGCGACACGATGTGCAGGAAGTACGCCGAGGTCGCCGCGAACGACGAGGTGACCAGCACCTGCGATGGCGAGAAATCTTCGTACAGCTGATTCAGACGTTGTTCGAAATTCAACGGCAGGTAGCGCTCGTTAAGCGCAGCCACCTCTGCTTCGCTGGGGCCAGCGAGTGGCGGAACGGTGAGGGTCGCGTCATCCATGTCGGTCATCCTGTCGGCTGTAGGGCCCGTTCAAAAACGGACCCTTTCTCTGGCTCAAGGACGCGGAGTTTAGGGATGCAACCGCAGCGCAACAATCGTTTGGCCCTCATTCCATGCAAAAAAGCTAAGAATATTCTTGCTGGTAAGCGGGTTCACTCAGCGCTGGCGGTTCTGGCACCGGCCGGCGCAGGCTTGGCGAGTTCGGTCTGGATCGCTTTCAGCAACTCCGGATTCGAAGGCGTGACATCGCTGGCGTAGTGGCCGAGCACCTTGCCATCGCGGCTGATCAGGTACTTGTTGAAGTTCCACCCAGGTGCTTCGCCGGTCGACGCTTTCAGCTGTTTGTAGAACGGATTGGCGCCGGCACCGTCGACCTTGGTCTTGCTGTACATCGGGAAGCTGACGCCGTAGTTGGTCGAGCAGAACTTGGCGATGCTTTCGTCGGTGGCTTCTTCCTGGCGGAACTGGTCGGACGGGAAGCCCAGCACCACCAGGCCGTCGTCCTTGTAGGTCTTGTAGAGCTTTTCGATGCCTTCGAACTGCGGCGTGTAGCCGCAATGGCTGGCGGTGTTGACCACCAGCACAACCTTGCCGGCGTAGCTCTGGCAGAGGTTTTCGCTGCCGCCGAGCAGGCGCTTCTCATCGTGATTCAGCACGTGGCCCTTGCAATCGACGGCCTGGGCCGGCGCGGCGAGGGCGAGCAGGGCGACGGCGGCCGCAAGCAGGATGTTGCGCATGGAAAGCTCCTCGGGATTTTCAGGGGAATACAATGCCGCGCCGCTGGGGTGTGCCCAGCGCAGCAGGCTGATCTATCGCCGGATGATACCGGCTCGCTTCCCAAGACCCCATGTCCGAACTTGCCTTGCCTGCGCCGCTGTGGCGCCGTTTCGCTGCCTCGATCTATGACGGCCTGCTGCTGGTCGGCCTGTGGATGGTCACCCTGCTGCTGAGCCTGCCGCTGAACCGGTTGTTCGATCTCGGTCCTGGCAATGCCTTGACGCGGGCGATGCTGTTCGCCGTCGGCTTCGGCTTCTTTGCCTGGTTCTGGACTCGTGGCGGCCAGACCCTGGGCATGCGCGCCTGGCGGCTGCAGCTGCGTCGCGAGCAGGGCGAATGTCTGCGCCTGCCGATCGCCGCCGTGCGTTACGTGGCGATGATGATCTGGTGGGGGCTGGTGCTGACGCCGCTGGCGGTACGGATGATCGATCGCGTCCCCAAGCTGGCGGTGCTGGTGCCGAATGCCGACGTGGTGGCGGTGTTGGCGCTGATCGTCGTCGTGCTGGCGCTGATCGCTTGTCGGCTCGATGGCCGCCGCCGGCTGCCGCATGACTGGATCGCCGGCAGTGAAGTGGTGTTGCTGCCCGCCAATCCGTTTCCGGCTGAGAAGAAAAGCCGGAAATAATCTGTATCTGACCCCGATTATTAGAGCATTTTTCCTTCAAATCCTTACAAAACACTCGTCATTCCCGCGCAGGCGGGAATCCAGTTCTGATGCGGCGCGCTACGGCCGAAACTGGATGCCGCGCCTGCGCGGGCATGACGGAACTCTATGTGTTCATTTAACTTGAAAACGCTCTAGCGCCGATTCAGCGCGACGCGCGCAGCCGCCAGGTGGCAATGATGGCGAGCAGGAAGGTCGGCAGGCCGGCGGCCATCGGGGCTGGCCAGCGGTACAGATCGCCAACGCTGACCGACACCTTGTTGAGCACGTAGAAGACGATGCCGACCATCACGCCGGCAATCAGCCGCTGGCCGGCACCGGAATCGCGCAGGGTGCCGACCACGAAGGGCACCGCGAACAGCATCATCACCATCACCGTCAGCGGTTCGACCAGCTTGCGCCACAGCCAGATGCGGTATTTGGTGGCGTCGAGCTTGTTGTCGTCCATGTACTGCACGAGGTTGTACAGGCCGCGCACCGACAGCACATCGCCTTCGAGAATGAACAGTTTCAACACGTTCGGCGTGATCGAGCCGGTGATCTCGATCTGGTCGAGCTTCACCACCTTGGTCGTGTCGCCGGTCAATTCGGTGCGCTTGATGCCGGTCATCACCCAGCGGCCGTCGATGTAGCGGGCTTCGTCGACGGTCGAAACCTGGATCAGGCTGCCATCGGCTGCGGTGCGGAACACGGTCAGGTCGCGGCCGTGATCTTCGGCAAGCAGGCGGCGAATACGCAGGATGTTGTCGGCGTCGCGCAGCCACAGCGAGCGGTCCAGCGTGCCGCGTTCGCCGCGCGCGTCGTCGCGCAGTTCTCCGGCCAGACGTTCGCCGGCCGGGCCCAGCCAGTCGCCCAGCACATAGCCGAAGGCACCGAGCATGGCACCGGCGGTCAGGGTCGCACCGCCGATCCGGAGCATCGATACGCCAGCGGCGCGCATCGCCGTCAGTTCGCTGCTGCGGGCCAGCGCGCCGATGCCGAGCAGGCCGCCGAGCAGTGCCACGATCGGCAGCAGGATGTACAGGCTCGACGGCATCATCAGCAGGCTGTACTGCACCACCTGCAATACGCCGTAACGGCCTTTGCCGGTTTCGCCGATGTCCGAAATGAACACCACCAAGGTGTAGATGGTCACCAGGCCGAGCGCGACCAGGCCGGTCAGCGCCAGCACGGTGCGGATGATGTAGCGGTCGAGCTGGTTCATGCGACCACCTGCTGGCGGCGGATCATCCACAGGGCGACGCCGAGCACCAGGGCATGCGCCCACCACAGGCCGAAGCCGGTCGGCATCTGGCCCTTGCCGATCCAGGCCTGGCCGACACCGAGCAGGTTGGTGTAGAGCAGGTAGGCGAGGATGCCGAAAACGATCTTGCTGTAGCGTCCCTGGCGCGGTCGCAGATGCGACAGCGGCACCGCGAGCAGCGCCAGGATCAGCACCGATACCGGCGCTGCAATACGGAAGTGCAGTTCGGCCAGATCCTTCGGATCATCGCTGCCGAGCAGCGCGGCGGTCGGGCTGAGCTTGCGCTGGTTGTTCAGGTAGGTGAACGGTGGCGGCGACAGACGCAGAGTCAAGCTGTTGAAGTTGGTCACTTCGTAGGCGGCATTGCCGGGCGTGCCGGAATAGCGGTGACCATTGCTCAAGGTCACCACCCGCTCGCCGGTGGCGGTGTCGATCTGCTGATTGCCGTGATCGGCGACGATGACGCTGGACGCCGCTGTTTCCTCGATCTCGGCGAATACCCGGCCCAGATCGCGGCCATCGGCGCTGATCGCGTCGGTATAGAACACTGCGCGACCGCCGGCCACGGTCTTGAATTGACCGGCCTCGAATGGTGTGAACTGCACCAGCCGCTTGGCATCCTTGACCAGGAAATCCGCCTGCCGACCAGCCCAGGGGCCGATCGAGAACGACAAGGCGGCGGTCAGCCCGGTCAAGACCATGGCCAAACCCAGAAACGGCCGATACAGACGGCCTAGCCCCGAGCCGCAGGCGGTCATCGCGGTGATCTCGTTATCGCTGTAGAGCCGACCGAGCGACAGCATGATGCCGAGCAGCAGCGACACCGGAATCAGGATCACCAGATAGCGAAGGCTGGACAGCAGCGCGACGTTCATCAGCAGCTCGCGCGGCAACTCGCCCTTGGCGGCGACGCCGAGCACGCTGGCGAAACGGGTGGCGATCATGATCGCCAGCAGAATGAAAGTGACAGCCGCCCACGCCGACAGCACTTCGCGGAGCAGGTAACGATCGAGGATGCGCTGGTTCATTAAAAGTAGGTGCTTACAGACCGTATCTTAACCGACCGTCCGCCAGCGCCGGAGGTCGCGGGAAATAGATAGCGGTCACAGGTTTGTCAAAAGTATCTGAAATTGCTCGACAAATATTCAAGTCAAGGAACTGGTTCACAGTTCAAGGCGATTGCCGCAACTGTTGAACTGGCGAGAAATCATTAGAATCAGCGATATAGGCTGGTTTTTGACCGAAGCGCCCCCTAATTCGGAACTCTGGTTAAAAACAACTGCTAGCAATATCGTGAATTTTCGCTACATTCAAAGACGTAAAGTTGGGTTTCCTGAATCCACATCCGATGCGATTGCCGTACCAGCCAATTTCCAAAAACCGAAAAATCGAAATGGAATATTTCGTCAAGAGCGGCAACCCTGAGAAACAGCGCGTTGCCTGCGTCATTGTCGGCATCTTTGATCGCCGCAACACCACCGAAGCGGCTGAAACAATCGACAAAGCCAGCGACGGCGTGCTCGGCAGCATCATGCGTCGGGGGGATATGGACGGCAAACTCGGCCGTACCGTGGTGCTGCACAACGTGTCCGGTGTTTTTTGCGACCGAGTGCTGCTGGTTGGCCTGGGCAAGGAGCGCGATTTCGATGAAGCGGCTTTTCGCAAAGCGCACTCGGTGGCCGCCAAGGCGCTGCGCAGTACGGGCGCAATCGATGCCGTCAGCTATCTGACCCATCTGCCGGTCAAGGGGCGTGACTATCACTGGAACGTGCTGCAGGCGGCACTGGCCACCGATAACGAGTTCTATCGCTTCGACGAGATGCGTAGCGAAAAAGCACGCGAAGAGATCGTGCTGCCGAAGATCGAGCGGCTGACTTTCGACGTGCCACGGCGCAGCGATCTGCCGGCCGGCGAGAAAGGATTGCAGGAAGCGCAGGCGATCACCGAAGGCGTGTCGCTGGCCAAGCGCTTGTCGAATCTGCCGGGCAACATCTGCACGCCGACCTTTCTTGCCCAGACCGCGATCGAGCTTGGCAAGAAGTACGACTTCACGGTCAAGATTCTCGAAGAATCCGACATGGAAGCGCTCGGCATGGGCGCGCTGCTGTCGGTCAGTCGCGGCAGCCGCGAGCCGGCGAAGATGATCGTCATGGAATACCTGAGGGGTACGCCGGGCGAAGCGCCGATCGCGCTGGTCGGCAAGGGTCTGACTTTCGACGCCGGCGGCATCTCGATCAAGCCGGCCGCGAAGATGGATGAGATGAAGTTCGACATGTGCGGCGGCGCCAGCGTCATCGGCGCGTTCGCGGCGCTGGCCGAACTTAAGCTGTCGATCAATGTCGTCGGCATCATCGCGTCCAGCGAGAACCTGCCTGATGGCGCGGCGAGCAAGCCGGGCGACATCGTCACCAGCATGGCCGGCATCACCATCGAAGTGCTGAACACCGATGCCGAAGGCCGGCTGATTCTCTGTGATGCGCTGACCTACACCGAGCGCACCTACGATCCACGCGTCTGCATCGACATGGCCACCTTGACCGGCGCCTGCGTCGTCGCCCTTGGCAGCCATGCCTCCGGCCTGTTCTCGAATCAGCCGGGGCTGGCCCGCCAGTTGCTGGCTGCCGGCGAGCAGATCGGTGATCGCGCCTGGGAACTGCCGATGTGGAACGAGTACGACGGCCAGATCAAGAGCGAATTCGCCGATATCGCGAACATCGCGACCGTCGGTGCCGGCGAAGCCGGCGCGATCGTTGCCGCGATGTTCCTGCATCGGTTCACGAAAAAGATGAAGTGGGCGCATCTCGATATCGCCGGAACCGCCTGGCACGGCAAGGCGGCGACCGGTCGGCCGGTGCCGCTGCTGACCCAGTACCTGATCAATGTGGCGGCGAAGCGCGGCGACGACTGATCGGCGAGCGGATTCCGCTCTCGCAAAGAAAACCCCAGCATCCGGTGTTTGCCGGATGCTGGGGTTTTCTTTAGAGCATTTTTCCTTCAAATCCTTACAAAACACTCGTCATTCCCGCGCAGGCGGGAATCCAGTTCTGATGCAGCGCTCAAGGCCCAAACTGGATCCCCGCCTGCGCGGGGATGACGGAACTACATGTGTTCATTTAACTT
>JAUXYM010000043.1 GCA_030694365.1 Nevskia sp. | reverse complement strand
GGACTTCGTTGCGAACCTTGACCATAGGTAGGCTATGGCCTGCGGTTCGCGCCTCGCCCGGCGGCCCAGATAGGTTATTTGGGACTTGCAACGCAGTGACCAAAGTAAGTGTCAACAGACCCTATCGATGAACCATTCCTGGAAGCTGCATTTCTCGCGATTCCTGACCGCGCGGCCTTCGCGACTGCACATTGCCGCGCACAGCCATCACCCCTGGCCAGATGTCAGCTTCGATGCCCAAGCCCAGGCCTGGCTCGACGCCGCCGAGTTGATCGACGACAAGTGGCAGCGCGTGTTCAACACCGTGATCCCGGCGGCGCAGGCGCATGTCGCGACCATCCTGCACCTGCCCGATCCGTCGACGATCTGCTTCGCCGGCAACACCCACGAACTGTTCATGCGGGCGATCTCGTCGATCGAGCCTCAGCCGATCCGGGTGCTGACCACTGACGGCGAGTTCCACAGCTTCAACCGGCAGATGCAGCGCTATGAGGAAGCCGGCAAAGCGCTGATCGAGCGAGTGCCGGTGGAACCGTTCGCGAGCTTCGCCGAGCGCTACACGCAGGCTGCCGCGCGTGGCGGGCACGACCTCGTCTACTTCAGCCAGTGCTTCTACAACAGCGGCTGGCTGGTGCACGAACTGGCACCGATCGTCAGCGCGGTGCGCGATCCGGAGACGCTGGTGATCATCGACGGTTATCACGGCTACATGGCCGTGCACACCGATCTATCGGCGATCGCCCACCGCGCGTTCTACTTGAGCGGCGGCTACAAATACGCCATGTCCGGCGAAGGCAACAGCTTCATCCATTGCCCGCCCGGCTTCGCACTGCGCCCGGTCGATACCGGCTGGTTCGCCGGCTTCGCTGAGTTGTCGGCCGGCCCGGTACAGGTCGGCTATGCCGATGGCGGCCTGCGGCTGATGGGCGCCACCTACGATCCCACCGCGCTGTACCGCCTCAATGCAGTGATGGATTGGCTGCATGCGCAGAAGCTGACGCCGGCTCGTATCCATGCCCGGGTTGCGGCCTTGCAGGATCAGTTTCTCGATGGCCTCGACCGGCTGTCGCTGCCGACGCTGAACAGCAAGCTGCTGATTCCGGCACGCGGCCAGCCGCGCGGCAATTTCCTGTGCTTCCGCACGCCGCAGGCTGGCGCGCTGCAGGCGCAACTGAAAGCGGCCGAAGTGATCTGCGATTACCGCGACGATCGTCTGCGGATCGGCTTCGGCATCTATCACGATGACAGCGACATCGCCGAACTGCTCAGGCGCATCGCGATCACGCTCGCCTGAGCCAGAACGGCCGCCCGAAGGCGGCCGTTCTGGGCAACGCAAGCCGAGCTTCAGAAGGGGTTGAGACGCTTCTCGCGGGTGTAGGCGAGATAGCCGATGTTGGCACCAGCGCGCAGACCGACACCGGTGCGGATCGGTGCCAGGGTGATGTCGCCCGCGCGCTGGTAGTTCAAGCCGATACCGGCGACCACATACAGGCTGCCGTCGACGCCGGGGAAGCGCTGGTACAGGTCCTTGGTCCAGCGCAGGTTGTAGACCAAGGTGAACACCTTCGAAGCATTGCCGCCGATGTCCCAACCCACTGACGGACCCTGCCAGTAGACCTTGGTCGAGCCGCCGCCCTTGTAGACCAGGTTGCCTTCGCCGTAGCGCAGGCCGACGACGAAAGCACCGGAGCCCTCGTTGCCGATGATGTAGCCGACCGGGCGACCCAACTCGGAAAACGCTTTCTCGATGGTCTTGGCCAGACCGCTGGTGGTGCCGCCGAAGAACTTCTCGGCCGCCGCCACGGTTTCTTCCTGGGAGTAGGTTTCCGCAGGCACGTCGCCGCCGGCACTGCCCTGCTCGATGGCAGGCTCCGAAGACGGTTCGGAGGACGGCTCCTGGGCCTGCAGACTGGCCGGCGCGGCCAGCCCGAGCGTCAGTGCGAGGGAACAGGCGAACAGCGCAGATTTACGGAGCATCATGGTTCATCACCTTCTTTGGGTTTTATCCGACATGCCGCTCAGACCGCAGCCGGCCGCGAGCGTTCGCGAGCAGAGCGCGCGGGGAAGCCAGAATAGCCGGAGCGCCTGAACGCAGCCTGAGCAGGCTGCGATGGCCGGCAATCAGCTGCGGTCACTTGCCGTCAGCGGCAGGTCATTCCGGCGGTAGACATCGGCCAGCAGCCACAGCGGGCCGATCATCAGGAACTGCAGATCCTTGAAGAACGACGGCTTCCTGCCTTCCACCTGATGGCCAACGAACTGGCCGATCCAGGCCAGCACGAAGATCGCCGCCATCAGCGGCAGATGCCAGCCGCCCAGCGTGGCGTAACTGAGCTGCGCCAGGCTCAGCACGATGGTCATCAGCGGCACCAGACCGAGCATCAGTCGCCAGGACAGCAAGGCGTAATAAACCAGGGTCAGCAGGCCGGCCACGGTCGCCACGTTGATCACTGCATCGCCGCCGGGAATGGCACGCAGGAAGCCAAACACGGTCAGCACGATCGGCGGCACGCACAACCAATGCAGGCGCTTGTTGATCGGGTTGCGATGACTGTCGCTGTATTCGGCAAGCCAGACGTGGATCGACTTCATGGGAGTGCGTGGCGTCGGAAGCGCGAGAACCACAGGATATGCTCGGCAGCGCCCGACCTGCGCTTCCGTCGCCCACGGCCTGTCGTTCAAGCAGGCGGCGAAGCGGATCGGCATCGCACCATCAACGGTCGCCAATCACCTGTCCCGCGTCTATCGCAAGCTCGGGGTCTACAGCCGCAACACACTCGCCGGGCGGGTTTATCCGTCGGCCCCGCAAGGCTTGAGCGCGCTTCAGAGGCCTGTCGGTAAAGCTCGGTAAAGCTGAACGGAAACCCCGGAAGTTCAGCCCGGACAAGGCTTTTCTGCGTGCTAGGCTGGAGCCTTCACGGCACGCAGACACCGTCACCACGATGCGCAATCTCGACCCCTCACAGTTCCAGGCTCTGATCGCGCGCGCTGATGCCGTGCTGCTCGACGTGCGTCTGCCCGAGGAAATCGAGATCGCCGCCTTGCCCGGCGCGGTCAACATTCCGCTGGCCGAACTCGGTGCCCGGATGGCCGAATTAAACCCTGGGGCACCGATCGCCGTCCTCTGCCATCACGGTGTCCGCAGCGAAATGGCGGGACGTCTGCTGGAGCGCAACGGTTTTGTCGATGTATCGCATCTAACCGGCGGCATCGACGTCTGGTCGCGTGTCATCGACGCCCGCATTCCGCGTTACTGAACACTCGCACGCCCCCAACAGCACCCAGGAAGATTCATGTTCATGCGCCGTCCCCTTGCCCGCGCCCTGCTGACGTCCTTGTTCCTGACGCCAAGCCTCGTCCCGGCGAACGATCTGCTGGAAACCTATCGCAAGGCGCTCGATCAGGACACGACCTTGGCCGCGGCCAGATTCCAGCGCGATGCTTCGGTGGAAGCGAAGCCACAGGCACTGTCGGCCTTCCTGCCGCAGTTGACGGCCCAGGCAGGGCGCTCGCTGGAGCGCACCAAGATCGATACCGGCGGTGAGGCGATCCAGACCGATCCGACCCAGAACGTTCGGCCCAGCGCCTATTTCAACCGCGCCGATCAATACCAGGTGTCGCTGTCACAGACCATCTGGAGCTTCGAAGCCTGGCGGCTGCTGAAGCAATCCGATTCCCAGGTCGCGCTTGCCGAAGCGACCTTCCGCGATGCCCAGCAGGCGCTGATCCTGCGGGTCGCCCAGGCCTATTTCAACGTGCTGGCGGCCGGCGACGCGGTGCGCACCAATACCGCCGAGCGCGACGCCAACGAGCGCCAGCTGCTGCAGGCGAAAAAGCGTTTTGAAGTCGGTCTCGCCGCGATCACCGATGTCCAGGAAGCGCAGGCTGCGTACGACGCCAGCGTGGCGACGCTGATCGGTGCCGAGCGCACCCAGTCGAACGCCCGGCGCGCACTTTCCGAAATCACCAACGGCTATGCCGAAACAGCCGAGGGCCTGATCGAGGAAATTCCGCTGCCGAGCCCGGACCCGGTCAGTGTCGATGACTGGCTGAAGGTCGCGCGCGATCAGAACTACGCCGTGCAGATCGCGGAACTCAATACCGCCGTTGCCGAGAAGGCCGTCGGCGTTGCCTATGCGCGGCATTACCCGACGCTCAATCTGACCGGCACTTACGGTTCGAACACCAACTCGTCGGATTTCCAGACCAATGCCGATCGCGGCACCGTCGGCGTCAATGTCAGCCTGCCGATCTTCAGCGGCGGCCTGACCCAGTCGCAGGTTCGCCAGGCTGCTGCCACCTACCATCAAAGCCAGTCGCAGCTCGAAGGCTCGAAGCGTTCGATCGAACGCCAGACTCGCGACGCCTATCAGGGCGTGATCTCCGGCATCGCTTCGGTACGCGCCAACATGCAAGCGGTGAAGTCGAATCAGACGGCGCTGGAATCGAGTCAGGTCGGCCTGCAGGTCGGCACCCGGACCGAGGTCGACGTGCTGAACACGCTGCGCAATCTCTATATCGCCCAGCGCACCTTCTATCAGAGCCGCTACGACTATCTGATCAGCGTGCTGACCCTGAAGCAGCAGGCCGGACGGCTGACCGAGACCGATCTCGCCGACATCGATCGGATGCTGCTGGTCAAGCCGGCACCGTAAGCTTTTGCTGGCCTCCTTCCCCCGAGAAACGGGGGAAGGTCGGGATGGGGGCGTTTGACGGTAGCGCTCACTTCAACCGCCCCCTCCCCAGCCCTCCCCCGCAAGCGGGAGAGGGAGCACAAAGCGCTGCCCTGACCGCCGCAACCCTCATGTCACAATCGGCCATCCCCCCGATGGCCGCAGCTTTGAATGCGGCCTTTGGTCAAAGCCCTATCCAGAGAACTCCATGAGCGCATCTGCCTCACCTCCCGCCGTGCCGCAACTGACGTTCCGCGCCGTCGTGCTGTCGGTGATCCTGGCGATGATCCTCGCCGCCGCGAACGCCTATCTCGGCCTGTTCGCCGGCCTGACCATCGCCACCGCCATTCCTGCCGCCGTGGTGTCGATGGCGGTGCTCCGGGTACTCGGCGGCGGCACCATCCTCGAAAACAACATCGTCCAGACCGGCGCTTCGGCCGGCTCGTCGATCGCCGCCGGCGTGATCTTCACGATTCCGGCGCTGATCATCCTCGGCTACTGGCAGGACTTCCGGTACTCCTGGGTGCTGGCGATCGCCGGCCTCGGCGGCCTGCTCGGCGTGCTGTTTTCAGTGCCGCTGCGGCGAACCATGATCGTCGAAGAACCGCTGGCCTTCCCTGAAGGCAAAGCGGCCGCCGAGGTGCTGAAGGCCGGCGACAATCCCGGCCCCGGCGTGCGGACCCTGGCCTTCTCCGGCGCGCTCGGCGCGGTCATCAAGCTCGCCGCCGCCAGCGGCCTGAAGATCATTCCCGATGCCGCGATCGGTGCCACCTTCATCGGCAAGTTCTTCGCCTTCATGGGCACCAACCTGTCGCCGGCGCTGCTCGGCGTCGGCTACATCGTCGGCCTCAATGTCGGCATCGTCGTGGTCGGCGGCAGCATCCTGAGCTGGCAGTTCGCGATTCCGATCTACCACGCGTTCTTCCTCGATACCGATCCGGTACTGGCCACCAAGATCGCCGGCGCCAGTGCTGAAGACCTGGGCTACGCGATCTGGTCGGCGAAGATTCGTTACCTCGGCGTCGGCGCCATGCTGACCGGTGGCATCTGGACCTTGTTCAGCCTTCGCAAGTCGCTGGCCTCCGGCATCAAGAGCGGCCTTGCCGCCGCCCGCAAGAACACCGCCGGCACGGTAATCGCCGAAACCGATCGCGACCTACCGATGAAGTGGATGCTGATTGCCCTGGTGCTGTTCACCATTCCGCTGGCGCTGCTCTACCAGGCGATCGTCCACGACTGGCTGGTGAGCATTCCGATGACGGTGATCATGATCGTCGCCGGCTTCCTGTTCGTGTCGGTGTCCGGTTACCTCGCCGGCCTGGTCGGCTCGTCGAACAACCCGGTGTCCGGCATCACCATCGCGACGATATTGTTTGCCTCGCTGGTGTTGATTCTGCTGCTCGGTCGCGATTCGCCGATTGGTGCCGTCGCCGCGATCATGATCGGCGCCGTGGTCTGCTGCGCGGCGGCGGTCGGCGGCGACAACCTGCAGGATCTGAAGGCCGGTTATCTGGTTGGCGCCACGCCCTGGAAGCAGCAGTTGATGCTCGGCATCGGCGCCTTTTCCTGCGCGCTGGTGATGGCACCGGTGCTGAATCTGCTCGCCGCGGCCTACGGCATCGGCGCACCGACGCCGGAGCATCCGAACGCGCTCGCGGCACCGCAGGCGAACCTGATGGCCTCGGTCGCCAAGGGCATGTTCGGCGGCGAACTGCCGTGGAACTTCATCGCCATCGGTGCGCTGATCGGTGCCGTGATCGTCGCGCTCGATGAAACCCTGAAAGCGCGTGGTTCGAGCTTCCGGGTGCCGGTGCTCGGTGCCGCCATCGGCATCTACCTGCCGCTGGAACTGATGGTGCCGATCTTCCTCGGTGGCCTGCTCGCTCATCTGGTCGAGCGCTTCCACAAGGTCGACGCCAGGGACGAGGAAGCGCGCGACCGGATCCATCGCCCCGGCACTCTGTTCTCGGCCGGCCTGATCACCGGCGAAGCGCTGATGGGGATTTTGATTGCGATCCCGATCGTCGTTTCCAGCCGTGGCGACATCCTGGCGCTGCCGGCGCAATTCCAGTTCGGCCAGTTCGTCGGCCTCGTCGTGCTCGCCGTGACCGCCTGGCTGCTGTATCGCGCGGCCACCCGGCCTGATCCGTCCGCGCCCCATTCCTGATCCTGGAACCCGCCATGTCCAAGCCCCTCATTTCTCGTCTGGCGCTCGCCGCCACCTTGAGCCTCGCCACCCTGATGACCACGCCAACCGTTCTCGCCGCACCTGCCATCACACCATTCAACGCCGATGCGCTGGTGCGCCTCGAACGAGTGTCTGATCCCCGCGTTTCGCCGGATGGCCGCAGCACCGCCTACACCTTGCGGACCACCGATTACGAGGCCAACAAGGGTATTCAATCGATCTGGCTGCACGATCTGGAATCCGGCACCACGCGCAAGCTGACGGCCGGCACCGGCTCCTCGCACACGCCGCGCTGGGCTAATGACGGCGCGCTGTATTTCCTATCGACCCGCAGCGGCTCGCAGCAGGTCTGGAAACTCGATCTCGCCGCTGGCGGCGAAGCGCAGGCGGTCACCGAACTGCCGCTCGATGTCAGCGCCTTCGTGCTCGCGCCGACTGGTGATCGCATCGCCATCAGCGTCGACAGTTTCCCGGATCTGGGTGCCGATCTGGCCGCGACCAGGAAGCGCTTCGACGAACGCGCGTCCCAGAAGAACACCGGCGAGCTGTACGAGAAGCTGTTCATCCGCCATTGGGACACCTGGAAGGACGGCAGCCGCGCCCAGCTGTTCTCGTACGCACTCGACGCACAAGGTGCAGTAACCGGCAATCCGGCCTGGCTCAGCGCCGGCATCGACGGCGACGTGCCGAGCAAGCCCTTCGGCGGCGATGAGGAAATCAGCTTCACGCCGGATGGCAAATCGGTGATCTACAGTGCCCGCATCGCCGGCGTCAGCGAATCCTGGAGCACCAACTTCGATCTCTACCGGGTGCCGGCCGATGGCTCCGCGAAGCCGGAAAACCTGACCGCCGACAACCTGGCGATGGATACCGGCCCGGTGGTGTCGCCGGACGGCAAGCTGCTCGCCTACCGCGCGATGAAGCGCCCGGGATTCGAGGCCGATCGCCTCGCGATCATGGTTCGCGACATCGGCAAGGACGGGAAAGTCGGCCCGGCCCGTGAGATCGCGCCGAAGTGGGATCGCTCTGCCGACAGCCTCCAGTTCTCGCCGGACGGCCGCAAGCTCTACACCGCGGCCGACGACCTGGGCAACCACAAGCTGTTCTCGATCGAAATCGCCAGCGGCAAGGTCAAGGCGCTGACCGCTGACGGTCATGTCGACGGCTTCGCGTTGGCCCGCGATTCCCTGATCTTCGCGATGAACACGCTGAAAAGCCCGAACCAGCTGTACAAGATCAAGCTGTCCGGCAGCGCGCCACTGGCACTGACCGATCACAACGTCAGGATCCTGGCCGGCCTGGGCTTCGGCGACTACGAGCAGTTCAGCTTCAAGGGCTGGAACGACGACACCGTGTACGGCTATGTGGTCAAGCCGGTCGGCTATGAGAAAGGCAAGAAATACCCGATCGCCTTCATCATCCACGGCGGCCCGCAAGGCAGCATGAGCAATGACTTTCACTACCGCTGGAATCCGCAGACCTATGCCGGTGCCGGCTTCGCGGCGGTGTTCATCGACTTCCACGGCTCCACCGGCTACGGCCAGGCGTTCACCGACGCCATCTCCGGCCACTGGGGTGACCGCCCGCTGGAAGACCTGCAGAAAGGCTATGCCGCAGCGCTCGCCAAGTACGACTTCCTCGACGCCAATCGCGCCGTTGCCCTCGGTGCCAGCTACGGCGGCTACATGGTCAACTGGATTGCCGGCAACTGGTCATCGCCGTGGAAAGCGCTGGTCAACCACGACGGCGTGTTCGACAACCGCTCGATGGCCTATTCCACCGAAGAACTCTGGTTCGACGAATGGGAGAACCTCGGCACGCAATACGAAAAGCCGGCGAACTACGAGCAGTTCAACCCGGTGAACCACGTCGCCAAGTGGAGCGTGCCGATGCTGGTGGTTCAGGGCGGCAAGGATTACCGGATTCCGGTCGAGCAGGGCATCGCGACCTTCACCGCGCTGCAGCGGCGCGGGATACCGAGCCAGCTACTGCATTTCCCGGATGAGAATCATTGGGTGCTGAAGCCGCAGAATTCGGTGCAGTGGCATGAGACGGTGCTGGCTTGGATCAAGCGGTGGACAGCGGCGGAGTGAACTAGAGCATTTTTCCTTCAAATCCTTACAAAACACTCGTCATTCCCGCGCAGGCGGGAATCCAGTTTTGATACGGCGCGCTACGGCCGAAACTGGATGCCCGCCTGCGCGGGCATGACGGAACTCTATGTGTTCATTTAACTTGAAAACGCTCTAAAGACAGAGCGGCGAGGCATATCCCGCCCTTGATACATTCGAACCGATCCGCATCTCACGCTACCCGGCATCTGCAAATCTTGACCTCCAGCTCCGCGCACCGCGCACCCACGGCCGCCGTCTTCATCAGCGGGGCGATCGGCGACAACGTCGTGCACATGGGCTTGGTCAAGCGGCTGGCGCTGCGCCATGGCCCGGTGCTGCTGATCAATTATTTGGACGATCAGGCCAATGCCCTGTTTGCCGATCAGCCCTGCATCGGCCGGGTGATCAGCCTGCGCTCGGTGCTCGGGCCGGATCGTCAGCGGCGCAGCGCGATGGCCACCGAGCTGTTTGCGGCGGCGAAGCTTGAACACCTGTACCACTTCAATTTCGAGACCTGGTTTGCGCTGGCGGCCTTGAAGGCCCGGGTGCCGAATCGCTACGCCTATCTGCCGCGCCGCGCTTTCATCCGGCTGCCACTGTTCAGCCACCACGTCTTCGTGCCGGACCGCACGCCGCATCCGCGCAGCTACTACTGGATTCAGGACTTGCTGCGCAAATACGGTTTCGATCACGCGCCGATCTGGCCGAACATCGACACCAGCCCGTCGTTCGTGGCCCAGGCGCGGCAGCTTGTGGCGGCGCGCCCGCGCTGGGTCGCCCTCGGCATGAGTTCCTCGGTGGCGGTGCGGCAATGGGGCGGTGCGCGCTACGCCGGCCTGGCCCGGGCGATCCAGCAGGTTCACCCCGATATCGGTTTCATCCTGTTCGGACACCGCGACATCGCACCGGTCGCCGACGAGTTCCTGGCGCGGATGCCGGCCGGCACCGCCGTGGTCAACCTGCCGGCGATCGCCCCGGACTTACGCCTGAGTGTCGCCCTGCTGGCCGACGCGCAGCTCTATGTCGGCAACGACAGTTCCGGCATGAACCTGGCGGCTGCGGTGGGCATCCCCACCATCGGGCTGTTCGGCTACCGCAGCCTCTCAGCGTTCTGCGCGCACCTGCACCCGATCTACGCCCAGCCGCCGGAATCCGGCATGGCCAACATCGCTGCCGACGAGGTGGCGAGGCTTACGCTGAAACTGCTGGCGGCGGCGGACTGACGCAGGCTTTCAAGGCGGCGATGTGGGCCGCCAGACCCAGGCCATGAGCGGCGACGAAGCCGGGCGCGACCCGGCGCGGTGCGGCACAGGCCAGACGCAGCGCCGCGAGAATCGCCGGGCTGCTGATCTCATCGAGCTTGAGGCCGTCGTCCTCGCTCATCAGCTCCGCGACGCCGGCTTCGCGGCCGATGATCGCCGGCGTGCCGCAGGCCAGCGATTCGGCGATCACCAGTCCGAACGGCTCGTAGCGCGACGGCAGCACGGTCCAGTCGGCCGCCGCGTACAGCGCCGGCATGTCGTCGACATAGCCGAGCGGCGTCACCCGCGGCGGCAGTTCGCGGCGCGCCGCGCGGCCGGCGACCAGCAGGCGCGCGCGCGGCTCGTCGAGCTGTGCAAAGGCATCGAGCAGCGGTGCCAGACCTTTGCGGGAGTGATCCATCGACGGGAACACGAAAGCGATGTCGGCAGCCGCAAGCCCCAACGCCTGCCGGGCGACGGCGCGAGCGCGGTCATCACGAGGCGCGAAGCGCTGTTCGTCGACCGGCGGGTAGATCACCCGCAAGCGATCGATGGTGTCCGGGTAGAACTCGCGGATCTGCGCGGCCAGGGTCGCGGAGTGGGCGACAACGGTTTCCGCGCTGTCGAGCATCGCCCTTTCCAGCCGCGTTTCGCGGCGATCGTGGGCGGAATCCGGCCGCTGCATTGCCGCGCAGAAACCGGGATGAGTGCCGCCGTTGATCGCGATGTGATGACCCCGAGTACGCGCCAGCGAGATCACCAGCGGATAGCGCTCGGTCAGCTCCAGCCGGGCGATGCGCGAGGCAAACACGCGGTTGCGGAAGGCGCGCGGCAGCGGCAAGGGCAGCAGGCGATAGGCGTTGGCACCGAGGGCGCGCGCCCAGTCGCCATCGACTTCGCGGGCCCAGACATCGACGCTGTCGCCGGCCGCACGAAAGCCGCGCACCAGATCGGCGAGGTAGGACTCCATACCGCCGCCGCGGCGCAGGCTGTAATGGACAAGGGCGACCTTCATGCCGGCAGCCGCAACAGCTTGGCGATGCCGCCGAGCATCACCAGAATGCCGTTGGCGACTTTCAATCCCGCCAACGTCTTGCGCAATGCCTGTTCGCGCGCCGGATCGCCGAGCAGCGCTTGTGCGGCAGCCACCAGCGACGCGGCGTCCGGCGCTGATTCCAGCACCCAGCCGGCATCACGGTAAGCGGCGATCCGACCCGGTTGATCGGTGCCACCCAGTGCTGCGGCGACGCTGATCGCGCCGCAGGCCAGCGCCTGATCGAGGCTGTGACCGCCGTTGGTGACCACCAGCCGCGCGCGGCGCATCAGGCCCATGAACGTGGCCTGCGGCACTTCGACGAGGCACTGCACCTGCGCTTCGCCGGTTTTCACCGCCGCCAGCGCCGCGTACAGCGGGCCGAGAATCATCAGACAGGGCAGGCCCGTCGTCGCCTGCAGTTGCTCGGCGGCTTCTAGAAAGATTTCCGCGACTGGCCGATCGCCGATCCGGTAGCCGCCGCCGCCCGGCGAGAACAGCACGTAGTCCTGATCGAGCAGCGGCTGCACGCTGGCTGGCAGCGCTGCGAAATCGGGCGCGGCGTCGGAGAAACAGGTATCGAACACTCGACGCCGGGTGTGGCCGAGACGATCGAGCAAGCGCTGCCAGGGCGTGAACGGCGCGGCGGTGAGGTCTTCGCGCTGATGCCAGTGTTCGTCGAGCAGCCACAGCCAGTCGAGCCGGAACGCCTTGCGTCGGCCGCCGACCAGGCTGGTGACATAGGCGGTGCGGATGCCGAGCCGGCGGCAGTGACGCAGGGTCGGGCTGCGGCAGGCGGAGTCGAAGATCACCAGATCGGGCCGCAGGCGCTCGATGTGTTCGAGATCGAACTTGCCCTTGGTCGCTGCTTCGCCGTCGTGGCAAATACTTGGGAACGGTGCGTCGGTTCGGGTGCCCGGCCCGCCGGGCAGCAGGAATTCGATGCGCATCTGCGGCCAGCGCGCTTTCGTCGCCTGCGCCAGCAGCACGGCGCGCACGAATTCGCCGTAACCGCCGCGGCCATACGCGGGAACGAACAGGATGAAGGGCTGCGCGGACACGTCGGCGTCGAAAGGAACAAGGGCATGCGGGAACCGAGCTAGATTATCGCAGTACCGCTTGCTCTCTCGATCGCCCTTGAATCCGTCACCAGCCATTCCCAGCCGAGTCCTGGTCATCTGCCTGCGCCGGCTCGGCGATGTGCTGCTGGCAACACCGCTGATCCGCAGCCTTAAGCAGGCTTACCCGAACGCCGAGATCGACGCGCTGGTGTTCGCGCCGACCGCCGGCGTGCTGGCCGGCAATGCCGATCTGCATGCGGTGATCGCGATGCCGAAGAAGGGCCAGCTCGCACTGGTCCGGCGGCTGTGGCGGCGCTACGACCTGGCGGTGGCAGTGACCAATAGCGACCGCGCCCATTACGCAGCCTGGATCGCCAGCGGCCGACGCGCCGCCGTCGGCTCGCTGAACACGCGCTGGAAGCACTGGCTGCTGAAGACCATCGTCCTCCACGATCCGACGCGGCTGCACACCGTGGTGCAGAGCCTGCTGCTGGCCGATGCGCTCGGTATCGCCCGAGTGCCGGAAGTGGTGCCGCCCAGGCCAGCCGATGACTCGACGCTCGATGCCGTGCTCGGGCCGGGCTGGCGCGATCGGCCATACGCAGTACTGCACCCGCAGCCAATGTACCGCTACAAGGCCTGGACCGATGACGGCTGGCGGGCACTGATCCGCTGGCTGGCCGCGCAGGGTTTGCGCGTGGTCATCAGCGGCGGACCGGCCGAGCACGAGCGCAGTGCGGTCAGCGCGCTGCTGGCCGGGCTTGATCTGCCGGATGACAGCGTCATCGATGTCTCCGGCCACCTGCCGTTCGCCGCACTCACACCGATGATCGAAACCGCGCGCCTGTTCGTCGGCCCGGATACCTCGGTGACCCATCTCGCCGCGGCTTGCAACACGCCGACTCTGGCGCTGTTCGGGCCCTCGAGCCCGGTCACCTGGGGGCCGTGGCCGCAGGGCTGGGATGGCGAGGCCGACAGCCCCTGGCGGCTGGCGGTACCGTTCCAGCGCATCGGCAACGTCGGCATTCTGCAGGGCGATCATGGCCGGCAGATCGGCTGCATTCCCTGTCTGCAGGAAGGCTGCGAACGCCATACCGCCAGCCCCTCGGATTGCCTCGATCGGATGACCCCTGCGCGGGTGATCGCAGCCGCGGCTCAGCTGTTGGGTTCGCGCGCGCCGGCATAACCGAGCTGCCGCCAAGCCTCGTAGACGGCCACGGCCACCGCGTTCGACAGGTTCAGGCTGCGCATGCCGGGCTGCTGCGGCAGGTAGACGCGCCGCTCCGGCGGCACCGTTGCGATCAGGCTGTCCGGCAGGCCGCGTGATTCAGCACCGAACAGCAGCACATCGCCGGCCTGCCACTGCACCTGGTCATAACGCTGACTGCCCTTGGTGGTGAACACGAACCAGCGAGCGCTGCCGGTGGCGGCACGCAGGGCGGCAACATCGTCATGCACCTGCATCGCGGCGTGCTCGTGGTAGTCGAGGCCGGCGCGGCGCAGCTTGGCGTGGTCGAGGGTGAAACCGAGCGGCCGCACCAGATGCAGCGCCGCGCCACTGTTCGCGCACAGACGGATGACATTGCCGGTGTTCGGCGGAATTTCCGGCTCGATCAGCGCAACCTGGATCATCGCAGCGCCCCGGGCGGTCGCAGCCGATTGACACCACCTCCACCCCCGCCTAGGCTGCCTTTCTGCAATTTTTCAATCATTTCGAGAATGTCATGGCGATCGCTTCCCGCAGTCTGAGTGTGCTGGCTGGTGCCGTATTGTCGCTGGCGGCGGCCTCGGCGAGTGCCCAGAGTTCAAGTGGGGGCAGTGGCACCAATGGCAGCGGCTATGAAGTCGACAACACTGGCGCACCATCGGGCATGGCAATGGCCGCCGATCTGCTGATCGCCCGGCCGCTGGGCCTGGCCGCGACCCTGCTCGGCACCGTGGTGTTCGTCGCTTCGCTGCCATTCCAGGCGCTGGCCGGCAACTTCGCCGATCCGGCCCAGTCGCTGGTCGTCGAACCGGCGACTTTCACTTTCACTCGCCCGCTCGGCCAAGGCGTGAATTGAGCTAGCGATAAGCGAACGCATCCCGGCGCGTCATCCCGGCGAAAGCCGGGACCCAGAGCCCCAAGCACGAACCCCTGATCACACCGATCAGGGTTTTTTTAATGTCCGCCAGCAACCCGCCTCAGCGCAGCTTCTTGCCATCGGCATCAAGCACGCTGACCTCGCCGAGCTTGAGCTTGCGCACGCTGGCTTCGATCCTGGCGAGATCGCCGACCACGAACCAGGTCAGCGCTTCCGGCCGCACCAGCTGCTTTGCCGCCGCCGCCACTGCTTCGGGCGTCTGCTCGGCAATCAGGCCCGGCAGGCGGTTGTAGTAGTCGTCTGGCTGGCCCAGTTCGATGCTGCTGGCAAACGCGCCAGCGACCTGGCTGGCAGTCTCGAAGCTGCCGGGCAGCGCCAGCAGATCGGCACGCTTGGCGGCGTCGACCTCGGCGGCGGTCGGCGGATGCTTGCCGACCAACTCGCGCAACTCCTTCTGCATCTCGACGATTGAATCCGCCGTGCGATCACGCTCGACCGCCGCCTGGGCCAGAAACACCTGCGGGCCGCGCGTGCGGGTGACGCCGGAACTGGCGCCATAGCTCCAGTGCTTGTCCTCGCGCAGGTTCAGGTTCAGACGCGAGATGAACTGGCCGCCGAGCACCGTGTTGGCGGTCGACATCGCTTCCTGGCCTGGCGCATTGCCGTCCGGTGCGATATTGGCGGCGGCGACGATGGTCTGAGTGGCGCCCGGCTTGTCGAGCAGGAACACCCGCGGCTTCGCGGCCAGCGCGACTGCCGGGATCTGCTTGACCGGCGGCTTCGCCTGCGGGGCCCGCCAGTCGCCGAAACGGGCTTCGATCAACGGCTGGATTTCGGCCAATGAGGTATCGCCGACGATCAGCAGGGTGGCGTTGTCCGGCCGCACCCAGCGCTGATGGAAGGCGACCAGATCGTCGCGCGTGATGCCAGCGACCACCGCTTCCTCGCCGCTCCCGGTGTAGGCGTAGGGATGGCTTTCGCCGTAGATCTGCTTCGACAGCACCCGGCGCAGCAGGCCGCCCGGCGAGGCTTTTTCCTGAACGATCGTCGACAGCAGGTTCTGCTTGCCGCGCGCCAGATCGGCGGCTGGGAAGCTCGGCGTGCGGATGATCGAGGCATAGAGATCGAGCGCTGGGCCCAAGCTCGGCTTGATCGCCGACAGGCTGACCAGCGAAACCTCGCGGCTGGTCGAAGCACCGATCGAGATGCCGAGATCGGCCTGCTTGCGAGCGATCGCCAGCGCGTCGAGCGTGCCGGTGCCTTCGTCAATCTGGCTGAAGGTGAGCGCTGCCAATCCGGATTTGCCGCCGTCGCCTGCCGCAAGATCGGCAGCACGGCCGGCGTCGACGATCAGCGCCATCTCGATCAGCGGCACGCCGCGACGCTCGATCACCGCGAGCTTCAGGCCGTTGCTCAGAGTCGTGCGCGCAAGCGTTGGCAGGGACAAGGCCGCCGAAGCAGCCGGCACCGGCAGCTTCGAGCGATCGACGGTTTCGGGTTTCGCCGCCTGGTCGATGTTCTGCGGCAGCACTTCGAGCACCAGGCGGCCATCGCCGAGCCAACGGCGCGCGGCATCGCGGATGTCCTTGGCAGTGGCTTCGCGTTCCCAGGCCAGCTCTTTCTTGTAGTGCGCCGGATCGCCGTGCATCAGCTCGTTGGCGGCCAGCAGCTGGCCCTTGGCGCCGACGCCGTCGAAGGCCGGCAGCAGATCGGCATAACGCTGGGTCTTGATCCGCTGCAGCTCGGCCTCGGTCGGGCCCTGGTCGATCAGACGCTTGAGTTCTTCGCTGACCGCCGCTTCGATCGGCACCAGGCTGGCCCGAGGATCAGCACTGGGCCGCGCACTGGCGACGATCGAGAACTGGCCGGCGATCTCGTCGCTGCTGACCGAGGCGCTGATCGCGGTCGCGGTCTGGTCGCGATAGACCAGACGCTCGAACAGGCGGCCGGTCTTGCCGCTGGCCAGCAGGTCCGCAAACAGGTCGAGCAGCACGGTGTCGCGCTCGCCATCGCCGGGCAGGTTCCAGATCAGATACAGGCGCGGCAGCGGCACGCGGTCGTTGACCTCGATGCGCTTCTCGCCACTCAGCGGCGCGACCCAGGCCTTGGCGTGCAGCACCGGCTCACCGGCTGGAATGGCCCCGAAGAACTGCTCGGCCTTGGCTTTGGCGGTGACCACGTCGATGTCGCCGGCGATCACCAGGGTCGCGTTGTTCGGGCCGTAGTAGCGCTTGAACCAGGCCTTGACGTCGTCGAGCGTCGCCGCATTGAGATCGGTTTCCGAGCCGATGGTGGTCCACGAATACGGGTGGCCGGGCGGATAGCTCTGCTGCGACAGGATTTCGCGCAGCGACCCATACGGCTGGTTCTCGCCCTGGCGCTTTTCGTTGAGCACCACACCGCGCTGCTCGTCTAGCTTAGGCAAGTCGATGGCGCCGAGCAGATGGCCCATGCGATCGGATTCCAGGAACAGCGCCAGATCGAGCGCCGCCGTCGGCACCGTTTCGAAGTAGTTGGTGCGATCGCGGTTGGTGCTGCCGTTGATGCCGGTGGCACCGGCCGGTTCCAGCGCCCGGAAGAATTCGTCGTTGTAGTGCTCGGAGCCGTTGAACATCAAGTGCTCGAACAGATGCGCGAAACCGTGCCGGGCTTCGGGTTCGTCCTTGGAACCGATGTGGTACCAGACGTTGACCGAGACCAGCGGCGCCTTGTGGTCCTCGTTGACGATCACCGTCAGACCGTTGGCGAGGCGAAATTTTTCGTAGGGCACGTCGATCGCCGGCAGGCTGGCGGTGGCCGACTGGGGTTCAGCCTTGCCGGGCGCGGGCTTGGCCTTGGTCGCAGCCGACGCGGTGCCGAGACCGAGGCAGAACGCCGCAGCCAGTGTGACAATGATGCGCATGGAGAACCCCGGATGATTGTTGTTCGAGAAAGGGCCTGCGAAGGCCGCATTGCAAGCGGCAGTCTGCGTGTCTGACCCCGTGTCCGTCGACTGCGTTCCCTCGGCCGCGAACGCCATCGCGCAGCGGCTGCCGAGCGCTGTCTGGCGGGCCTCGCCGAACTGCGACGAGCGCTTCGATCCGGCCGACCTAGCACTCATCGTGATCCACAACATCTCGCTGCCGCCCGATACCTACGAGGCTCATCCGGACGCGCCCAACGGAAGCTACATCGACGATCTGTTCCTGAACCGGCTCGACCCGGCTGCGCATCCGTACTTCGCGACCATCGCCGGACTGCAGGTCTCCGCCCATCTGTGCATCTTCCGCGACGGCCGCATCCATCAATACGTGGCGTTCGACCGTCGCGCATGGCATGCCGGCGCGAGCACCTGGCAGGGTCGTTCGCGTTGCAATGATTTTTCGATCGGCATCGAGCTGGAAGGCAGCGACACGCAGCCGTTCAGCGAAGCGCAGTACAGGGCGCTGATCGCGACCATCCGCTGGCTGCAGACGCGCTATCCGCAACTGCCGCGCGACGCGATCACCGGCCATAGCGATATCGCACCGGGCCGCAAGACCGATCCCGGCCCGCATTTCGACTGGCCACGGCTGCGCGCCGCGCTGGGGATCACGACGCCATGACCTTGCTCGCGCTGCTGCTGGCCCTGGGGCTGGAACGCCTGCTGTCGACGCACCGCGATGGCGGCAGCGTGTCGGCGCTGCTCGAACAGCTGTGGCCGCGACTGCCCGGGTTCCTGCGTCAGCAGTCGTTCGCGCCCTGGCTGCTGGCGATCGGCCTGGCCGCGCTGACCGGCTGGCTGTACGCCCAGGTTCATACCCTGCTCGCGGAGCTGCTGTTTTCGACCGCCGCGCTGCTGGTCTGCCTCGGTCCGCGTGATCTGGCCGAGGACGTGCAGCGGCTGCGCGCCGCCCGGGCTGCCGGCGACGCGGCGACGGTCGCCCGGCTGACTCGCCTGCTGCATCACGGCCCGACGCCGGATGCCGATCACCGCTCGCTGCTCGGCGCGCTGTTCATCCAGTCGCACGAGCGGCGCTTCGGCACCTGCCTGTGGTTCATCGTCGCCGGGCCGGCGGGCGCGGTGCTGTACCGGGTTGCCAGCCGGATCGGCACGGTCATCGAATCACCAGCCGCGCAACGCCAGGCGGCGCTGCTGCACGGCCTGCTCGCCTGGGTTCCGGCGCGGCTGACCGCGCTGCTGTTCGGCCTGGCCGGCAGCATGGACGATGCGCTCGCAGCGCTGAAACGGGTCCATGCCGAACCGCCGTCCCCCGATCAGGCCGGCTGGCAGCGGCGCACCTGGAACCTGCTCGCCGAGGCCGCCAATGCCTCGCTGGACTGGGAAGATGCGCCGGGCAGCGGGCCGATGATCGCCTCCTCGCTCGATGCCACCCTGGCCGAAGTGCTGCGCATGGAAACCCGCGCCACCTTGATCCTGCTGGCGCTGGCGGCCGTGTTTTCGGCCGGCGTCTGGGTCGCCTGATGCGCAGCCATCTCAAGTTCTTCCCGCTGCTGGCGGTGGCGCTGGCCATGCCGGCCGCAAGAGCCGAAGCGCCGGCACAACGCGTCGCCACCCTGGCGCCGCATCTGGCCGAACTGGTCTGCGCGGTCGGTGGCTGTGCGCGGCTGGTGGCGGTGTCCCGGCTCAGCAACTATCCGGCTTCGGTGGCCAGCCTGCCGCAGCTCGGCGATGCCTGGAGCGTCAATCTCGAAGCGGTGCTCGCCCAGCGTCCGGACCTGGTCATCGCCTGGACCGATGGCACGCCGCCGGACCAAGTCGCGCGTCTGCAGAAGCTCGGCCTGCGCGTAGTCTGGCTGCAGGCGAACACGCTGGACAGCATCGGCGCGGCGCTGGGAACGGTCGGCGGCTGGCTGGGCACGCAAACAGCGGCAGCCTCGGCGGCGAACGACTACCGCCAGCGTCTGGCCGGCCTGCGCGCACAGCATCGCGACGAGCCTGCGATCCGCGCCGTGTACCAGATCGAAACCTCGCCGGCCTACACGATCAGCGCCGCAAGCCCGATCTCGGAAGTGATGAGCCTGTGCGGCGGCGTCAATGTGTTCGCCGCGCTGCCGACGATTTCGGCCGCCATCGGCCAGGAAGCGATGCTCGCCGCCGCGCCCGACGTGGTGCTGTACGGCCGTGAGGAAAGTGCTGTGGCGATGCGCGCCTACTGGGCGCGGCTGGGCAGCGCGCCGGTGGCCAAGGCCGGCAATCTCTACGCGATCGATCCTGATCTGCTGGGCCGCGCCAGCCCGCGCATGCTCGATGGCGTGGTCGCCGTCTGCGCCGCGTTCGATCAGGCGCGCAGCAGGCTCGCGGAAGTCAGGCGGCGCTCACCGGACCAGTCACCGAAACTGGGCGCGGCGGCGCACTGAACGACAGGGTGGCGATCGCGCCGCCTTCATCGCGGTTGTCGAGCCTGAGCTGCCAGCCATGGCGCCGCGCCATCGCCCGCGCCACGTAAAGACCGATGCCGGTGCCGCCATCGCGGCCCCGGAAGTGTGGTTCGAACACCAGCGGCAACTCGTGATTGGGAATGCCGGGGCCGTTGTCGATCACCCGCAGCGCCTGCTGATCCAGTTCGACGATCACTACACCGTCCGGCCCGGCGGCGCGCACGGCATTGCGCAGCAGGTTCGAGAAGATCACGTGGATGCTGCCGGCGGCAGCAGTCAGCAGAGTCGGCTGCATGCGCCAGACCAACCGCGTGGAACCGGCATCCATCTCCGCCCATTCGGGCAGCAGCTGTTCCAGATCGAGGTTCCAGGCACGCGGCGACTCGCGCAGCCGGGACAAGGCCAGCAGCGCGTCGAGATCTTCCTGCGCCTGGCCGACGGCACGCTGGATGCGCGCCAGCGGCCGCGACGGATCGGCGGGCCGCGCTTCCAGCAGTTCAGCGGCGCCTCGGATCACTGCCAACGGCGTGCGCAACTCGTGGCTGGCGGCTGCCGCGAAGGCTTGCTCGCGCTCGATCAAGGCATCGAGTTCGGTCATGTAGCCGTTCAGCGCATCGGCGATCACGTCGAGTTCCGGATCGTCCTCGGGCTTCAGGCGGGCGCTGCCGTTTTCCGGATCGAGACCGCGAATCTGCGCCACCAGCTTGGCCAGCGGCGCCAGCGCTTCATCGGCCACCCGGCGCGCGCCCCAGATCGCCAGCAGGCTGACCAACGCCAGACCGAAGCCGAAGGAACCGACCAGACGCTGGTCGCGTGCCTGCAGCGGCGAGATGTCGTGCATCAAATAAACACGGTCATCCGGTGCCAGATCGCGGATCAGGATCTGGAACGAATTCGAGCCGATCTCGACATCGCGGTGCCAGCCGGTATCGAGCTTGCGCAGCGGTGCCGGCACGTTGCCGCCCCAGGCCGGCCGGTAGTACAGCAGCGCCGGTTCGAGATCGTCGCTGTTGCTGACGATGTCGCGGGTGCTGGATTGCGCGCCGATCCGGATCAGGTAGTCGAGCTCGCGCTCCATCAGCGTCTCGACGCTGCCGCGCTCGATCCAGCGCTCGGTGACCCAGACGAAGGTGCTGAGGATGGTCGCCGCCGCCACGGTCAGCGCGATCAGCGCCCCGGTCAGGCGGCGCCGGAGATGGCCGGACGAGACCTCGGCGGAGCGGGCCACCGCAGGTTCCGGAGCGGCGGCCGGATCAGCTTTCGCCGAGGTCGGCCAGACGGTAGCCGCTGCCATGGATGGTATGCAGCAGCTTCTTCGGCCAGGGCTTGTCGATCGCCACCCGCAGCGCGTAGATGTGGGCGCGCAGCACATCGCCTTCCGGCGGCGCATCGCCCCACAGACGGCGCTCCAGTTCTTCGCGGGTGACCACGCGATGGGTGTCGCGCATCAGCAGTTCCAGCAGCTTGCGCAACGCCGGCGTCAGGCTGATGGTTTCGCCGGCGCGGCGGGCGATCAGCGTATCAAGATCGAATTCGAGATCGCCGAGGGTCAGCACGCGGTCGAGGCCGGCGGCCGTCGCGCGGCGGTGCAAGGCTTCCAGCCGGGCCAGCAGTTCGACCATCGCGAACGGCTTGACCAGATAGTCATCAGCGCCGGCACGCAGGCCTTCGACCCGGTCGTTGACGGTGTCCATCGCGGTCAGCATCAGCAGCGGCACGTGGCGGCTGGTCGAGGCGCGCAGGCGGCGGCAGACGCTGGTGCCATCGAGACCGGGCAGCAGGCGGTCGAGGACGATGGCGTCGAAGCGCTGCGCCTGCGCAAGCCGCAGACCGCTGGGGCCGTCGGCGGCGAAATCGACGCTGTGGCCGTGGTTGCCAAGGAAATCGCCGAGGTTGGCGGCGAGGTCGGGGTGGTCTTCAACAAGCAGCACGTGCATGGTCGATCTCAGGTTGGGTTGCCCGCAATCTATCAATCGCTTGCGAACGAAATGTCATCGACGACCGCCGGAGACCCACCCAGGGCGGTTCGGGCGAGGCCAATGACCCTCAGACTTCCGGCGATTCCGCCGGTTCCTGCACGGGGGCCAGCCAGCGCGATACCAGGATGCCGAGCTCGTAAAGCAGGTAGGCCGGCACCGCCAGCATGATCTGCGACAGCACGTCCGGCGGGGTCAGCACCGCCGCTGCGATGAACACGCCGACCAGCACGTAATCGCGCTTGGCGGCGAGCTGCGCCGGGGTCACGAAGCCGGTCAGCACCATCAGCACGATCGCCACCGGCATCTCGAACACGAAGCCGAAAGCCAGGAACAGCTTGAGCACGAAATCGAGGTACTTGGAGACGTCGGTCATCACCGCGACACCTTCCGGTGCCGAGCTGACGAAGAACTTGAAGACCGTCGGCAGCACCAGGTAGTAGGCGAAGGCGACGCCGGCATAGAACAGCAGCGTGCTGCTGGCCAGCATCGGCAGCACCAGACGGCGCTCGTTGCGGTACAGGCCCGGGGCCACGAAAATCCAGATCTGGTACAGGATCCACGGCAGCGCCAGCGCGAACGCGACGACGGCGGCGAGCTTGAACGGCGTCAGGAACGGTGCGGCGACTTCGGTGGCGATCATGCTGCTGCCGGCCGGAAGCAGCTTCATCATCGGCTTGGCCAGGAAGTGGTAGAGCTTGCCGGCAAAGAACAGCAAGGGCAGCAACACGATGATGAAGCCGAACATGGCGCGGACCACGCAGGTCCGCAGCTCCATCAGGTGAGCGAGCAGCGGTTGCTCGGGAGTGAGTTCCGGCTCAGACATGCTTGTCGGGGGTCTTCGCTTCGCCGAACGTCGGGGCATCGGCGGCGCGTGGCGCGGCTTGCGCAGGCACGACCGGCGCTTCGATATGAGCCGGCGTCGCGTCGGCGGCCGGCAGCGAATCGCTCATCGCATTGCGACCCTGTTCGGCGGCGCCGTGAAATTCGCGCTTCATCGCCGTCGATTCCTCATCGAAGATGCGCCGGGCATCGGCCATCTGCTGCTTCAGCTCCGAGGCATGCGATTCACGATCCAGCTCGGCGCTGAGATTGCGCATGTAGGCCTTGGCCTGGCCGGTCCAGCGGCCGATGCCGCGGGCGACGCGCGGCAATTTCTCCGGCCCGAGCACGACCAGGGCGACGAGAAAGCACAGCAGCAGCTCGGAAAAGCTGATGTCGAGCATGGCGCGATGGCGGCAGTGGGGGGCGGGTCAGGACGTGATCGCGGGCGATCAGACCTTTTCGTCGTGCTTGTCGCCGGCATTCTGCGGCGGCGGGGGTGGCGGAACGATCTCCGCGCGCAAGGCGTCGGCGTGCTTCTGGCCTTCGGCCTCGCCGTCCTTGACTGCCGATTTGAAGTTCTTGACCGCAGCGCCGAGATCGCCGCCGGCACCACGCAGCTTCTTGGTGCCGAACACGAGGATGACGATGCCCAGCACGATCAACCAGTGCCAAATGCTGAAACTGCCCATGGTGTGCTCCTGAATCTAATTCGGGTGGAGTTCGGCTCGGATGGGGCCGAAAGGCCGCTTAGGACGGGCTGCGCGACGCCTTTTCATCATGTCCGGACCGACCGGCCCGGCGCGCAAGCTCATCAGTCAAAGCCGAGAGCGGCACATCATACGCGGCCATCAAGACCATGACGTGAAACCACAGATCGGCTACTTCATGCACCATTTTTACGCGTTCAAGGGCACCACCGGATGCACAATCCTTCGCGGCGATAATGGTTTCCGCCGCCTCTTCGCCGATCTTCTTGAGGATCGTGTCCGTGCCTCTGGCGTACAGGCTGGCAACGTAGCTCTTGGCCGGATCGCCGCCCTTGCGCGCCTGCAAGGTCGCGTACAGCGCGTCGAGCACGTCGGCTGAACGGGCGTCCGCCATGCTCATATCGTCACGGCAAGCGGCACCGGGCTGCGCACGGTGACGCCGTGGCGAGTCAGATACTGCTTGGCTTCGCCGACCGTGTGCTGGCCAGAGTGGAAGATGCTGGCGGCGAGCACCGCGTCGGCACCGCCGAGGCTCAGGCCCTGTTCCAGATGTTCGAGGGTGCCGACGCCGCCGCTGGCGATCACCGGCACCGGCACGGCATCGGTGATCGCGCGCAGCAGTTCGTTGTCGTAGCCCGATTTGGTGCCGTCGCGGTCCATGCTGGTGACCAGCAGTTCGCCGGCCCCCTTGCTGACCATCAACGACGCCCAGTCGATGGCATCGAGCCCGGTGGCCTTGCGGCCGCCGTGGGTGAAGATTTCCCAGCGCGGCGGCTGGCCTTTCTTCGAGACCCGCTTGGCGTCGATGGCGACGACGATGCACTGCACGCCGTAGCGATCGCTGGCCTCGGTGACGAAATCCGGCCGCAGCACCGCCGAAGTGTTGATCGACACCTTGTCGGCACCGGCCGACAGCAGCGCGCGAACATCGGCACAGGTGCGCACGCCACCGCCGACGGTCAGCGGAATGAAGATCGCCGAGGCGACGGCTTCGACGGTCTTGAACAGGGTCGGGCGGTCGTCGCTGGACGCGGTGATGTCGAGGAACACCAGTTCGTCGGCGCCTTGCGCGTCGTAGCGGCGGGCGACTTCGACCGGATCACCGGCGTCGCGCAGGTCCTCGAACTTGACGCCCTTGACCACGCGGCCGGCGTTGATGTCGAGACAGGGGATGACGCGCTTGGCTAACAAAGCAGTGGTCCGTCGCTAGTGATTAGTGGTCAGTAACAGCTTGCCGCGTTCAGTTTTTACTGACCACGAGCCACTAACCACGGGCCACTGCCTTCAGGCAGTCCTTGAACTGCAGGCCGCCCTCGTACAGCGCGCGGCCGATGACGGCACCGATGACGCCGTCTTCCTCGATCGACTTCAGCAAGTGCAGATCTTCGATGGTCGACACGCCGCCGGAAGCGATGATGTCGGTCTTCACCGCACGGGCGAGATCGCGAGTCGCCTCGACGTTGAAGCCGGCCATCATGCCGTCGCGGCCGATGTCGGTGTAGACGATCGCTTCAACACCGTCGTGCTCGCACTGCCTGGCCATGTCGATGACGCCGTGCGACGACAGCTTCGACCAGCCGTCGATCGCCACGCGGCCATCCTTGGCATCGATGCCGACGATGATGTGGCGCGGATATTCCAGGCACAGGTCGCGCAGGAAATGCGGCGCGTTGACCGCCTTGGTGCCGATGATGATGTAGCTGACGCCGGCATTCAGATAAGCCTGCACGGTGTCCTCGTCGCGGACGCCGCCGCCGGCCTGCACCGGCACGTTGCCGCAGACCTTGGCAATCCGCTCGATCACCTTCAGGTTCACCGGCATGCCTTTCAGCGCGCCGTCGAGATCGACGACGTGGATGCGGCTCGCGCCTTCGTCGACCCAGCGCTGGGCGACCTCGGCGGGATCGTTGGAAAACACCGTGACATCGTCCATCCGGCCCTGGCGCAGGCGGACGCACTGGCCATTCTTCAGGTCAATCGCAGGAATCAGCAGCATGGGGAGCAGTCGGCGGATGCCCTTGAGGGCAGGGTCGGAGGTGTCGGACGCGACGGCTCGAATGGCGACGTCGGTTGTTGGGGATGGCTCAAACTGTGCCGCAAAGCCCGGGGCTAGGCAAGGCGAGGCAGCAAGACAGGTGCGATCAGCGGCTTTCACCATTCCAGTGCGCGAAATTGCCGAGCAGCTTGAGGCCGACCGACTGGCTTTTCTCCGGATGAAACTGGAAGCCGACGATGTTGTCGCGCGCCACGGCCGCGGCGAAGGTCTTGGTGTACTCGGCTTCGCCGAGCACGTGCTCGGCCTGCACCGGTGCCGCGTGATAGCTGTGCACGAAGTAGAACCAGCTATCGTCCGGAATGCCGGCCCAGATGACGTGCGGAGCGCCTTGCGGCCGGCTCTGCCGGACCCGGTTCCAGCCCATGTGCGGCACCTTGAGCCGCTCGACGGCGTCGCGCGGCGGATCCGGGAAGCGGATCACGTCGCCCGGAATCAGGCCGAGCGCCGGCACGCCGCCGTTCTCCTCGCTGCGATCGAGCAGCACCTGCATCCCTAAGCAGATGCCGAGCAGCGGCCGCTTGCGCGAGGCCTCGATGACCATCTGGTTCAGTTCCAGCCGCCGCAACTCGTTCATCGCCGCCTTGACGCCACCGACGCCGGGCAACACCAGGCGATCGCAGGCGATCAGCTCCTCGGGGTCGTAGCTGATGACGATGCGCTGGTTGCCGGCCACCCGCTCCAGCGCCTTGCCGAGCGAGTGCAGGTTGCCCATGCCGTAATCGATGACGCCGATCTTTTCCATCAGGACGGAGAACGCAACAGGGACGCGAAGGGAAGAAAGCAGAGTACGGGCGACATCAGCCGATCAGACGCTCAGAGCACGCCTTTGGTCGACGGCATCGCGCCATTGGCGCGCGGATCGAATTCCACGGCCATGCGCAGCGCGCGACCGAAGGCTTTGAAGATGGTTTCGGCGACGTGATGGGCGTTGCGGGCACGCAGGCAGTCGACGTGCAGGCTCACCTTGGCGTGGTTGACGAAGCCCTGGAAGAACTCGCGGAACAGGTCGACATCGAACTCGCCGATACGGGCGCGCGGAAATTCGACGAACCATTCCAGGCCCGGACGGCCGGAGCAGTCGAGCACGACTCTCGACAGCGCTTCATCGAGCGGCACATAGGCATGGCCGTAACGAACGATGCCGCGCTTGTCGCCAATCGCCTTGTCGAAGGCCTGGCCGAGGCAGATGCCGATGTCTTCGACGGTGTGGTGGTGGTCGATGTGGACATCGCCCTTGGCTTCGACGACGAGATCGATCAAACCGTGGCGGGCGACCTGTTCGAGCATGTGCTCGAGAAAGTGGATGCCGGTATCGAACTGGATCTGGCCGGAACCGTCGAGATTGATCTCGACGCCGATCTGGGTCTCGCGGGTATCGCGGCGAACGCTGGCAACGCGGGCAGACATCGTCAAAACCATCACGGGAAAAGGCGCGAAAGGATACACCCCGGCGGCAAATGCGTGCCAACGGCTTTTCTTGCGGGGCTGACTTCGACGTCCAGCCGTGTTGTCATCCGCCACCATTTCCATATCGTTTGAAGGAGCCGCGCTGATGCTGTCGAAACTCGCTCTGCCCTGCCTGCTGCTGACGCTGGCTGGCTGCACCCAGGAAACCCAGAACCAGATCAGCCGCAGCATCCAGAACTGGACCGGCACCAACGGCGTGCTCGAGGTCTATGCCGGCGACAAGGTCATCCGCCGCTTCATCGGCATCGACAAGCTGACCACCGCCAGCGGCACCAGCGACGGCCAGGTTCGCGCCTATCGCTACGGCTACGGCGTGCTCGATGAAAACCTCAACTTCCAGAAAGACCCGGAGGAGAAAAAGGTCTATTTCGAGATCAGCGACTACTCGACCAACTACCTGTTCTTCGAGAACCCGCACTGATGCAGGGCCTGCATGCCTTGATCGTCGGCGGCAGCCGCGGCATCGGCCTGGCGCTGGTCGAAGCCCTGCTCGCCGATCCGCAGTGGGCCTGCGTGACCGCGGCGTCGCGCTCGGCGGTCGAGACGCCCGAACTGGCGGCGCTGAAAGCCAGCCATGGCGAACGCCTGCAAAGCCTGGCGCTCGATGTCGGCAGCGACACCAGCATCGAGCAGGCTGCGACCGCGTTGCGCGCCCGTCACCCGGCGCTGCACCTGCTGATCAACACCGCCGGCCTGCTGCATGGCGAAGGTCTGTCACCGGAGCGCCGGCTGGCCGACGTGCAGCCGGAACAACTGCTGCGCAGCTACGCGATCAACGCCGTCGGGCCGATCCTGATCGCCAGGCATTTCCAGCCGCTGCTGAGCCACGACGCGCGCGCCGTGCTGGCGACGCTGTCGGCCAGAGTCGGCTCGATCGGCGACAACCGCCTCGGCGGCTGGTACGCCTATCGCGCCGCGAAAGCCGCGCAGAACCAGTTGATGCGCACGGCTGCCATCGAACTGGCGCGCCGCGCGCCAAGGCTGATCTGCGTGTCGCTGCATCCGGGCACCGTGGCAACCGGGCTGTCGGCACCGTTTCACGGCAATGTCAGCGCCGACAAGCTGTTCACCCCAGCATTCGCGGCCGAGCGCCTGCTCGCCGTGATTGCCGGTTTGAACAGGGAATCCAGCGGCCGCTTCTACGCCTGGGACGGCCGCGAAGTCCCTTGGTAGGGCCCTGGTAGACAGCCCTAAGCGATCAGCCCGCCGATGATCGCGCCGATCAGCCGCGCGCCGGCATCGAGAAACGCCAGGAACAGGCCGCCGAGGCCGGCCAACACACCGATCGCGACCATGCCGGTCAGCATGGTGCCGAGCGTTGCGAACAGGACACCGACCAGCAGCGACGACACCAGCCAGGCGAGCAGGGCATTGCCGATGCCGCCGGACACCTTGCCGCCGACCAGCCCGCCGATGAAGCCGCCGATGCCCGGCAGCCAGAACAGCAGCACCGGGATGACGATCATCCAGACGCCGCCCCACAAGACGCTGCCTCGGTCGCCGTTCAAACCACTGTTCATTGCGCTCATCGTCTTCCTCCGCAATCGCATTGCCAGCTTCTACAGTGCCGGTAACGACGGGGAAATCAAGCCGGCCGCCAGGCTTCGGTCGTCGCCGAGTCACGACCGGCCAGCCCGATTCCGCTACCATCTGCGCTCATTTTTCTTCCACCGGTACCCGTCATGCAGATCGCAGACCGCTGCGTTGCCTACTTCCACTACACGCTGACCAATGCTGCCGGCGAAGTGATTGACTCCTCCGAAGGGCGCGATCCGCTGCCCTATCTGCATGGCAAGGGCAACATCGTGCCGGGGCTGGAAAAGCAGCTGGTCGGCAAGAAGGTTGGCGACAAGCTGAACGTCGTCGTCAGCCCGGAAGAAGGCTATGGCGCGCACAACCCGTCCCTGATCCAGAAAGTGCCGAAGGCGGCGTTCCAGGGCGTCGACAACCTCGAAGCGGGCATGCAGTTCCAGGCCGAAAGCAACATGGGCCCGGTCAGCGTCGTGATCGCCGCCATCAATGGCGATGAAGTGACCGTCGACGGCAACCATCCGCTGGCCGGCGAAAGCCTGCACTTCGCGGTGGAAATCACCGAAGTGCGCGAAGCCAGCGTCGAAGAAGTGCTGCACGGCCACCTGCACGGCACCGGCGGCCACCACCACTGAGTGTCCGATCCAATCCCGCTGCACGTGCGGCGGGATTGGATCAGCAGCGCCTCCTTCAGTCGGCCGCCACGGCTGCTGCGGGAGATGACGGGGCTGCGGCCTGCGCGCCAATATGGCGATCCAGGAAACTCAGCAGGGTCGTGTAGAACTCGGCCTTGTTCTTCGGCTCGATGAAGCCATGGCCTTCGCCGGGCTTGGCCAGCCACTCGAACGGCAGATTCTGCTTCTTCATCGCGCTGCGCAGCGCTGTTGCCTGCGTGAATGGCACGCGACGATCGGCTTCGCCGTGAACGATCAGCACCGGGGCTTTCAGGCGATCGAGGTAGGTGATCGGCGATCCCGCTGCCATTTCCTCCGGACTGCCGGCCATGGCCTCCTCCAGAAAGCGGCGGCCCGAACCGCTCT
>JAUXYM010000036.1 GCA_030694365.1 Nevskia sp. | reverse complement strand
TATACCAGCCTCAATACCGAGGCCGCACCGCCATCTCCACGGGCTTGTTCAACACCGGGATAAGGTCGCGGCTTCGCGCGACCTATCCTTTGTCGTTGCGACCTATCCTTTGTCGTTAGGCGGCACGCTTGTCAGCAGCTGCATCCACGACCTGCGCTGCCATCCATAGAAATAACCCCGCACAAATTAAATACGGAACCCTACGCAACCAAAAGTTCGTTTGAATCAGACGTTGAAGAACTTCAACCGAGTTACCGTGTTCACCTAATTGAAGCTGGATTGGAACTTGTACCGTCACGGTGGCGATCCAAACAACGGCTTGTGCCGCAATTGCTGTCCATATCGCCAAAATTGGAATAGCAGTCGGTCGTGACCACAACATGAGAATCGTAAACACGGTGCCTAGAAGCAGTGGCGCAACCAAGAACACCAGCACACGCGGCGAGATAAACCGATGGTATGCGATGAACTCATTAGCTCCGATGAGAGACCAGCTAGGGTAGTTTACAAAGCTCTCAATGAATGCTGCGCCGGTTCCGTAGAACACTAGCGCGAATGCAATCAAGAAAATCCAACGTGGCCCCATGGCGTGCTCCTTGTAAGTTTCAGGACAGGAGTGACTCGTGCCGCCTAACGAATAGTCGTTTATCCGCCACGCCTGCGCAGGGATGCAGCGGCGTGGCGGTCTTGATGGGGCGTGGTGGATAAACGGCGTTGGACGAAACCGCCGGTGCGGACGGTCAGTCCTTTGGGGATTGCTTTCGGGCGCGGCGGGTGAGGCGCGACAAGGGGTCCGGTGTCAGTTGATCCGAGCATTGCAGCTGCGCCCTCCGGCGTCGATTTTGCGGCTCCAGTCGATGGTCAAGACTTTGGCAGGGGTCTTCGGAGGCGTCAATTTCCGGCGGTATCCCAGCCGGGTCCGAGCGGGCCGGGGCCGGCGTTCTGAAAGGATGCGGGATGGCAGAGCAGCGCTTCACGGCGGCCCTCGTGCCGGCGGCAGGCGGGCCATGATCGTCAAGCAGCCGCCACAGTCGGGGCAGCGATGAAGGTCGATCCGGGCGATGCGCAGCCAGAAGGCTTCGACAGTTTCCAGCGGCTTGGACGCCGGGGCTGGTACTTGCAGCTGCTGCCGGCATAGCGCCAGCTTCGCCTGCTTGCAGCGGCTGGCGGTCAGGCCGTAGTGGCGCAATCGCTGAAACCCCGGCGGCAATACATGCTGCAAGTAGCGATGCAGGAATTCGGCACCGGGCAGGGTCAAGACACGGCGCTCGGATCGGTCCGAGCCCCTCCGGACTCGAAACCGCACGCGCTCATCATTCACCTCGATCAGGCGCGGGTCGCTGATGGCGATGCGATGGGTGTAGCGGCCCAGGTAGGCGAGCACCTGCTCGGGTCCGCCGAAGGGCGGCTTGGCATAGACCACCCACTCCGGCTTTCGCAACTCGGCGACAAAGGCCGACCCTTGAGTCGGATCCTCGGTCCAGGCACTGTCGTGAAATGCACCGGTCTCCTGAGCTTCGATCAGCGCTTCCAGATACTTCCCCCGAAAGACTTTCGATAAGGCGCGCACTGGAAACAGGAAGGTCGGCCGGGCGCCGACCCACTGGCCATCGGCCGTCAGCGCGCCACCCGTCACCCCGCCATGGACATGGAGATGCCGCGACAAGTCCTGCGCCCAGGTATGCAGCACCCGGGTGATGCCGAGCGTGCCATTCAAGCGCGCCGGATCGCGCCCGAAAGCCAGCAGCGTTTGCGCAACACAGCGAAACAGCGTGTCGTAGAGCCAGCGGGTCTGCTGCGGCAGCAGCCGATGCAGGCTGTGCGGCAGGGTGAAGACCCGATGGAAGTAAGGCACCGGCAGCAGCTCCGACACCCGGGCGTCGATCCAGCGCTCCTTGGCCCGGGTCTGGCAGCGCGGGCAATGGCGATTGCGGCAGGAGTGATAGACATAGCGGCTGCTGCCGCAGTCCTCGCAGGCGATCAGTTGCCCGCCGAGTGCGGCGGTACGGCAGGCGCGGATCGCCCGACAGACCTTGCGCTGAGACAGCGTCATGCCGAATTGCTCGACGCAGGCCTCGGCATGCCGGGTCACCACCGCCGCCAGCGTCGGCCGCGCCAAGGGCGCGGTCATGGCGGTCTATCGTCGCTTCAGCAGATCGCAACAAGAACCGGAACGCACAAATGGCTTGATTGCAGGTGCTCCACGACAGCTGCCGCTGCTCCAGCAGATGCAGCAGGTAGTCCTGAATCTGCTCGACACTCAAGACCTCCGGGGAGCACCGGTGATGCCGGGCCAGCCCGGCAACCGCCATCTGCGCAGTCGGTCGGCGACGGCTATCAACGCGATCATCCTGGAATCGAGCAGCAGGTTCATCGACCGACCACCGGAAAGCTGACGGCAATCAGCCAGCCGAACAGTAGAGCGTTGCAGCAGGCGGCGATCAGCGGCTGGCCGCTGCGGCGTCCGACCCAGCCGCCAAGCAAACCGAAGACGATGAACAGCAGCAGGATCACCGGCACGATGATGATCAGGAAAAACAGTTCGCCGAGATTCAGTGCCACCGCCAGCAGCAGCGAGGCGAGCAGTAGCGCCTTGGTCAGTGCGTAGCCGCCGGCGGCCGGCCGCGCGCCGCGCGTGATCCATTCATCGATGATGAAGAACGGCAGCAGGCCGAGCACCATCACCGCGATCAGCGGCAGCCGCATCGCAATCGGCATCACCGAGACCACCCAGTTGTCTAGCGCGCAACCGAAACCCAGGGTGCAGATCGTGGTCACGGCGAGCAGGCTGAGCCAGCCTCGACGGCCCAGCGACCGGAAGTCCGGCAGCGGATAGCCGCGCCGCCGGATCAGCACGGCCATCAGCAGGCCGTACAGCGCGAAGTGCATCGCCAGATAACCGCCGAGCAGCAGCGGCAGCCAGTCATGCGGCAGCGGCCAGAGCAGCAGCGGCGTGGCGATTGCTGGCAGGCCGGCGACCTGCAGCAGTTCCCGATGGCCCAGCGCCAGGCCTTGCGCGGGTTCGGACAAGACCGGCAGCCGCGAGGCGAGCGGCCAGGCGAGCAGCAGCAGCCCGCCGAACAGCAGCGCCAGCGCGCCGCCTCGGCTGTCCCGCCAGGTGTTCGGCGGCTGGCCGAAGACCTGAGCCAGCCAGTCCGCTGCGGCATCGAGGCTGTCACGCGCATAGAGCACGCCGATATGTTCGGCAGCGCGGGCCAGCACCAGCCGTCGCGCGCTGCCGTCGTCGTAGCGGCCATAGGTGACGCTGGGCTGCGGCTGGCCACCGGCGCTTTCGGCGAGGCTGACCAGGCCCTGGTCGATCAGCGCCTGCGCTTCCAGCGCGCCATCGATGATCAGCAGATTGCGCGGTGCCGTCGTGGTGGCGCGGGGCACGAACAGCGATACCGCGATGGTCGCGGCGATGGTCGGATCGTCCATGCCCAGGCGGACGACGATATCGGAGGCCATCGAATGGCCGAGCAGCGCCACCCGGCCGTCCACCTGCGGCAAGGTTCGCGCATGGGCAACAACCTGCTTCAGCGCGTCGATCAATGCCTCCGACATCGTCGGCTGATCGGCAAGCCCGCCCGGCAGTGGTATCGGGTTGCGGCCATGGCCGGGCAGATCGAAGGTGATCGCGACCTGCCCGGCGCGCGCCAGGGTGGTCGCGAACGGCTGCATCAGGGGCTGCGAAGCGGCGAAGCCGTGGGCGATCACCACCGCCGGTGCCGGCTTGCCGTCGGCGGGTGCATAGATGGTGATCGGAATGCTCCCGACGGTGCTGCGAGTCACCGTCAGGCCTTGGCGGGTTTCACGCAATTGCAGGATCGCGACGACGATCATCAGCAGCGCCAGCACAGCAGCCACGGCCTGCAGCAGCGGCAGACGAAAAGAGTTCGGGGAGGACATGCGGCAGTCTCGCCGAGGCTTGGGGGCCTAGCAACAAGCGTTTGCTTTACTAAATGAATGGCCTCTTGAAGTCCGGTCATCCCCGCGCAGGCGGGCATCCAGTTTGGGCCGTAGCGCACCGCATCGAAACTGGATGCCCTGCGCGGGAATGACGGGTGTTGGTAGGGATTTGAAGGGGAAATGGCCTAAGGTCGGCTCTGCCTTTACGTCTGCCAGCTACTGATGCCAATCGAACCCCTTATCGAACCCCACATCGAACCCTGGGCCCAGCGCGCAATGCAGCGCTGGCCGAACGTGCCGCATCTTTATGGCTGGCTGCGGCTGGATCGGCGTGGCCGCTGGCTGATCAAGGAGGAAGTGATCAGCCGGCCGCAGATCGTCGACACCATCAACGCCAACTACGCGGCCGACCAACGCGGTGCCTGGTATTTCCAGAATGGGCCGCAGCGCGGTTATGTCGCGCTCGATGCCGCGCCGTTGATGTTCAGTGCGCCCGTTGAAGGCGATGCATTGAACACGCATCTCGGCACGCTGGCGGGTGCCGTATCGCGAGTGGCGATCGACGAAGGCGGTGGCTTGTGGTTGCTCACTGCACGCGGTCCCGGCTGGCTGGCCGACCGCGATCTGGACTGGGCCTTGCAGCGGCTGGTGGCGAATCAAGGGCTGGTCGACGAAGCGCGTCTGGCGTCGGTGCTGGCCTTGCCGCCGGGTGCGGCCACCGGGCTGGCGTTGCAATTGCAAGGACAGCGCTTGGCGCTGGAGCGGATCGATGAAGCCGGCATTCCTGAAGCCTTCGATTTTCTGCGCGAACCGGAAGCACCAGCGGCCCCCTGAGAGTTTTGTGGCGGCGCGCCGCAATTCCGTCGCGGTTGTCTGCGAGCCCGTCCGCACTTTGCCTAGTCAAATTTCCGACGGCTTGCGGCGCTGGCAAAAAGCGATCAGGAACAATGCTTTGGTGTTCGGTGGTCAGTGGCACGGCGGTTGCAAAACGGTCTGCAGATCCCCGCAGACGAGCATCCGGACATGGCAGCCGCCACCCCAGCAGAAGCCCCCGCAGCAGCCGCACCGAAGAAAAGTGCGCTGCTGATTCCGATCGTCGGTGCCGCCATGCTGTCCGCGGCCTTGTCTGGTGCGGCTGTGTTCTTTCTGGCCCCGAAGCCAGCCGCTGCGCCGGCGCATGAGCAGGGTGCTGAAGCTAGTGCCGAAACGGCTACTGAAGGGCATGGCGAAGCCGCGGCCGCGGGCCATGAAGCGGGCGACAAGGACGGCAAGAAAGGCGCGGCCAACTATCTGCCGCTGACACCCGCCTTCGTGGTCAACATCAACGACGGCGACGCCAGCCATTTCCTGCAGGTGGAAATCGAACTGTCTGCCCGCAGTGCGGCGGTGGTCGATGCGCTGAAGCTGCACAACGCCCAGATTCGCAACGCGCTGCTGATGCTGCTCGGCTCGCAAAGCTCGGCCGATGTCGCCAGCCGCGAAGGCAAGGAAGCGCTGCAGAAAAAAGTGCTCGAAGAAGTCCAGCGCATCCTGACCCAGGAGACCGGCAAGCCCGGTGTCGACGCGGTCTATTTCACCAGCTTCGTCATGCAGTAAGCCGCCCGCAAAGCCCCCCAAAAGACGAAATTGCGACCATGCAAGACCTGCTTTCACAAGACGAGATCGATGCGCTGCTGCATGGCGTCGACAGCGGCTCGGTCGCCACCGAAGCGCCGCCGGCAGCGCCGGGCGAAGCGCGCAACTTCAATTTCGCGACCCAGGACCGCATCGTCCGTGGCCGCCTGCCGACGCTTGAGATGATCAACGAGCGCTTCGCGCGCCTGTTCCGCATTGGCCTGTTCAACATGCTGCGCCGCTCGCCGGAGTTGTCCGTGGTCGGCATCGAGATGGCCAAGTTCAGCGAGTACACCCATTCGCTGCTGGTGCCGACCAGCCTGAACCTGGTGCGGGTCAAGCCGCTCAGAGGCACGGCGCTGTTCATCTTCGAGCCGCGCCTGGTCTATTCGGTGGTCGAAAACTTCTTTGGTGGCGACGGCAAGATCGCCACCAAGATCGAAGGCCGCGAGTTCACGCCGACCGAGATGCGCGTCGTCCAGTTGCTGCTGCGCCAGGCGTTCAGCGATCTGCAGGAAGCCTGGTCGCCGGTGATGGATCTGGATTTCGAATACCTGAATTCGGAAGTCAATCCGCACTTCGCGAACATCGTGTCGCCGTCCGAGATCGTCGTCGTGTCGCGCTTCCGCATCGAGCTGGAAGGCGGCGGCGGCGATCTGCACATCACCTTCCCGTATTCGATGATCGAGCCGATCCGCGATCAGCTCGATACCGGCCTGCAGTCCGATCGAGTCGAGAAGGACGAGCGCTGGACGCTGAGCCTGCGCGAGCAATTGCAGGACGCCGAAGTGGAGATTGGCAGCCAGCTCGCCACCTTCAATCTCAGCGTCCGCGAACTGTTGCAGCTCAAGCCCGGCGATGTGCTGCCGGTGAACCTGCCGAAAACCATCGATCTCTGTGTCGAGGACATGCCGGTGTTCAAGGGCACCTTCGGCCTGTCGCACGGCAACAACGCCGTGCGCATCACCGAAGTGATCCGCCGCGGCCCCCGCAGCAACACCGTGCATTGATCGCCGCCATGACGGCCACGCCGAGCAAACCTTTCAACACCGCCCCCCAGCAGGACGACACTATGAGCACAACGCCGCAGAACGGTACGAACAAGGACTACGCCCGCGCCAGTTTCCAGAATCTGGAAGGCAGCGCTGCGAACGCCGGTGGCCTCGGCAACGAGTTCAATCTCGACGTCATTCTCGATGTCGCCGTGACCCTGTCGATGGAAGTGGGCCGCGCCCGCATCCCGATCAGGAACCTGCTGCAACTGAACCAGGGCTCGGTCGTCGAACTCGAACGCGCCGCCGGCGAGCCGCTCGATGTCTACGCCAACGGCACCCTGATCGCCCACGGCGAAGTGGTGGTGGTCAACGAAAAATTCGGCGTGCGCCTGACCGATGTGGTCAGCCCGGCCGAACGCATCCGCAAGCTGAAGTAAGCGCGCCGCAGCTTTCGATGAGCACGGCTGCCGAAGCCACGATGACCAGCACGGCGCTGACTGGCACTTTGCCTGGGCTTGGCCAGACCGCGCTGTCGCTGATCGTGGTGCTGGGCCTGATCTTCGCGCTCGCCTGGCTGCTCAAGCGCGTGCAGGGCGTGCGCTTGGGCGGGCCGGCCAATCTGCGCATCCATGCTGGCTTGCAGGTGGGGCCGAAGGAGAAGGTGCTGATGATCGAAGCCGGTGGTCAGCATCTGCTGATCGGGGTGTCGGCTGGTGGCGTCAACACGCTGCATGTGTTTGCCGAGCCACCGGTCGCAGCCTCGCCTGAAAGCACGTCTGATGCGCCGCCGCTGGCGACTGCGTTTCGCGATGTGCTGAAGCGGTCTCTGGGGCAGAAGTCGTGAAGCAGAAAGCAGCCGTTCAATCTCGTCATTCCCGCGCAGGCGGGAATCCAGTTCTGACCAGTGCGCCGAGGCGCGAAAACTGGATTCCCGCCTGCGCGGGAATGACGAAGGTTTTTGGTCTTGCGCTGCTGATGCTGTTGCCTGTCGCCGACGCACTGGCCCAGACCAAGGGCCTGCCGGCGCTGAACGTGTCACCGGCACCCGGCGGCGGCCAGAACTACTCCTTAAGCCTGCAAGTGCTGTTGATGATGACGGCGCTGACCCTGCTGCCTGCCGGGCTGCTGGCGATGACCGCGTTCACCCGGATCGTCGTCGTGCTCGGCCTGCTTCGGCAGGCACTCGGCACCGGCTCCACGCCGTCGAATCAGATCCTGGTCGGCCTGTCGCTGTTCCTGACCTTCTTCGTCATGCAGCCGGTGTTCGAGCGTGTTTACGAAAATGCCGCCAAGCCCTACCTCGACGGCACGCTGGCCTTCGAGCCAGCGTTGAAAGCAGCCGCAGTGCCGATGCGCGGCTTCATGCTGGCGCAGACCCGCGACGCGGATCTGATGAGCTTCTCGAAGATCGCCGGCAATGGGCCCTATGCCAGCGCCGACGACGTGCCGTTCACCGTGCTCGCCGCCGCCTTCCTGACCAGCGAACTGACCACGGCGTTCCAGATCGGCTTCCTGCTGTTCATCCCGTTCGTGGTCATCGATCTGGTCATCGCCAGTGTGCTGATGAGCCTCGGCATGATGATGCTGAGCCCGGTGATCATCTCGCTGCCGTTCAAGCTGATGCTGTTCGTGCTGGTCGATGGCTGGTCGCTGGTGATGGGCACGCTGGCGGCCAGCTTCGTCGTCAACTGAGCTCGTGCCATGACTCCTGAGACTGTACTGACGACCGGATCGCAAGCCCTTCAATTGGTGTTGATGCTCGCCGCACCGCTGTTGCTGACAGCACTCGCCGTCGGCGTGCTGATCGGCGTGTTCCAGGCCGCGACCCAGATCAACGAACAGACCTTGAGCTTCATCCCGAAACTGCTGTCGACCGCCGCCGTGCTGGTGTTCACCGGGCCGTGGATGCTGCGCCTGCTGACCGAGTTCACGCGGCGGCTTTACGAAAGCATTCCTGCTCTGATTCATTGAGGCGGAAGGATGCTCTCCGCATTGCTGTGCTTTGGCTTGCCTCTCCCCCCGGGAGAGGTCGGCGCGATAGCGCCGGGTGAGGGGCGCAGCCAACTTCAGCGTGCTCCCTTCATTGCCGACGGCGTTCCCTCACCCCCAGCCCCTCTCCCGAAGGGAGAGGGGAGACCGGCACCATGACCTTCTCCGACACCCAGCTCCTCGCCTGGATGGAAGCCTGGTTCTGGCCGCTGGTGCGGATCGGCGGCGTGCTGGCGATTGCGCCGGTGCTCGGTGCTCGCGTGGTACCGGTGCGCATCCGCGTGGTGCTGACCGTGCTGCTGACCCTGGTCATGGTGCCGACCATGCCGACACCGCCCCACATGGTGCCGTTCGAAGCCGGCTGGTGGCTGGAGATCGGCAAGCAGATGGTCATCGGCGTGGCGATGGGCTTCGTGCTGATGCTGGTGTTCGAGGCAGTGGTCATGGCTGGCGAGCTGATCGCCTATGGCATGGGCCTGTCGTTCGCCCAACTCGTGGATCCCCTGCGCGGTGCCGGCACGCCGGTGGTGGGCCAGTTGCTGATGGTGCTCGGCACCCTGCTGTTCCTGTCCACCGGCGGCCATCTGCGCTTGATCGAAGCGCTGCACGCGAGCTTCACCAGCATGCCGGTCGGTGGTCCGGGCTTGAATGCCGACAGCTTTCTCGCGCTGGCCCGCTGGGGCGGCAGCCTGTTTGCCGGCGGCGTGCAGATTGGCTTGCCGGTGGTGATCGCGCTGCTGCTGGTCAATCTGGCCTTCGGCGTGATGAGCCGCTCGGCCCCGGCCTTGTCGGCCTTGTCGGTCGGCTTTCCGATTGCGTTGTCTTCCGGTCTGTTGCTGCTGCGCTTCAGCCTGCCGGGGCTCGATGCGGTGATGACGCGGATGCTCGACGACAGCTACGCGCTGCTGTCGGCCATGTTCGGAGGCTAGGGCCCTAAATGTCCGACAGCACCCAGGAAAAAACCTTACCCGCCACCGAGAAACGCAAGCGCGAAGCTCGGGAGAAAGGCCAACTGCCGCGTTCGCGCGAACTGAGCACGGCGGTAGTGATGGGCGTCGGCGCGGCCTTGATCCACGGCTACGGCGCCAAGGTCGGTGCCAGCGCTTACGACGCAATGAGCCGCTCCCTGAGCTTCGATGCCGCCACGCTGGCCGATCCTTCGTTGATGCCGAAGCTGCTGCTGTCCGGTTTCGCTGCCGGCCTGGTGCTGGTCGCGCCGATCCTGTTCGCGACGCTGTTCGCAGCCCTGGTCGCGCCGATGCTGATCGGCGGCTGGAACCTGAGCTGGCAGGCCGCGCAGCCGGATTTCAGCCGGCTCAATCCGGTCACCGGTTTCGGCCGCCTGTTCTCGGGCAACAGCCTGGTCGAACTGACCAAAAGCATCGCCAAGTTCTGCCTGGTTGGCCTGGTCTCGGGCATCGCCTGGTGGGGTTTGCGCGGCGAGCTACTGGTACTGGCAATGGAGCCGACGCGACAGGCGATCGGCCACGGCCTGGCGATGGTCGCATCGACGTTCCTGTGGATGGTCGCTTCGCTGGCGCTGATCGCGGCGATCGACGTGCCCTGGCAGATTTTCAGCAATGCCAAGCGCCTGAAGATGTCGCGCCACGACGTGCAGCAGGAATACAAGCAAAGCGAAGGCAGCCCCGAGGTCAAGGGCCGCATCCGCCGCCTGCAGCAGCAGATGTCACAGCGCCGGATGATGGAAAAGCTGCCGGGTGCCGATGTCATCGTCACCAACCCCACGCACTACGCGGTGGCGCTCAAGTACACGGCCGGCGGCAAGCGCGCGCCAGTGGTGATCGCCAAGGGTGTCGATACCGTCGCCGCCGCGATCCGCGAGCTGGGCAAGAAGCATGGCATCACCCTGATCGAAGCGCCGCCACTGGCCCGCGCGCTGTATCGCGGCTGCGATCTGGACGAGGAGATTCCGACGGCGCTCTACGCCGCCGTCGCCCAGGTGCTGACCTACGTCTACCAATTGAAGGCCTGGAAGGGTGGTGAGCGGCCGCCGCTGCCGAAAGTCGGCGAGGTGCCAGGCGGCGAGCCGGACCCGTTGCCGGCAGTGCAAGACCGTCCGGCAGGTGGACCGTAGCGTCGGGGAACAGAAACTGCACGATCAGCCTGCATCCGTAATCCCGGCAACCGAGAGCAGCGATGAATCTGCCAATTCCGCGTTCCCCATTATGAGCACCACCACCACGGGCCGCGAAGCGACCCTGGCGCGTGGCCTGTTGTCGGTCGGCCGTGACCGGATCCTGCTGATGACGGCGATCCTGGTCGGCCTGCTGATGCTGACCTCGGCGCTGGCCCTGCCGGCGCAGCCAAGGGTGATGGCCTGGGAGCCGCGTGCGTTCGTCGCCAGCGGCAGCCTGATGCTGCTGACCGCGCTGCTGTTCTCGCGGCGCCGGATGCCTTACCGGCTGGCTGCGGCGCTGACCATCGGCATCAGCATCGGCATGATGCTGCTCCGGGTGGCGATGATCTTCATCGACGACACCTTCGCCGACGGTACGCACAGCCTGTTCATGCCGGTGTACGCGTACTACACGGTGGTCTATCTGATGCTGGCCATCCTGCTGCCGGACACGGCATCGATGCGCGCCAGCGTCGCCGCCTGGCTGGCGCTGGCGAGCCTGGTCACCGTTGGCAGCCTGTCGCTGCTGCACGCCGGGCCGCCACGGCCGTTCCTGATGGCGACGCTGATCTACGTCTGGCTCGGTCACGGCCTGTTCGTCGCACTGCTGCTCGGTTGGACCCGGCAGCAGCGGGCGCTGGTTGAAGCCCATGCCCGGCTGGCCGAGATGGAACGTGCGGAACGGCTGTCGGCGCTGGCCAGCGAGCAGCGCTTCCGGGTCGTCTTCGAGCAGTCCACCGCCGGCGTCGGCCTGATCGGTGCGGACGGCTGCTGGCAGATCGTCAATGGCCGGATGGCTGAGCTGACCGGCTACACCCTGCAGGAGTTGCAGGGCATGTCGCTGATGCTGCTGCTGGTGCCGGAGGCGCGCGAGGCTGCTCGCCAGAGGCTCGGCAACTTCATCAACAGCGAACAGCCGCGCTATGCGGTCGAGCAGCAGTGGCTGCGTCGCGACGGTGGCCTGACCTGGGTCAGCCTGAATTTCGAGCGGGTACCCGGCTCAGCCGAACTGCCGGCGGCAGCGGTGGTGATGGCGGTCGACATCAGCGCCCGCAAGCAGGCCGAGCAGGAAGCCCAGGAACTGCAGCGGATCCGCGATTTCCATCTCGACAACACGCCGCTCGCGGTCATCGAATGGACGCCGGACTGGCGGATCAGGCGCTGGTCCCTGCACGCCACCGAGATGTTCGGCTGGACCGAGGCCGAGGTGCTCGGCAAGAACGCCTTCGAATGGCGCTTCGTCCACGACGAGGACCTGGCGCGCGTCGGCAGCTTTGCCCAGACCATGATCGAAGGGCAGGCGAGCAATTACCAGACGATCAACCGCAATTACCACCGCGACGGCCGCGCGGTCTGGTGCCAGTGGCACAACTCGGTGCTGCGCAGCGACAGCGGTGACGTGCTGTCGATCCTGTCGATGGCCAGCGATGTCAGTCAGGAACAGGAAACGCTGGTGGCGCTGCGCGACAGCCAGGCGCGCTTCCAGGCGATCTTCGACCAGGTGGCAGCCGGCATCGGCCGCTTCGACGCCGAGGGCCGCTGGCTGGAACTGAATACCCGCATGGCCGAACTGCTGGGCTATCCGGCGGCGGAACTGATCGGCCAGCCGATGATCGAGGTCACACCGCCGGAGGATCACGCACCGTTCCGCGCGCGCATGGCCCAGCTGCTGGCCGGGCCGGTGCCGGACTATTCGATGGAGCGTCGGGCGATCCGCAAGGACGGTTCGGTGATCTGGCTGCAAGTGCAGATGCGCAAGCTGGCAACGGTCGAGGGTGAGCCGGCGCAGGGCGTGCTGCTGGCGGTCGATATCAGCGAGCGCAAGCAGGCCGAAGCTCAGGTCCAGCGGCTCAATGCCGATCTCGAAAAACGCGTCACCGAACGCACTCGCCAGCTCAAGGACACCATCGGTAGCTGGGTCGAGCGCAACCGGGAACTGAACCTGCTGACCGAGATGACCGGCCTGCTGACCGCCGCTGCCGACAGCGGTGCCGCCAACCGTATCGTCGGCAGCTATCTGCCGCGCCTGTTCAAGGGCTACGGCGGTGCCGTCTGGCTCGGCGACAGCGCCGGTGTTTCGTTTCCGATGGTGGCCGAGTGGGGTTCTCGGCTGGCAGTGCCGGCGACGCTGCTGGTCGACGATTGCTGGGGCCTGCGCCGCGGTCAGCTATTGCGGATCGATGATCCGGCGCATCCGCAGCTGTGCCCGCATCTCGATGGCCGGCCCGATGGCCACGAACCGCATACCTGCGTGCCGGTCACCGCGCTCGGCAGCCCGGTCGGTCTGATTCATCTCGGCTGGTCGGAGCGCATCGGCAGCCTGGTGACGCCGCCGGACGAAACCTTGCTCAGCTCGGTCTCCGAGCAGATCGGCCTGGCGATCAGCAACGTCCGGCTGCGTGAGGAACTGCGCCGCCAGGCGATCCGCGATCCGCTGACCGGCCTCTACAACCGCCGCCATTTCGACGAACTGCTGCGCGCCCGGATGGCCGAGCACGATCGCAGCGAACGCGGTTTCTCGATCTTGATGATCGACATCGATCACTTCAAGCGGATCAACGATCAGCACGGCCACGAGGTCGGTGACCAGGTGCTGAGCGCAACCGCCAGGCATCTGCAGGCCTCGGTGCGCGCCGGCGAAGCCGCATTCCGCTTCGGCGGCGAGGAATTCGTGCTGCTGATCGACGACGGCGAACACCCGGACGGCAGCCAGGCGATGCAGTGCGGCGAGCGCATCCGCCGCGAGATCGCCGAGCTGCGCGTGCATAGCGGGGATTGCATCCTGCCGCCAGTCACGGTGTCGATCGGCGTCGCCGGATATCCGCGCGACGTCGAACGCAAGGTCAGCCCGCTGCAACGTGCCGACGCCGCGCTCTACATCGCCAAGCGCACCGGCCGCAATCGGGTCTGCAGCGCTGGTGCCGTGCCTGGGCAGGAGGTTGCAGTGGGGCTGGTCAGCCGCTAGCAGCATTTTCGTTTGATCGCAGACACCTCTGCTTTTCCCTCTCCCGCAAGGGGAGAGAGGACCGGTCAAGCCAGGCGTAGCCCGGTTCCGCGAATGCGGAGCCGGGAGCGAGGGTCGGAAAGGGCGGGCCGTGTGGGGAGACCCCGGCTCGCCGCAAACTGCGCGGCGAACCGGGCTACGGGCTAGAGCATTTTGTCTTCAAATCCTTACAAACACTCGTCATTCCCGCGCAGGCGGGAATCCAGTTCTGATGCGGTGCGCTACGGCGAAAACTGGATGCCCGCCTGCGCGGGCATGACGGAATTCTATGTGTTCATTTATTGAGGCGGCCCTCAAAATGTTGAACAAGCAAGCCGATGATGGCAGGAAGTGACTCAGGGTTGTAGACCGCGCCGGCCGCCTCAATAACAAAAAACATATTGATTTT
>JAUXYM010000019.1 GCA_030694365.1 Nevskia sp. | reverse complement strand
GGAGAGGGGCTGGGGGGTGAGGGACTCTCAACAAAGGGCTTCCTTCGCCGGGAAGTCCCTCATCCCAACCCTTCTCCCGAAGGGAGAAGGGCTTTTTGCGAATGGGCTGAGCTTGCTTGCTAATCAGGATATGTTTTGATTATTGAGTCGGCATCATGCAGTTCGTTGGTAAGGGAGTGGGACGTTGCAAGAGCGCATCCCGGTTCAATGTCTTAATGCCGACTCAATAAAAGCCCGTCATGCCCGCGAAGGCGGGCATGACGGGTAACTGTAGGAAGCCCTACCGGCTCAGTGCTTCGCCTTCGCCTGGTTGGCCACCGCTTCGGCGGCCCGCTTCGCCGCTTCCGGATCGCCGAGGTAACGATGGCTGATCACTTTCAGCTGGTCGTCCAGCTCGAACAGCAGCGGAATGCCGGTCGGGATGTTGATCTCGAGGATCTCGCTCTCTGAGATGTTGTTCAGATACTTGTACAGCGCCCGCAGGCTGTTGCCGTGCGCGGCGACCAGCACGGTCTGGCCGGCCAGCAGTTGCGGGGCGATGGCGTCATGCCAGTAGGGCAGCACGCGATCGAGCGTGGTGGCCAGCGATTCGGTGCCCGGCAGCGCGTTGATGTCGAGCTTCTTGTAGCGGGCATCGTTGGCCGGATGGCCGGCGTCGCCGAGTGCCATCGCCGGCGGCGGGATGTCGTAGCTGCGGCGCCAGATCTTGACCTGCGCCTCGCCGTGCTTGGCGGTGGTCTCGGCCTTGTCCAAGCCCTGCAGCGCGCCGTAGTGGCGCTCGTTCAGACGCCAGGACTTGGTCACCGGAATCCACTGCTGATCCATCGCATCAAGCGCGATGTTCAGGGTGCGCAGCGCGCGCTTCAGCACCGAGGTGTGGGCGCAGTCGAAGTTCAGGCCTTCGGCGAGCATCAGTTCGCCGCCGGCTTTCGCTTCGGCGCGGCCCTGCTCGGTGAGGTCGACATCGACCCAGCCGGTGAAGCGGTTTTCGAGGTTCCACTGGCTCTGGCCGTGGCGCAGCAGCACTAGCTTGCGGGTCATTTCAGACGGGGCTCTTGGTTGAGGGTTGCGATGGTTGCGGAGCCTGGCAATCAGCCCTGCAGGTAGTTGTTCTTGACTCTGACGTAATGGGCGGCCGAATAGGCCAGGTTCGACAGTTCCTGCTCACTCAGCCGGCGCGCCTGCACCGCCGGGCTGCCGCGATACAGCCAGCCGGATTGCAGACGCTTGCCGGGGCCAACCAGCGCACCGGCGGCGATGAAGACATCGTCCTCGATCACCGCGCGGTCGAGCAGCTTGGCACCCATGCCGATCAGGCAGCGGCTGCCGACGGTGCAGCCGTGCAGGATCGCCTGATGGCCAATGGTGACGTCGTCGCCGACGATCAGGCCCATGCCGCCCGGCAGCAGCGGACCGTCGTGGGTGACGTGCAGCACCGCGCCATCCTGGACATTGCTGCGTGCGCCGATGCGGATGAAGTTGACATCGCCCCGGATCACCGCCATCGGCCAGACCGAGGCATCGTCACCGAGTTCGACATCGCCGATCACGCAGGCCTGCTCGTCGATGTAGACGTTCTGGCCAAGCCGCGGCAGCGCGCCGCGATACGCGCGGATCACGACCCGATCACGCCGAAGATCATGGCGTCGGGACGATTGTCTGCAGGCCGCCCGGCGCTTCCTGGCGCGGCTTCGGCGCGTTGGTGCCGGTGTTGCGCTTGACGAAATCGTTGACGTAGAACATCACGTCGCTCTGGCCGACGGCGAACTTGATCAACGACGAAGTCGCCAGGGTCGCGATGATCTTGCGGTGGCTCATCTCCGGGTAGATCACCGTCTCGACCGGGCCATTGGCTTTCTGGATGCGCGCCGCCAGATGTTCGGTGTTGCTGGCAAACACCACCTTGTCGTCCTGGCCGTGCATCAGCAGCATCGGCGGATTGCTGCCATCGGCGTACATGATCGGCTGGGTCTGTTCGTAGTTCTCCGGCGCGCCGAACAGATCGCGCAGATCCGGGTCGGTGAGCGGCAGGAAATCGTAAGGGCCGGACAGGCCGATCATCGCGCGGATCCAGGCACGATCACCGCCGACCGATTTCATCAGCGCCGGATTCAGGGTCAGCATCGCCGCGTTGTAGGCACCGGACGAATGGCCCATCACCACGATCTTGGTTGGATCGCCACCGTATTGGGCGATCTGGCCATGCACCCACTTCACCGCCTTGGCGTTGTCGGTCAGAAAGGTCGGGTAGCGCACCTGCGGATACAGGCGGTAGTTCGGCAGCACGGCCACGAAGCCGCGCGCCGCCAGCGCCTGGCCGACGAACTTGTAGGCCTCCTTGCTGCCTTCCTGCCAGCGGCCGCCGAAGAAGAACACCACCACCGGTGCGTTGGCGACGCCGTTCGGGCTGTAGACATCGAGTTGCAGGCCGGAGGCCGCATCGAAGCCGACGTTCGACGACAGTCGATAGCCCTTGTCGGAGGTCAGGTCATTAGTCAGCTGCTGGCCGCTACAGGCGCTCAGCAACAGCAGGGCAGCGAAGAAGCTCAGGATATTGCGCACGGAAACGAGTCTCTCGATGGGCAGCGGGAACCGGCGAACATGATACCGCGCCGGCTTCACCGCTCTCGCAGGAAGCGGACCCGCCAGATGATCGCGATCAGCATTTTCGATTGTCGTGCCAGCGCCCGGCCGTGCGACGATCCTTGGCCCTGATATCGAACCGGCCCTTGAACCGGCCCACGTTGCCTGCATCTCTTGAACTCAACACCATTTTTCCGGCATCCCCATGACCAATCCGCTGCTCGCCCCCGTCTCTCCCAACACTCTGCCCGCGTTCGACGCGATCAAGCCCGAGCACGCTGAACCGGCGATAGCCGGGGTGCTGGCCGGCAACCGCGCCGCGCTCGATGCCTTGCTGGCCGGCGGCAAGGCCACCAGCTGGGAAGGTCTGATCGAACCTCTGGAAGATCTGAGCGATCGCATGAGCCGCGCCTGGGGGCCGATCCAGCACCTGTTCGGCGTCACCTCGACCAGCGCCTGGCGCAAGGCCTTCAATGCGGTGCAGCCGAAGATCACCGAATACGGGTTGGAGCTGTCGCAGAACGAAGCGCTGTTCCGGGCTTACGAGCAACTGGCCAGCAGCCCGGCTGCCGCCGCGTTCTCGCCGACCCGCAAGAAAGTGCTGAGCGATGCGATCCGCGACTTCAAGCTGTCCGGCATCGCGCTGCCGGCGGAGCAGAAGGCGCGTTACAAGGTGATCGCGCTGCGCCTGTCCGAGTTGCAGACCCAGTTCGAGGAAAACCTGCTCGACGCGGTGCAGGCCTGGTCGAAGCCGGTGACCGACGAAGCGCTGCTGGTCGGCATGACCGAGGAAGGCAAGGCTCAGGCCGCCGAGAAGGCGAAAGCCAAGGACCCAGTTCAAGATGATGCCGGCTGGCTACTCACCTTGGATTTCCCCAGCTACGACGCCGTCATCTCCTACGCCGACAACCGCGAGCTGCGCCACGAGCTGTACGAGGCCTACGCGACGCGCGCCTCGGAGCTCGGCCCGCAGGGCGGTCAGTTCGACAACACGCCGCTGATGCAGGAAATCATCGCGTTGCGTGACGAGGAGGCGCGCCTGCTCGGCTTCAACAATTTCGCCGAGCTGTCGCTGGCAACCAAGATGGCCGAATCGCCGGACGCCGTTGAAGCCTTCCTGCTCGATCTGGCAGTCAAGGCCAAGCCGTTCGCACTTGCCGAACTCGACGAGCTGCGCGCCTTCGCCAAGGCCCGCGATGGCCTGACCGATCTCGCGCCCTGGGACATGGCCTATTACTCCGAGAAGCTCAAGGAGCAGAAGCTCGGTTATTCCGAGGAAGAACTGCGCCCGTACTTTCCGGCGCAGCAGGTAATCGCTGGCATGTTCGAAGTCGTCGAGCGCATGTATGGCGTGCGCATCGAAGCCGCGGCCGACATCAAGACCTGGCACAAGGACGTGACCACCTGGCGCCTCGCCGAAGCCGATGGCAGTGAAATCGGTCTGTTCTATCTCGATCCCTACGCCCGCCAGGACAAGCGCGGCGGTGCCTGGATGGACGAATGCCTGGTCCGCCGCCAGACCGCAACCGGCCTGCAGCGTCCAGTCGCCTACCTGACCTGCAACTTCACGCCGCCGCTCGGTGGCGCACCGGCGCTGCTGACTCACGACGAAGTGGTGACCCTGTTCCACGAGTTCGGCCACGGCCTGCATCACCTGCTGACCCGGGTCGATGAAGCCTCGGTGTCCGGCATCCGCGGTGTCGCCTGGGATGCCGTGGAACTGCCGAGCCAGTTCATGGAGAACTGGTGCTATGACCGCGCCACGCTCAATGGCTTCGCGCGCCACTACAAGACTGGCGAAGCGATCCCCGATGCGCTGCTCGCCAAACTGCAGGCTGGCCGTGGCTATCAGGCTGGGCTGATGACTTTGCGTCAGGTCGAGTTCTCGCTGTTCGATCTGCGCCTGCATCGCGATACCGCCAGCGGCAAGAGTGTGCTCGACGTGCTCAACGCAGCGCGCGCCGAAGTCAGCGTCTTCCCGCCGCCGGCCTGGAACCGCATGCCGAACTCCTTCGGCCACATCTTTGCCGGCGGCTACGCGGCCGGCTACTACAGCTACAAGTGGGCCGAAGTGCTGTCCGCCGATGCCTTCGCGGCGTTCGAGGAATCGGACTTTTCGCCGGACACCGGCCGCCGCTTCCGCGACACCGTGCTGGCCAACGGCGGCTCGCAGGACGCGATGGATCTGTTCGTCGCCTTCCGTGGCCGCAAGCCGGAAGTGGCAGCGCTGCTCAGGCATTCGGGCCTGGTGCCGAACGCAGCCTGAAGCCTGCCTCGCCGCCGAACATCGGCGGCGAGGTCAGCTCCGTCAGTCGAGGCGACGAATGCGCCCGAGCTTCGGCGGCGATACGGGCTGCGCAGTGAGGTAGTCGATCAGCACCTCGCGATCGATACCGAACTCGACTCGCTCGGTCCCTTCCAGCAGCACCCGGAAGCCGTCGCCGCCGTTGGCCAGGAAGGCATTGACGTTGACCCGATAGCGGCCGGTCGGCGACAGCGGCTTGCCGCGCAGGCGGATGCTGACCGGATCGATGCGCGCACCGAGCGGCGCGCTCGCCTTCCACGCGTACTCGAAACCCTGGGATGGCAGCAGGATCGCGTAGCGGCCATCGGCGCGCCATTGCTGTTCGAGCAGGGCGTCGATCTGCGCGCCGGTCAGGGTCATGGTCAGCAGCGCGCCGCCGAAGGGCTGCACCGTGTAGACCTGCCCGTAACTGACCGTGCCGGCCGCATCGAGCGGCGCCAGATCGGCACGCACGCCGCCGGGATTCATCAGTGCGAAATCGGCGCGGCGGTCGTCCTGCTTGGCGGCTGCAGCAAGCTGGGCATCGGCGATCAGGTAACCGAGCGGCATCTCGCCGGCAGCGTCCTGCTGGCGCGACAACGCGCTGGCGATGCGGCCGACCGGCTGCAGGCTGCGCTCGCGGGAACGGCGATCGAACTCGGCGACGATCGCCGCGACTTGCGGCTCCGGTGCCAGCGGCGGGTAGCGATCGGGCCGCGCATTCGCCGCGCTGTCATTGACGATCGGCACGTTGCGCGCCGCCGTGCTCAGCACTTCGCCGGTATCGGCGGCGAGCTGGAGATCGATATCGGTCAGGAAACGGCCGGCCGAACCGGCGCTGGTCACCAGGAGGGTGCGCGCCGGGTCCGCCGTCGGCAGCCGGCAGCGATAGACGCGATGAGTGTGGCCGCTGATCACCAGATCGATCGCCGGATCGAGCCTGGCGACGATGCCGGTGATCGGGCCGGCAAAGCCGGGGCAGCTTTCGTCGTCGAGGCCCGCGCCTTGCGCTGGCTCGCCGCCTTCGTGGATCAGCACCACGATCGCCCGCACGCCTTGAGCAGTCAGCGCTGCGGCTTGGCGATTGATGGTCTCGGTTTCATCGAGAAAGCGCAGGCCGGCGATGCCGTTGCGGTTGACCAGCTCCGGCGTGCCTTCCAGGGTCAAACCGATGAAGCCGATGCTCAGCGGCATGCGACCGTCGACGATGAAGGTCTTGATACCAACGGCCGGCAGCAGCGCTACGCCCGCCTCGTCGACGACATTGGCGGCCATGTAGCGGAATGCCGCACCCGGGAATGGCCCGTTGACGCAGGTGTCGACGCCCGGCTTGCCATCCGGCGCACAGCCGCCGCGCTGCATCCGCAGGAGTGCCACACGGCCGCGATCGAACTCGTGATTGCCGACGGCGCTGAATTCCAGGCCGATGCCATTCATCGCGGCGATGGCCGGCTCGTCGTGAAACAGCGCGCTTTGCAGCGGGCTGGCGCTGATCAGGTCACCGGCGGCGACCACGACATTGCGCGGGTTCGCCGCCTTGAGCTGGCCGACCGCCGTCGAGATGTAGGACGCACCACCGAGCGGCACCGGAATGTCCGGCTGGCCAGGACGATCCGGCAGCAGGGCGGGATCGCGCGGCGGCAGCAGGTTGCCGTGGAAATCGTTCAGGGCGATCAGCTTGATCGCCACCGACGCAGGCCCAGCGCCTGCATCCGGTGCCGTTGCCGGCAATTGGCAGGCGGCTAGCACCAGCACCCCGGCGAGCGTGATCAGACTTGGCAAGGCACCGGCAGTAGCGTGTTGGTTCGGCATGGCATCAGGCCTCGCAAGCTATGGACCAGAGCATGGGCCTTGAACGATGAGATCCGCTCGCCGATGCGTCGCAGGCCGCCAGTCTGCCGGCGAGCTTCATGAAAGTGCCATGAAAATGAGGGCTTTCCTGCCCTTTCTGAGCCTTTGGACTGCCAATAGACGCCTCGAGAAGCCGCGCGATAAACTCGGACCTACCCCATTGGCACCGATCCTGCTCAGCGTAGCGACTTGCGCCATGCAGCGTGCCCATTCCGATCAGGATTCAAGACCAGATGACCAAGAAGCGTGTACACGCGGAAGCCGACCTCTCACCGGTCGCCGAGATCAACATCACGCCGATGGTCGACGTGATGCTGGTGCTGTTGATTATCTTCATGGTCACCTCGCCGCTGATGATGTCGCAGCTGCCGGTGACCTTGCCGAAGGCCAGCTCGGCGCCGAGCGACAAGCCCAAGGAGCCGACCGTGGTGTCGATCGACTCCGCCGGCAACTACTACATCGACGCCGGCGACGGCCTCGGCCCGCTGGCCACCGCACCGGACGCGCTGCAGCCGCGCCTGATCGAACTGTCCCGCCAGGACCCGGACACGCTGGTGTTCGTGCAAGGCGATTCGAAGATCGCCTACGGCCGCGTGGTCGATCTGATCGGCCTGGTCAGCCTGTCCGGCTTCAGCAAGGTCAGCCTGAAGTCGAGCAAGGTTGACGGCGGATTCGGCGGCGATGCTGGTGCCGGGCTGGTGCCGGTGCCCTGATGCCGCTTCGCTTGGTTCGGCCAACGGCCATTGGCCGAACCAGCCACCGGATCGATCATCAAACTTTGGAATGCAAAGCCGGGCCGTCGGCAGCACGCCGAGGCCCATCCGGAAGCGCCTGATTTTGACGTTTCTGGCCGCCAGAGCATCTAGCAAGCCACTGATACGCAACGCCGACCCGTTCATCGAATGACGTGGTCTCGGGCAGGGTGAGGGGCGTATTTCTCCGGTTCCAGCTGATGCCCGGGCCATTCGATCAACAGCCATTGCTGCGGCAGTAGCCGCGCGACCGATGTTGCCGCCGGCGGCGCACGCAGACAGCGATGAATCGCCTCGGCAACGTTTGCTTATCGAAGTTATGAGTCCGCTTGCATAAAGCCATATAAAATAATGATTTTATTATATTTATTAATTAATTATTGATTCGGCCACCAAATAGTTGAACGAAAGGACACGCTGAGACTTGAAGGGTGCACTCACTGTGGAGCAGAACGTGGCCGAATCAATAATAAAATCAATATGTTTTTTGTTATTGAGGCGGCCAGCGCCACCTATC
>JAUXYM010000015.1 GCA_030694365.1 Nevskia sp. | reverse complement strand
CCGGATACATCGTCGAGTTGAAGCCGTCCTCGGACAGATACCAGCTCTTGCAGCCCGAGTTCCAGTTGGTTTTCGCCAGCCGCTTCTGGATGCCTTCGTTGTATTTTTTCAGGGCATCGGCCCGCACGTCGACGTACTTCAACTGGCCACCGGCGACCTGGCCGATGGAGCGGACGATGTAGTCGATCTGCGATTCCATGTAGACCAGCGCGGAGTTGTGGCCGGGGCCGGAGTTGGGGCCGAAGGTGAAGTACAGGTTCGGATAGCCGGACACCTGCACGCTCTTGTAGGCCTGTGCGCCGCGCGACCATTCGGCGTTCAGATCGCGACCGCCGAGGCCGTGCACCGGGAACGGCGTGCCGTTCTTCGAGACTTCGAAGCCGGTGGCGAAGACGATGCAGTCGACCTGATGTTCGATGCCTTCGACGCTGCGGATGCCCTGCTCCGAAAGGTTGGCGATCGGCCAGGAGATCAGCTCGCAGTTCGGCTGCTGCAGCGCCGGGTAGTAGTCGTTGGTCATCAGCACGCGTTTGCAGCCGATCTTGAAGTCCGGCGTCAGCTGGCGGCGCAGCCAGGCGTCCTTGACCTGCGCTTCGCGGAAACGGCTGCCGAGCAGTTCCAGCGCACGGGTCATCGGCGTGTTCCAGATCATGCCCAGGGCCATCGACTCGTGAACCCAGTACATCGCTGCACGCACGGCGGTCTGGCTGAACGGCAGCTTCTTGAACAGCGCCTTGGTCCACGCTGGTGACTGGAAGTCGAGACGCGGCAGCACCCAGCCCGGCGTGCGCTGGAAGACCTTGAGCTTGTCGGCCACCTTCACCAGTTCCGGCATGACAATCAAGCTCCAGTCCTTGAACCCAGCGCATACCGTCTTCTTGCAGATCACGCCCCGCAAGCTCAGGGGCAGCTCAGCTCCATTGGCACGACGAGCAAGGCAGCAAGAGGCCCAGACGCCCAGTCGCGAAGGGCTGCGGCCAAGGTAAATGTCAACGGAGCCTAGCCGGCCAGCCGCGCCCGCGCTTCGTTGGCCACCAGCGGCGCACCATCGCCGGCGGCACGTTCCCAGACACTCACCGCATCCGCTGGCCGCAGGCGCACCAGCGCTTCATAGGCGGCCAGCCGGGTCCGCCGGCAGGGATGGCTCTGTGCCAGATCGCAGAGCATCTGGCAGGTGTTGTCGTTGCCGGCCTGCCCGGCCATGGTGATGATGTCGATCCGCCGCGAGGTCTCCGAATTCGGCGCGAAGCCACTGATCGTGCGGTGCTGAAGATCGAAGAAGAACTGATCGCGGCTGCGCAACTCGGGCAGATCGACCATCAGGCTCAGGGTGATGCTGAGGTCCTCCGGCGGAAACTGGATGTGCAGATCGCGGCTGGCGCGGTACAGCATCGCCCGGCCAGCCGAGAACTGGGTGCGCTCGAGAAAACGCAGTTCGACCATCTCGCCGATGTAGCCCTCGACCCGCGGGTAGTCGTACTCGTAGATTTCCGTGACATAGCCGGTACCGAAGTAGGCGATGGTCATGAAGTGGAAGTTGTGGTCGTGCGCGTGGTCGTAGGCGAACTGATCCGGCAGCACCCGGCCGGCGGTGATGTCGGCAGTCGACGGCCAGACATTGGCGCGCAGCCGGAAGTGGCCATGCTCGGCGAGCGGAATCGCCTGTTCGAGGCCTGGCATCGAACCCTTGAAACCCAGCTTCAGGTATTGGTTCAGCGGCCGCACGATCAGTTCCCGATCATTGCTCAGCGCGCTCAGCATCGGTGCCACGCTGGCGATGCTGTCGACATCGCGCGGATCGACGCGCTGCTCTTCGAGGTGTTCAATCAGCTCCTCGATGCTGGCGCTCTTCATGGTTGCGCAGGTCAGCGTCATGGCCATCGGTTCAACGCCTCCAGACCGGTGGCTCGGTCTCGTCCATCGCCAGCTTGGCCGCGTGACGGACGTTGGGATGAGGATCGTCGAGCGCGGCGCGCAGCACTTTCTGCGCCTCGACGCGGCTCAGGCGGCCGAGGCTCTGGATCGCCGCCCAGCGCACGTTCTGGTTGGTATGCGCGGTCAGCGCCTTGATCGGCTCCAGCGATGACTGGTGGGCAAGACGGCCGAGCACATAGGCACCAACGCGCAGATTGGTCATCGCGGCATCGGCATCGTTGGCCTGCCAGGGATGCAGGGTGCCCTTGCTGAACAGCCATTCCAGCGTCTGCACCGGCGCGGTGGCCAGCTTCAGCAGCATCAGCGGCCGCTCGATGCGGAAATCGACCACATGACGGCCAGCATCGATCGCCAGCACCTCGCCGGCACCGAGCGTGATCGGCCCGGCGGCTTCGAGCTTCAGCGAGGGATCGAACACTGCGTTGTCATAGCTGGCGGGCAGATCGTAAAGCTCGCCGCTCAGCGGCAGACCGCTCAACGGCGTGATCAGCAGATGTGAGGGCGAGCTGTGGATGTAGCGACGCGGTCGGTCGATCAGTTGCAGCGACAGGGTCCACGCCGGCTCGCGCACCAGCACCACCTGCCGAGCCGACCAGTCCCCGGCTTGCTGGGGATCGCAGCTCAGCACCTGCAGCGCATGGTTGATCATCGGTCCGGCGAATGCCGGATCGGCCAGGCGGCGAAACAGCGGCGCGCAGGCCCAGAACGATTCGGCCTGACCCGGCGTGTAGCGCTCGCGGACATGCTCTGCGAACACGGCGGTCATCGGCAAGGCGTTGGGAATCTGGGCGGTCATAAATGCGGCGACGACGTCCGGGTTGCGGGCGACAGGGTCGCCTCGTGCTCAAGGCATTTAAGCCCGTCCACTGGAGCGACGCCAGCAAACAGTTGCATTTTCTCGATCTTCTGCAGCCAGTTCCCGATCTACGAAGCTAGAACCCTGCCAGATCCATGGTCAGCACGGTGTCATCAAGGCTGTCAAGCAGCGCCGCCTGGGTCAGGGTCTTCGGCAGTTCGTGGCGGAAGAACCAGCGGCAGGTGTGCAACTTGCCGGCGTAGAACGCGGCATCCGCCCCCGAAGCCAAGGCCATTGCGCCCTCGGCCACGCAGGCCTGACGCAGCCACAACCAGGCGATGACCGTGTGGCCGACCAGGTCGAGATAGTGGCTGGCATTGGCGAGGAACCGCTCGGTTTCGCCGCCTTGGCCGACGGCCGCCAGCCGCTCCGTGGTGGCAGCGATGCGGGTCACCGCAGCGGCCAGCGCCCGGGCATGCTCGGCCAGCGACGCGATCCCGCCAGCGGCCTGCGCCGTTGCCGCGATCCTCGACAGCAGCAGCTTCAGCGCTGCCCCCTTGTTCAGCAGCGCCTTGCGGCCGAGCAGATCGAGCGCCTGGATGCCGTTGGTGCCTTCGTGGATCGGGTTCAGGCGGTTGTCGCGATACAGGCGTTCGACCGGATAGTCGCGCGTGTAGCCGTAGCCGCCGAGCACCTGGATCGCCAGCTTGTTCGCTTCCAGACACCACTCGGACGGCCAGGCCTTGGCGACCGGCGTCAGGATGTCCAGCAGCAGCCCGGCTTCGGCACCCGCTTCGGCGGTCTCGGCGGTGGCCAGCTCGTCGACCAGGCTCGCGCAGTACAGCCCGAGCGCCAACCCGCCCTCGACGTAAGCCTTCTGCGCCAGCAGCATCCGCCGCACATCGCTGTGCTCGATGATCGCCACTGGCTTCGAGGCCGGATCGCGGTTCGAGGCCAGCCGACCCTGCAGCCGGGTCCTGGCGTAATCCAGCGAGTAGCGATAGCCGGCGTAGCCGAGCATCGTCGCGCCCAGACCAACGCCGATGCGCGCTTCGTTCATCATCTGGAACATGCCGGCCAGGCCTTCGTTGGCACGGCCGACCAGCTCGCCGTAGCAGGGCTCGCCGTCCTCACCACCGACAGACTCGCCGAAGTTCAGCGCGCAATTGGTGGTGCCACGATAGCCCATCTTGTGGTTCAGGCCGGCCAGTCGCACGCCGTTGCGCGGCCCGGGATTGCCGGCCGCATCAAGCCGGTACTTGGGCACGATGAACAGCGAGATGCCCCTGGTGCCGGCCGGCGCGCCGTCGATCCGCGCCAGCAGCAGGTGAACAATGTTGTCGGCCAGTTCGTGCTCGCCACCGCTGATCCACATCTTGTTGCCGCTGATGCGGTAGCGGCCGTCCGCTTCCGGCGTGGCGCGGCTGCGGATATCGGCGAGCGAGGAGCCGGCCTGCGGCTCGGACAGACACATGGTGCCGAAGTAGCGACCGGCCAGCATCGGCTGCAGATAGCGCACTTTCTGCTCCGGCGAACCCTGTACGCGCAGCAGATTGGCGGCCGCCGAGGTCAGGAACGGATAGGCGGCGGTGCCGCAGTTGGCACCGACGAACAGGCCGTTGACCGCCGAAGCGATGGTGTACGGCAACTGCAGGCCGCCGAGTTCGACATCGAACGAAGCACTGAGAAAGCCGCCGTCGACATAGGCCGCGAGCGCGGTCTTGACCTCGGGAATCATGCTCACCGTCTGGCCATCGAATGTCGGCTCCTGGGCATCGGCCTTGGCGGCATGCGGCAGGAACTGCTCGACGGCCAGGCGATGCGCCGCGTCGATCACCGCTTCGAAGCTGTCGCGGCCGTGCATCGCGTAGCGGGGCCGGCGGCACAGCGCCTCGACATCGAGCAGCTCGTAGAGCATGAAGTCGAGATCGCGGCGATTGATCAGCGGGGACATGGCAGCGGTTTCCGAGGGCAGGATCGGCCCGAGCGGACGCTATGCCAACCCGCCCGATGCGGCAAGGTGCAGCGGCCTGATCGGAGGCTTGCGCGGGCTGCTCCGCTGCTGTTTTTGCCACAGCGCGGGGCTGTCCTTCGCGTCAACACTTGTACCCCCGGAAAACCCCGATGAACGCTCCTCTGCCTGCCTCCACCGTGCCCGCCGTCGACGCCGCCGAACTCGAACTGTTCGGCGACAACGTCATCCGCTTTCTGGCCGAGCACGTCGAGCCGCATTACGAAAGCTGGGAAAAGGCCGGCAAGTTCCCGAACCAGCTGTACCTGGCAATGGGTGCCAACGGCCTGCTCTGCGTCACACCCGCTTCGAACTGGCCAAGGTCAAGACCGACATCGAAGTACACCGCGCTTTCGTCGAAAAGTGCAGCGCCCAATACGCACGCGGCCAGTTCGACGTGCCGACCGCAGCGATGGTCAAGCTGGCCAGCACCGAGATGGAAGGCGAGTCACCGACACCTGTCTGCAGCTGTTCGGCGGCTACGGCTACATGGTCGAGTACCCGATCAGCCGCTACTGGGTCGACGCCCGTATCCAGCGCATCTACGGCGGCAGCAGCGAAATCATGAAGGAAGTGATTGCGCGCAGCCTCGTCGGGCGCTGAGACGATGGACGCAAAAACAGCGGGTCTCACGCAAAGACGCCAAGACGCGGAGAACAGATCCGTAGGGTGGGCAGGCTTTATCTGCCCACGCGTGCGCCGGGGCTGGCGACCGCGAATCGGTGGGCAGGTGAAACTTGCCCACCCTACGGGGCTTTTCGCGGTTTCCGCGACTCAAGCCTCGCCACCAATCTCCGGCAAGGCATCCTCAACCGGGTGCGGCTCGTTCTTCGGAAACCGGAAGCTGCGCCAGCCGAACAGCGCCGCGATGCCGCCCGCGTAGCACATCAGCCCGACCACACCGGGCCAGCCGGCCCAGTGCCAGACCACCGCCGGCAGCACGCCGCCCATGCTGCCGCCGAGGTAGTAGCAGGTCACGTACAGGCCTACCACCGGGCCACGCTCCGGCCCGGCCGCTTCGCTGACGAAGCTGGTGGTCGCGGTCTGGACGATGAACAGGCCGAGCGAGAACAGGCACAGGCCGAAGCCGATCGCCGGCAGCGACGCGAACAGGGTCAGCAGCAGCCCGGCCAGCCCGAGTGCCCAGGCCATCACCAGCACTTTCGCGTGGCCATAGGCGTTCAACAGCCGGCCCGAATACGGCGTGATGACGATGCCGGCGAGATAGACGACGAAGATCGTCGACAGCGCCGCCGGCCCCAGCGAATACGGCGGCTGCGACAGATGCAGGGTCATGTAGGTGAAGCCGCCGACCAGCGCGAACAGCATCAGGAAGCCGGTCGCGTAGGCACCGCGCAAGCCTGGGCGCAGCAGCAGGGGCAGCAGCGGCGTGCGCGGTGTGCCCCGGAGCTTCGGCAGATCGCGACCCGGCGGCAGCCAGGCGCGGATCAGCAGCGCGAGCGCCAGTTGCAGCAGCGCCAGCGAGGCGAACGCCCAGCGCCAGCCGGCGAATTCGCCAACCACACCGGACAGCAGCCGGCCGCAGAAGCCACCGGCGATGGTACCGGCGACGTAGACCGCAGTGACCGCCCTCGCCTCCGCCGCCGGCCATTCCTCGGCGATGTAGGCGACGGTCACCGCGAAGATGCCCGGCAGGCACAGGCCCTGGGCGAGGCGGATCAGCATCAGCGCTTCCGGCGTCGGTGCCAGGCCGGCGAGCAGGCCGGGAACCACCGCCAGGAACGCTGCGATGACGATCACCCGACGCCGTCCGAAACGATCGGCCAGCAAGCCGGCAAACGGCGCGGCAAGCGCGACACCGAAAGTGCCGGCCGAGACGATCAGGCCGGCGCGCGCGGCATCATTGCCAATCCAGTCGCGCAGCAGCGGCAGCAGCGACTGCGGCGCGTAGAGGTTGATGAAGGCCGCGATACCCGCAAGGGTCACGGCGAGGCGGCGACGGTTCATGGTGCCCCGCTTCGAAGACCGTCATTCCCGCGCAGGCGGGAATCCAGTTGCGGCACCCACGCACCGCTGGAAGCAGAAAACTGGATTCCCGCCTTCGCGGGAATGACGAAGACGGGTGCCATTTTCGTTCCCGAAGTCAGGACTTACTTCTTGGTCCGCGCCGACTGCGCCGCCAGGCGCTTGGCCTTCATCTGCATCGCCGGCGACAGGTCGCTCTTCTTGTGCTTGAACGGGTTGTCGCCGGTCTTGAACTCGAGTTTCAGCGGCACGCCCTGCAGCTTGAAGGCGTCGCGGAAGGTGTTCGCCAGGTAGCTGATGTAGCTGTCCTTGAGTTTGTCGGTCTGGTTGCCGTGAATCATGATCGCCGGCGGGTTGCGGCCGCTCTGGTGGCAGTAGCGGAGCTTGATGCGGCGACCCAGGATGGCGTGCGGCGCGTGCTTTTCGACGGCGGCGATCAGCACGCGATTGAGTTCCGGCGTGGCCATTTCGCGGGTCGTCGCTTCATAGCCGGCGACCACGTGTTCCATCAGCTCGCGCAGGCCCGAACCGTGCAGTGCCGAGACGAAATCGACCGGCACGTAGTCGAGGAACGGCAGCTTGAAATCGACCATGTCGCGCACCCACTTGCGCTTGTCCATGTCCAGGCCGTCCCACTTGTTGACCGCCAGCACCATCGCCCGGCCGTGATGGGCGACCAGGCCCATGATCCGCGCATCGTGGGTGCCGATCTCGTCCTGGGCGTCGACCATCGAGATCACCACATGAGCGCGGTCGATGGCCTGCAAGGTCTTGACGATCGAAAACTTTTCGATCACTTCGGTGACCCGGGACTTGCGACGAACGCCGGCGGTATCGATCAACTCGAACTTGCGGCCGCCCCATTCGAACGGCACGCTGATCGAATCGCGGGTGGTGCCCGGCTGCTCGGATGACAGCACGCGGTCTTCGCCGATCAGGCGATTGACCAGGGTCGACTTGCCGGCGTTCGGTCGGCCGACGATCGCCACGCGGATGGTGCCGTCGTCCCACTCCGGCTCCTCGGTGTTCACCGGGGCACCGGCCAGCAGATCGCGCAGCAGGCCGCCGATGCCGTCGCCGAACTCGGCGGAGATCACCGTCGGTTCGCCCAGACCCAGCTTGTAGAAGTCGGCGACCAGCATCTTGGTCATGCCTTCCGACTTGTTGGCCAGCAACCGTACCGGCTTGCCGAGCTTGCGCAGCACATTGGCGATCTCGATATCCGAGGCCATCAGGCCGGCCTTGGCATCGACCAGGAACAGCACGGTGTCGGCGTCCTCGATGGCGATCCGCGCCTGCTGTTCGGCGAGCAGGGCCAGGGCATCGGCGGATTCCGGCATCAGGCCGCCGGTATCGACGACGATGAAGCGCTTGCGCTCGAACGTGCCCTGACCGTACTGGCGATCGCGGGTCAGGCCGGCGTAATCGGCGACCAGGGCGTCGCGGCTATTGGTGAAGCGATTGAACAGGGTCGACTTGCCGACGTTCGGACGGCCGACGAGGGCGATGACCGGCAGCATCTTCGCGGTCTCAGCCTCGGGTGAGGCAGCTTCGGGGGATGCGGCGGGGGGCACTTCAGGGATGCTGCTCATGATTCACGACCATCTGGAAAACGTGGTGGTGGCTGCCAGCCTACGCGGGCACCACCATGACGACAAAAGCCCCGGCGCGCGACAGACGCGTCCGGGGCGTGAACTGCGGCCCGATGCACAGGGCATCGGACCTGGCTTCGACCGAACCGGAATTCCCGGCTCGGCCTCGCCACTTGTGAGCTGCCTACTTCGCGGGAGCGATCTGGTAGGCGGCGATATCGCCTGAGACGTTGAGCACATACAGGCGCTCGCCATCGCTGACCGGTGACGCAATCACCGCATCGCCGCCGACATTGGTCCGCGCGACTTCGTGGCCATCGCCCGAGTCGAACCAGTGAAAGTAGCCCTTGTAGTCGCCGGCGACGATGTACTTGCCGAACACTGCGGGCGGCGACAGGCGGCGGAATTTCAGCGACTCCTGCTTCCAGTTCACCGCACCGGTATCGGCATCCAGCGACCACAGCAGGCCATCATTGTCGGTGACATACAGATGGGCATCGTCGGCGCTCATGCCGGTGTAGCTCTTGATGCTGCGGCGCCAGCGGCTTTCGCCGGCCACCGGATCGATCAGCGCGATGTCGTTGCCGTAGCTGACCGCATAGATGCCGTTGTCGGCGGCGAGCAGATCGGCATCGACATCGGTCAGGCGCTCCAGCTCGGAGCGGCCGGTCGGCACCGACAGGTTCTGCTCCCAGGCCGGCACGCCATCGGCAAGGTTCAGCGCCACCAGCTTGCCGCTGTCCAGACCGATGTAGACGCGATTGCCGAGGATCAAGGGCTTGGACAGACCGCGCAGGGTCAGATTCGGCTCGGCGCGATCGAAGTTCCAGATCCGGCTGCCGTCGGCGACCGACAGGCCGAACTGGCGGCCGTCGACGCTGCGCACGACGACGATGTCGCCGCTCGCCACCGGCGCGGCGACCACTTCGCTGAGCAGGCGATGACGCCAGGCTTCCTTGCCATCGGCGCGCCTCAGAGCGATGACGTCGCCATCGAGCGTGCCGACGAACACCAGGTCGGCGGCGACCGTCGGCCCGGAAATCACCCGTGACTTGGTGGCGCTGCGCCAGATGGTGGCACCGGTTTTCGGATCGAGCGCGAACACGCCGCCGTTGATCGAAGCGGCGTACAGGGCATCGGCTTCGAGCGCCAGGCGCAGGCCGGAATAGAAGCCGCCGCCGCCGTTGCCGGCTGAACGCGACCAGACCTGCTGCACCTTGACCTCCGGCTTCACCTCGACCAGCTTGGCCGGCTCGCGCAGCTTCGGCTTCGACGAACAGGCGGTGGTCGCGGCCAACGCCGCGATCAGTAGCAGACCCAGGCTATTGCGAAGGCCATTGCCCAAATTGGGCTTCACGATTTCACCGCCGCGACATCGGCCAGATCGTCGATCTTGTGCTGCAGCGATTCGGCGATCGGCGCATTCGGTGTGCCGGCGGTCTCGCCGCCGAGCCCACCCAGGGCCTTGGTGTAGTCGGCCAGTGCCGCCGCGCGATCGCCTTCGGCGAGCTTGATGTCACCACGCAGTTCGTCGAACAACACGGCGTAGCTGTCCGCCCCGCCACCGATGTTGGCGTCGAGCAGTTTCAGCGCGTCCGGTGCCTTGCCCTGCTGCCAGAGCACGCGGGCCAGACGCAGATGGATCAGCGGCTTCAGGGCTTCGTCATCGGCGTGGGCATAGGCCCATTCGAGACGGATGCGGGCGTCGTCGAGCTTGTTGTCGTCGACGGCCGCCTGGGCCAGTTTCATCGCGCCGGCCGCCGCGTACGGCGTGGACTCGAAATCGCTGGCCAGGCGATCGGCCATCTTCACGGCTTCGTCGTACTTCTTGCCGCTGACCGCCGTCTTCAGTTCCTCGAACAACTGCGAAGCTTCGGCGCGCGTCTGATTCTTCTGCGTGCGGTAGTACTCCCAGCCGAAGATCGCGGCGAAACCCAGGCCCAGACCGACGGCCAGCGGCAACCAGTTGTCCTTCCACCAGCGGCGCAGGTCTTCGACTTGGGCTTCGTCGTCGTAATGGGTGCTCATCGTTGCAGTCTCGGGTCAGCGTTGCGTCAGGGCCGGATCTGAATCGGCTTCGAATCGCTTCGAAGCGCTTCCAATCAGGTGAGGAAAAGTGTGTGTTTAGAAGAGGCTCGCGGCTTCAGAGCGCGAGCCGGCGCGAGAGTTCCGCAGCCAGTTCCGTTCGGGGACAGGTAAAGGCTTCGCCCTCCCCGCGCAGCGATTTTACTTGAACGGCACCAGCAGCCGCTTCGTCGTCACCAATGATCAGCGCCAGCCGCGCGCCGCAGCCATCGGCGCGCTTGAGTTGGGACTTGAGACTGCCGCCGCCGGCGTTCAGCACCAGGCGCAAATCGGGCAACTGATCGCGCAGCGTTTCCGACAACTGCAGCGCCGCTCGCTCGGCTTCGGCACCGAAGCGGCAGATGTAGACCTGCGGCTGGTTCGAGACCACCGGCACCTGCTGCACGGCCATCAGCAGGATCAGCCGCTCGATGCCGAGGCCGAAGCCGACGCCGGTGGTCTTCGGGCCGCCCAATTGCTCGACCAGACCGTCGTAGCGGCCACCGGCGCAGACCGTGCCCTGGGCACCGAGTTGGTCGGTGACCCACTCGAACACCGTGTGCGTGTAGTAATCGAGCCCGCGCACCAGGCGCGGATTGATGACGTAGGCGATGCCGAGCGCTTCGAGCCCGGCCTTGACGGCATCGAAGTGGGCGATCGAGGCCTCGTCGAGGTAATCCAGCAAGGACGGCGCGCCTTCGACAATCGCCTGGGTCGCCGGCACCTTGGAATCGAGCACTCGCAGCGGATTGCTGTGCAGGCGGTGCCTGGCGTCTTCATCGAGCGCGGCTTCGTGCTGCAGCAGATAGTCGATCAAGGCCGCGCGATGCGCCGCCCGCGACGGCAAGGTGCCGAGGGTGTTGATCTGCAACTGGAAGCCGCTCATGCCGAGGCGTTTCCAGAGCTGGGCGGCGATGGCGATGATCTCGACATCGGCATCCGGTGTGGCGATGCCGAAGGCTTCGACGTCGAGCTGATGGAACTGCCGATAACGGCCGGCCTGCGGACGCTCGTAGCGGAACACCGGGCCGGTGCACCAGATGCGCTGCTGCTGATTGAACAGGATGCCGTGCTCGATGCCGGCGCGGATCACGCCGGCGGTCAGCTCGGGCCGCAGGCTCAGGCGCTCGCCGCCGCGATCCTCGAACGAATACATCTCTTTCTCGACGACATCGGTCACTTCACCGACCGCCCGCTTGAACAGCTCGGTGCGCTCGACCACCGGCAGCCGCAGCTCGCCATAGCCGTAGGCGGCGAACACCTGGGCAGCAACGGCATGGACCTGCTGCCAGGCCGAGGCATCGGCCGGCAGGACATCGTTCATGCCGCGGACGGACTGGATCTTCATGACGGGTTTCCCGGCAAGGCTGCGGCGCAAAGCCGGAACGACAACAGGAGCGGCAACGACCAGACTCAGCGCGCGGTGGTCGGCAATGCCGACGAGGCAGAAGAGGTTAGGGCCGGCTCGACATACGGCAAGTTGATACGCGCCGTCGCGTTGTCGCGGATATGCGGCTTCAGGTCGAACGGCTTGCCGTCGAACTCCACCGTCACGCCCGGCGCGTAGCCGACGAACAGCGCATACGGCAGGCGTCCGCGCAGCACCTGATGATCGCCGGCCCGCTGGTTGCCAGAGAGCAGCAGACGGCCGTCGGCATCGTCGACGCGAACCCAGGACTTGGCGTTGAAGTCCAGAACCAGCGCCCCCGAGCCGGCAACCGCAGGTTCTACCGGGCTGGCAACGGCGCTTGCCGAGGGCTCGGCGGCGGTCAAGGCTGCGCCCGATACCTGGACGTCACCCGGCGTCGGCGTGGCGAACTCGCTGGCGGCAACGCTGGGCTGTGCGTCGATGGACGAGGTCGGCGCCGGTGCCGGCACGGGCACGAACACTGGTGCCGGCGGCGTGCTGATCGATTCGGTCGGCGGCGTCGAGATCGGCGACTCATGGACCATGAACCAGATTCCGGCACCGATGGCGATCGCAACAGCAAGCACCAGCAGCAGGCTCGGGCCGCCGCGGCGGCCTATTGAACCCTTCGGCGAACCCATCGTCGAACCGCCGCCGCTGCTGAGCAGCAGCTTGGTCGGCAGTGGCGGCGCTTTCGGTCCGAGCAGCTTGTCGTAGGCGGCGACCAGCTCGGCCTCCGGCAGCTTCAGCACCTTCGCGCACTTGCGGTAATAGCCGCGCACGTAGACGGCTTCATGCAGGGTCGAGAAGTCGTCGCTCTCCAGCGCTTCGAGCGTCGGGCGTGCCAGCCGCGTCTGCACGGCCAGTTCCTCGATGCCCATCTTGGCGCGTTCGCGCGCCGCGCGAACCATCCGGCCAGGGCTGCCGGAAGCACTCGCGGCGATGAGGCTGGCGTCAGGGGTAGCAGCGTCGATTTCGGTGGCCACGCGCAGGGTCGGGATGATCGGATCGGAAGTCATGGGGCAGGCGGATTCTTCTGTAGTTGCACAGCCTGGTCGGATTCGGGGAACTCACGCAGCAAAGTCTGTTCGTAGCGACGAGCCGCCAGCTTGTCGCCCAGCCGGCGCTCGGTGACGGCGGCGATCAGCAGGATCTCCGGCGTGCGGCTGCCCACTTTCTCATAGCGCTGCACGAAAGCGCGGGTACGCAGCCAGTCGTTGCGGCGAAAGGTCAGAAGCGAGATCTGCGCCAGCGCGTCGGCAAACTCCGGATTGATCTTCAGCGCCTGGCGAAAATTGTTCTCGGCCACCGGCAGATTGCCGGCCTTCATCTGGCAGACGCCGGCGTTGGTCCAGGCGGCTTCGGGCGTCGAATAATTGCGATCCGCGAGCGCCGTCTTGAACGCGCGATCGGCCTCGGCGTACTTGCCCTGGCCGCAGAGGAAAACGCCGAAGTTGTTATGGGTGCCGGCATCATTCGGCGCCAGCGCCAGCGAGCGGCGGTATTCGCGCTCGGCGTCGTCGCGGTTGCCGGTCTGGGTCAGCACGTAGGCGAGCGCGGTATGCGCCGGCGCGTAGCGATCGTTCTGCTCGACCGCCTTGCGCAGCTTTTCCTCGGCCACGTCGAAGCGGCCCTGGCGGGCGTAGTCGGCGCCCAGCTGGGTGTTGATGCGCGCCGCTTCGATCAGATCCGGCGGCGACTGCGGACGCAGATTGCCGGTGGTTTCGGTGACGCAGCCCGCTGTCATCACGGCCATCAAGACGGCGGCGAACAAAACCTTCACTGCACGCGCACCGGGATGTCGCCCAGGCGCTTCTTCTGCTTCGACTGCACCTTGCCGACCAGCTGCCCGCAGGAAGAACGCGAGCCACCGACGAGGGACCCCGACGCGAACGCGGCGGGGATCGGAGCAAGGCGAGTCGGGTGCAGTGCCTGCGGGCCGGTCATTGCACGCGCACCGGTATGTCACCAAGGCGCTTCTTCTGCTTGCTCTGCACCTTGCCGACCAGCTGCCCGCAGGCCGCGTCGATGTCGTCGCCACGGGTGCGACGGGTCATCGTCAGCAAGCCCTTGGCGCGCAGAATCTCGGAGAAACGGGTGATCGCTTCCGGCGTCGAGCGCTTGTAGCGCGCTTCCGGAAACGGGTTGAACGGAATCAGATTGACCTTCGCCGCCTGACCCTGGCCGTTGAGCAGCTTGGCGAGTTCGCGGGCGTGCTCGGGCTGGTCGTTGACGCCATCGAGCATCACGTACTCGTAGACGATGTGGGCCTTGCGATCCTTGCCGGCGAGATAGCGCTTGCAGGCTTCCATCAGCTCGGCGATCGGGTACTTCTTGTTGATCGGCACCAGCTGGTCGCGCAGCTTGTCGTTGGCCGCGTGCAGCGAAATCGCCAGCGCGGTGTCGACATCGCCAGCGAGGCGATCGATGAACGGCACCAGGCCCGAGGTCGACACCGTCACCCGGCGCTTGGACAAGCCGAAGCCGAAGTCGTCGAGCAGGATGCGGATCGCCGGCAGCACGTTGTTGTAATTGGCGAGCGGCTCGCCCATGCCCATGAACACGACGTTGGAAATGACCCGTTCGTTCTGGAAATCGCCACCGAGGGTTTTGCCGGCGAACCAGACCTGGGCAACGATTTCAGCCGTGCTCATGTTCCGCGAAAAACCGCCCTGGGCAGTCGAGCAGAACGAGCAGTCCATCGCACAACCGGCCTGCGAGGAAATGCACAGCGTCCCGCGCGTGGCCTCGGGGATGTAGACGGTCTCGATCATCGTGACCGGCTTGCCTTCCGCCTGCTCCAGCTTCAGCACCCACTTGCGGGTGCCGTCGACCGAGACCTGCTCGGTGACCAGTTCAGGCGGACGGATGACGAAATGGGTGGCGAGGCGCGCCCGCAGCGCCTTGCCGATGTTGCTCATCTGCTCGAAGTCGGAGACGCCGCGCCGATAGATCCACAGCATGACCTGATCGGCGCGGAATCCAGCTTCGCCCATCTTCTCGAACTGCTCGCGCAAGGCCGCGCGATCGAGACCGAAGAGGTTGACGCGCGGAGGGAATGCAGCCGGTGTCAGCAACGGCGCCTGCGGGTACGCAGTCGCCGTGTTGTCCACCGTGTTGCTGCTTGCCTCAGCGGTCACGCCTCACTCCTGCCGCTGCGCGGCTTAGCGCGTGCGCGGCGCCAGTTCGGTGATGCGGAAGAAATAGCTGATTTCGCGCGCGGCATTTTCGAGGCTGTCCGAACCGTGGACGGCGTTCTCGTCGATCGAATCGGCGAAATCCGCACGGATGGTGCCCGGCGCGGCCTTCTTCGGATCGGTGGCACCCATGATGTCGCGGTGCTTGGCAACCGCGTCTTCGCCTTCCAGCACCTGGATGATGACCGGGCCGGAAATCATGAAGCCGACCAGATCCTTGAAGAACGGACGGGCGCTGTGCACCGCATAGAAACCTTCGGCTTCTTCGCGGGTCATGTGTTCCATTCGGGCGGCGACGATGCGCAGGCCAACCGCTTCGAAACGCGAGTAGATGCCACCGATGACGTTCTTGGCAACGGCGTCGGGCTTGATGATCGAAAGGGTGCGTTCAACCGCCATGATGATGTTCCGTGTGTTGTGAAGTAATCGCCCACGGATGATCCGGGGGCGGAAAAACGCGGAATGTTAACGGTTTACCGACTACAGCGGCAATCTGCCGCGTCGCAGCAACCTCACTAACGACGGGCCTTGCGCCCGTCGTCTGCCTTAGCTGACGGCGAAACTCTCGCCGCAGCCGCATTCGCCGGTGACGTTCGGGTTCCTGAACTTGAACGCTTCGTTCAGGCCGTCGCGCTGGAAATCGAGGGTCAGGCCGTCGAGGAAGGACAGATGCTCCTTGGCCACCACAACCTTGGCGCCGAAAGCGTCGAACACTTCGTCAGCTTCGCCCGGGGCGTCGGCGTAATCGAGCACGTAGGCATAGCCCGAACAGCCGGACTTCTTGACGCCGATCCGCAGGCCGTAGCCCTTGCCGCGCTTGGCCAACTGGGACTGGATGCGATTTGCCGCCGTTTCGGTCAGGACGATGCTCATGCCATTTCTTCCTTGTGACGGGCGAAAACCGCGCGAAGCGCGTCCTCACCCAGCAAGGCACAGTGTGCACGATCTTCCGGAATTTCAAGCGCTGAACGCAGCGCCAGCGCCTTCAGCCCAGTTAGATCCGCCATAGCCTTGCCCTGCACCCAGCCGGCGATGAATGCGCCGACGGCGATCGTCGTCGGGCAGCCGTAAGCCAGGAAGCGCGCTTCGGCGACGCGTTCACCGTCGAGACGCAGTGCCAGCCGCAGCAGCGAACTCGCGGCCGGTGTGCCCGCTTCGGCGCTGATCACCTCCGGCGCCCCGTCCGGGAAACGGCCGGCGTTCGGAGTTTCCCGGAACAGCCGCCAGATGTCCGAGCCATAGCCGTAGGGATTGCCGGCCGCCGCGTCAGGCGGGTTCGCGATCGGCGCTACCGTGTTGAACGGCGACAGCGCCCGCAGCCGCGCGACCTGCGCGATCACCGTATCGGCGGCCTGCTCGATATCGGCGAGCGTCGTCATCCTGCCGAACGAGAAACGCAAACTGGCATTGGCGGTTTCGTCGTCGCGGCCGAGGGCGCGCAGCACGTAGGACGACTCGGCAGTCGCCGACGAACAGGCCGAGCCGCTCGATACCGCGATGCCCGGCAGCGAGGCGCGCAGCGCTTCGCCTTCGACGCCAGGAAAACTCAGATTCAGCAGATGCGGCGCGGCGCGCTCGCCGCCTACCAAGCCGCCTGTCGGGCCATTGCGCAGCACGCCGGGAATGGTCTGCAGCCGCGCCCACAGCGCATCGCGCAGCGCGCTGAACTGCGCGATATCCGCGTCCAGCCGCTGCGCCGCCAGTGCGCAAGCGGCACCGAAGCCGACCACCTGATGCGTCGCCAAGGTGCCCGAGCGCATGCCCTGCTCGTGACCGCCGCCGTGCATCTGCGGGCTTAACCGTGCGCGCGGCTTGCGCCGCACGTACAGCGCGCCGACGCCTTTCGGCCCGTACAGCTTGTGCGCCGACAGGCTCAACAGATCGACCGGCAGCGTCCGCAGGTCGATCGCCAGCTTGCCGGCGGCCTGTGCAGCGTCGACATGCAGCATCACGCCGCGTGCGCGCAGCAGCGGTGCCAGGCGCTCGATATCGTTAATCGCGCCGATCTCGTTGTTGACCCACATCAGCGACACCAGCGCGGTATCCGGCGTGATCGCCGCCAGCACCGCTTCCGGCGTCACCACGCCGCGCTCGTCCGGCTTCAGATAAGTGACGCGCGCACCGAGCGTTTCCAGATGCCGGCAGGTATCGAGCACGCACTTGTGCTCGGTGCGCGAAGTGACGATGTGCACCGCGCGGCCGGCCTTCGGGAAGCCGCGGAATTCCAGCGCGCCCTTGATCGCCAGGTTGTTCGATTCGGTGGCACCGGAAGTCCAGATGATCTCGGCCGGCTCGGCGCCGATCAGTGCCGCGACCTGCGCCCTCGCCTGCTCGACCGCCGCCCGCGCAGCAAAGCCCGGACCGTGCGTCGACGCCGGATTGCCGTGCAGGCCATCCGGTTTCAGGTACGGCAGCATCGCCTCGAACACCTCAGGGGCGATCGGCGTGGTCGCGGCGTAATCGAGATAGATCATGCGGCCGCCGCCTGCTGACGCAGATCGCCGAACACCGTCAGGAAGCGGCCGATCTCGGTTTCCGTGGTCATGGTCCCGAGGCTGACCCGGATCGCCGAAAACGCGATGTCACGCGGCCAGCCCATGCCGATCAGCACATGGCTGGGCTCGCCGGTGCCGGACGCGCAGGCCGAGCCGCTCGATACCGCGATGCCCTTGCGGTCGAGCGCCATCAGCAGCGCTTCACCTTCCCAGCCGTCGACGCCGAACTGCACGGTGTTCGACAGGCGCGGCGAGCCGTCGCCGAAGATGGTGATGCCAGGCATCGCGCGCAAGCCGACTTCGAGGCGCGCTTTCAGCACCGTCCAATGGGCGATGCGCTGCTCGCGCTCGGCGATCGCCAGCTCGGCAGCAACGCCGAAGCCGACGATCGCCGCCAGGTTTTCGGTGCCGCCTCGCAAGCCACGCTCCTGGCCGCCACCGTGTAACTGGGTCACCAGTTCGACATGCGATTTCACCAGCAGCGCGCCGACGCCTTTCGGTCCATACAGCTTGTGCGCGGACAGGCTCATCAGATCGGCACCGGATTCCTTGAAGCCGAACGCCAGCTTGCCGCCGGCCTGCACGGCGTCAACGTGAAACAGCGCGCCAGCGTCGTGAACGAGCTTCGCCGCACGCGCGCTGTCCTGGATCACGCCGGTTTCGTTGTTGGCCAGCATCAGCGCCGCCAGCCGCAGCGGACCGCGCGTGAGCTGCGCTTCGAAGGCCGGCCAGTCGACGATGCCGGCGCGGTCGATGGCGATGGTTTCCACGCCCCAGCCATGAGCGACCAGCGATTCCGCCGCTTCGAGCACGGCCGGATGTTCGGTCGCGCCGTAGAGCACGCGGCTCGGGCGCGTGGTTTCGGTCAAGCCCTTGAGCGCCAGATTGTTCGATTCGGTGGCACCGCTGGTGAAGCTCAGCTCGGAAGCTTCAGCACCGGCCAGCGCCGCCACCTGCACCCGCGCCGCTTCGATCGCATCACGCGCCGCGCGGCCGTAGCGATGCACGCTCGAGGCATTGCCGTACGGCCCGCTGAGGTAGGGCAGCATCGCGTCCAGCACCCGCGGGTCCAGCGGCGTGGTGGCGTTGTAGTCGAGGTAGATCGGCATGCGGGAAGTTTACCGCCGCGCGTCCATCGCTCTCAGAACCATCCCGTCATTCCCGCGCAGGCGGGACCGATTCGCCGGGAGCGAATCGGCGCGTAAGCCTGCCCAAGCAGGTCGAGCGCAGGGATGCGCTCGACAATCCAGTTCTTCTGTTGCCAGCGTAGCGCTCGATCCGAAACTGGATCCCCCCTTCGCGGAGATGACGACCTGAAGAGGCAGCAGCAGTATTCGCAGCGCCCCCGCTCAGGGCTCATCGTTTTCAGTGACCGCGCCGGAGCGCAGGTGCGGAAAGGTCTTGGTGGTCGGCTTCAGGCCCAGCGCTTCCTCGACCGAGGTCAGGATGCCGCGCAGGATGTTGATCTCGTGGCTGTCGGGTGCGGCGCGGCCGAACATCCGGCGCATCCGCCGCATGATGAAGCGCGGCGCGGCGGGGTCGATGAAGGTGGTCGCGATCAGCAGCTTTTCCAGATGGCCGAAGAAATGCTCCATCTGGCCCTGCGGCACCGGTTGGTGCTCGGGCAATTCCGGCAGCTTGGCACCCGCTGCCAGGCGCAGTTCGTAAGCCATGATCTGCACGGCGGCAGCGAGGTTCATCGAGCCGAATTCCGGATCGGTGGGGATCGCCACCGCTTCCCGGCAGTGGTCGAGTTCCTCGTTGGTCAGGCCGATCCGCTCGCGGCCGAAGACGATCGCGACCTTGCCCGGATGTTCACCGGCCGCCAGCCGCGCCACGCATGCACGCGGCTCGGAAAACGGGATCGACACGTAACGCACGCGGGCCGTGGTCGCGATCACGTGCTCGCAGTCAGCGACTGCATCGGCCAAGGTCGGATAGATCGTCGCCCCTTCCAGAATGCTGTCGGCACCGCTGGCCAATGCCGTCGCTTCCGGGTCTGGAAAACGATGCGGCTCGACCAGCACCAAGTCAGTCAGGCCCATGTTGCGCATCGCGCGGGCAGCCGAGCCGATGTTGCCGGGATGGCGGGTGGCAACGAGCACAATGCGGATGCGGGACAGCAGTGGCTGGTGGTCGGTGTTCAGTGGTCTGTGTCCAAGATAACAGCGGGAGATGCTTGATTATCGTCCAAGCGGACGCAGCAAAATTCGCAGCAATTCCGTTTTTACGGGAAACTAGTCACTGATCACTGGCCACTGCTTCTCCATGCACCCCCTCGTCAACATCGCCGTCAGCGCCGCCCGCACTGCCGGCAACTTCATCAGCCGCAGCCTCGATCGTGTCGACCAGCTGACCGTCGAAAGCAAAGGCCGCAACGACTTCGTCACCCAGGTTGACCGCAGCGCCGAAGCCGAGATCATCAAGGTGATCCGCAAGGCCTATCCGCAGCATGCGGTGCTCGGCGAAGAGACCGGAGCGACCGGCGACAATGAAGTGGTCTGGATCGTCGACCCGCTCGATGGCACCACCAACTTCCTGCACGGCCTGCCCCACTTCGCGGTGTCGATCGGCATCCAGGTGCGCGGCAAGCTCGAACACGGCGTGATCTATGCGCCTTCGACTCAGGATCTGTACATCGCCACGCGCGGCAGCGGCGCGACGCTGAACAACCGCAAGATCCGCGGCAGCGCCGCCAAGGAACTGGACAGCGCGCTGATCGGCACCGGCATCCCGATCAAACCGGAACTGCTCGACGCCTATATGCCGATGCTGAAGACCATCGCCGGCAACAGCGCCGGCATCCGCCGCGCCGGTTCGGCCGCGCTGGACCTCGCCTATGTCGCCGCCGGCCGTCTTGACGGCTTCTTCGAACTCGGCCTCAAGCCCTGGGACATGGCAGCCGGCATCGTGCTGGTACAGGAAGCCGGCGGCACCGTCAGCGAGCTGTACGGCAACGGCGATCCGATGACCACCGGCCACCTGCTGGCGGCACCGCACAAGCTGCATGCGCAGTTCGCGGAAGCGCTGCGCGGTGCCGCGCAGCCGATCGTGCCAGCCGAGTAAGCAAGAAGCTTCGAAACATTGGCAATCGGTAATCTGCAGCCAAGGCCGGCTCCAGATTGGGTCGGTAGCGTGGAGACTCCATCACGGACTCCGCCATGCGCTTCATCCCGATCAACATTGCTGCAAGCTTGCTGCTTGCGACTGCGGCCTGCAGCCCCAGCGCCCCTACGCCTGCAGCCGCCAAGCCCGCCGCCGCACCGGTCGCGCATGAAGCCGACCTGCTGACGCTGACTCTGTCCACCGAGACGCAGCAGCGGCTCGCGCTGGTCGCGACGACGGTCCATCCCGGCAGCCTTGCCCGGGTTCGTCATACCAGCGGTGAAGTGGTGGCCGCGCCGCTCGGCGCTGCCGGTATACCGATCGATGCTGGACGCAATCTCGCGACGCTTGGCAGCCAGCAGGCCACCGCCGATGGCGAAGTCGCACGCGCACAGGCGATGACGGCGCTGGCCCGGATCACCGCCGGCCGCAGCGAAACGCTGCTCGTCGATGGCGCTGGCAGTGCCCGCGCCCGCGACGAAGCCGCTGCCGTACTGGCCGCCGCACTGGCCGCCGAGCAGGTGGCACTGGCGCAGCGCGCCTTGCTCGGGCCGGCAATCGGTGCGATCAACAGCCGCTCGACGATCTGGATCCGCGTGCCGATCTTCGCCACCGATGCCCAGCGCATCCTGCGTGAGCGAACAGCCGAAGTGAGAACGCTGGACGCGAGCGGCCCGGCGCGCCTCGCCCGCCCGGTCGCGGCAACGCCATCGGCGAACTTCCTTGCCGGCACCGTCGACGCCTACTACGCCGTCGACAATCGCGATCAGGCCTACCAGCTCGGCCAGAGAGTCGCCGTGCAATTGCCGCTGGCCGGACTCGACAGCGGCCTGCTGTTGCCGATGTCCGCGATCGTTCGCGACATCGACGGCGGCGAATGGGTCTACCGAGTCGTCGCGCCGGGCCAGTACCGGCGCGCGCGCATCGAGGTCGCCCATCGCGACGCCGGGCGAGCGCTGTTGTCACGCGGACTGGCTGATGGCGATGAAGTGGTGAGCACCGGTGCCGCCGAGCTGTTCGGCAGCGAATTCGGCGCCGGCCATTGAAGCTCACATGATGCTCGCCGGACTGATCCGCACCGCGCTGTCGCAGCGCGTACTCGTCCTCGCGGCCGCCGCGCTGCTGGTCGCGCTCGGCCTGCGCGCCGCCCGCGACGTACCGCTCGACGTGTTCCCGGAATTCGCGCCGCCGAAAGTCGAGATCCAGACCGAAGCGCCGGGCCTGTCGACCGAGGAAGTCGAGCAGCTGGTCTCGGTGCCGATCGAGATCGTGGTCAGCGGCATTCCGGGACTCGATACCGTCCGTTCGAAATCGGTGCTCGGCCTGTCCTCGGTGGTGCTGCTGTTCAAGGCCGATGCCGATCTGCTCGCCGCCCGCCAGACCGTCCAGGAACGCATCGCCCGCGTGCAGGCGACCTTGCCGACGGCGGCCCGGCCGCCGGTGATGCTGCCGCCGCTGTCGTCGACCAGCCGGGCAATGAAGATCGGCCTGTCGTCGGCCACACTCGATGCGATGCAGTTGTCCGAGCTGGTGCGCTGGACGATCCGGCCGCGGTTGATGACCGTGCCGGGTGTCGCCAATGTCGCGGTCTGGGGCCAGCGCGATCGCCAGTTGCAGATCCTCATTGATCCGGATCGCCTGCGCGCCGCCAATGTCAGCCTTGCCGAACTGCGGCAAGCGGCCGGCGATGCCGTGCTGGTCGGTGGCGGCGGCTTCGTCGATACCGCGAATCAGCGGCTGGCTGTGCAGCAAGCCGGCGCGGTGGAGAGCGCTGCGCAACTGGCCGACGCGGTGATCAAGCTCGCCGGCGGCACGCCGGTGCGGATCGGCGATGTCGCCAGGGTGGTCGAGCACTACGCGGCACCGATCGGCAGCGCGATCATCGACGACGGCCCCGGCATCATGCTGATCATCGAAAAGCAGCCGACCGGCAACACCCTGGCGCTGACGCACGCGGTCGAAGCCGCGCTCGCCGAACTGCAGCCGGGCCTCGGCGATGTCCACGTCGACAGCAGGCTGTTTCGGCCGGCGACCTTCATCGAACGCTCGATCGACAACCTGCGTGAAGCGCTGCTGATCGGCTGCCTGCTGGTGGCCGCCGTGCTGTTCCTGTTCACCCGCGATCCACGCCAGGCACTGATCAGTTTCACGGCGATTCCGCTGTCGCTGCTCGGCGCGGCGCTGGTGCTGCTGTGGAGCGGTGCGACGATCAACGTGATGATCATCGCCGGCCTGGTGATCGCGCTCGGCGAAGTCGTCGATGACGCGATCATCGACGTCGAAAACATCGCTCGTCGCCTGGCTCTGAACCGTGTCGCGCCGTCACCGCGCAGCGCGTTCGAGGTGGTGCTGTCGGCGTCGCTGGAAGTGCGCTCGGCGGTGGTGTTCGCGTCGCTGATCGTGATTGGGGTGTTCCTGCCGATCGTCTTTCTCGGCGGCGTTGCCGGCACTTTCTTCCGGCCGCTGGCGGTCGCCTACATGCTGGCGATTGGCACTTCGCTGCTGGTCGCACTGACGGTGACGCCGGCGCTGTGCCTGATGCTGCTGCCGCGCAGCGCGGCACAGGAACGGCAGGAAGCGCGGCTGACTCTCTGGCTCAAGCACGGTTATGCGCGGCTGCTACCGAAGCTGATCGGCAAACCGGGAATGGCCGCCGGCATCATCGCCGCCGGCCTGCTGATCGCCGGCATCGGCTACGCCGGCTTCAAGGACCAGTTCCTGCCGGACTTCCAGGAAAGCGATTTCCTGATGCACTGGGTCGGCAAGCCCGGCACCTCGCTGGAGGCGATGGAGCGGATCACCGTGCAGGTGTCGAGAGAGCTGCGCGCGCTGCCCGGCGTGCGCAACTTCGGCGCCCACATCGGCCGCGCCGAAATCGCCGATGAAGTGGTCGGCCCGAACTTCGCGGAGTTGTGGATCAGCCTCGAAGCGGCGGCCGATCACGAGGCGTCGGTCAAACGCATCCAGTCGGTGATCGACGGCTATCCCGGCCTGTTCCGCGATCTGCTGACCTATCTCCGTGAACGGATCAAGGAAGTGCTCAGCGGCGCCAGCGCGACCGTCGTCGTGCGCATCTTCGGGCCGGATCAGGACCGGCTGCGCGCCGCCGCCGAGCAGGTTCGCGCAGCGGCGGCCGGCATCGCCGGCGTCGCCGATCTGAAGGTCGAGCAGCAGGTGCTGGTGCCGCAGCTCCAGATTCGTCCGCGGCTCGATGCCTTGGCGACGATGGGCCTGACCGCCGGCGAAGTCCGCCGCCAGGCGCAGACCTTGATCGCCGGTCAGAAAGTCGGCGAGATCTATCGCGACCGCAAGGCTTTCGATGTTGCGATCTGGGCCGAGCCCGAAGTGCGCGCCGACATCGGCCAGATCGCCGAACTACTGATCGACACCCCTGCCGGCGCGCCGGTGCGGCTGCGCGATGTCGCCGACATCCGCATCGTGCCGGCGCCGAACGAGATCAAGCGCGAGAACGGCCAGCGCCGGCTCGACGTGACCATGAACGTGGCCGGTGCCGATCTCGGCACCGTCGCGCGCGCCGTCGAGACCGCGGTGCGCGCGCTGCCCTTCGAGCGTGGCTACTACCCGCAGGTACTCGGCGAATACGCGGCACTGAAGGCGGCACGCGAGCAGCTGCTGTTCACCTCGATGCTCGGCCTGATCGGCATGCTGTTGCTGGTCTGGACCGAGTTCCGCTCGCTGCGCATGACCGCGCTGTTCGCCGCCAGCCTGCCGTTCGCGCTGGTCGGCGGCGTGCTCGCGGTCATGGCCACCGGCGGGCTGCTGTCGCTGGGCTCGCTGGTCGGCTTCGTCACCGTGATCGGCATCTCGGCGCGCAACGGCATCATGCTGCTCGCCCATTACCAGCATCTGCGGCAGCACGAGGGCGAAGCCTTCGGCCCGGCTTTGGTGCTGCGCGGTGCCAGCGAACGCCTGCTGCCGATCCTGATGACCGCGAGCTGCGCCGGCCTGGCGCTGGTGCCGCTGATCGTCGCCGGCAACGCGCCCGGCCACGAGATCGAGTATCCGATGGCGATCGTCATTCTCGGCGGCCTGGTCTCGTCGACCGCGCTGAACCTGCTGCTGATGCCGGCCCTGTATGGCTGCTACGGGGGCCGCCACGGCCGCGAGGTGCAGCCATGAAAGCCCGGCTGCTGTCGATGGCGGCGCTGAGCCTTGCAGCCTGCGCCACGGCGCCGGCGCTGGCGCCGCCGGCCTCGATGTCCGCCGGTGCTTTCATCAATGCGCCGGCCGACGTCGCCGAGCTGCCGACTGACTGGTGGCGGCTGTACGACAATCCGGCGCTCGATGCGCTGGTCACCGCCAGCCTCGCCGCCAATGCCGACCTGCGCACCGCCTACGCGCGGCTTGCAGCGGCTCGCGCCGGCACCGCGCAGGCGCGGGCTGCGCAATTGCCGCAGACGCGGATCGAGAGCAGCGCCGGGGTCGACAACCCGTCCGGGCAACCCTCGGCGAGCAATGTCCCGGCTACCGATTACGACCTCGCGGTCGCGGTCAGCTGGGAGCTCGATCTGTTTGGTCGGCTGCGCGCTGCGGCCGATGCGGCGAACGCCGATGCCGAGGCCACTGCCGCTACGCTCGATGGCCTGCGGGTGGCCGTGGCTGCCGATACTGTCGCCGCCTATATCGAGCTGTGCGCGGCGCGCGAAGGCGCTGCGGCGGCCGATGCGGTGATCGCCGCACAAGCCGAGCTGGCCGCGAATATGCGCAGCCAGCTGGCGGCGGGCGAGCTGTCGCAACTGGAAGTCGCGCAGGCCGAATCGCTGCTGGCCGCGACCCGCGCCTCGCGGCCGGGCTTCGACGCTGCGGCAGCGATCGCCCGCTATCGACTCGGCGAGTTGCGTGGCCTGACGCCGGCCGATCCGATCGTCGCCAGCATCGATTGCTCGGCGCTGCCGCGCTTGCCGATCGCGCTGCCGATCGGCGATGGCCAGGCGCTGCTGCGCCGCCGGCCGGACATCCGCGAGGCCGAGCGGCGTCTGGCGGCGGCGAGCGCGCGGATCGGCGTCGCCACCGCCGAGCTGTATCCAGTGGTCAATCTCGGCGGTGCGATCGGCTTGCTCGCCGGCGGCCTGGTCAGCACCGCGACGCCGCTGATCACCTGGACGTTTCCGAACCAGAGCCCGGCCCGCGTCCGGATCGCCCAGGCCACGGCCAACGAGCAGGCGGCGCTGGCCGCCTGGGACGCGGTGACGCTGCGGGCGCTGCGCGAAGTCGAATCGGCACTGCTGGCGATGGCCGCCGAAGCCCAGCGCAGGGCGGCGCTGAGCACGGCGGTCGGCAGCGCCGAGCGGACGCTGGCGCTTGCCGCTTCCAGAGTCCGTCACGGCGATGCGTCGCCCTTGCTGCGCATCGATGCCGAGCGGGTCCGGGCCGATCTGACGCGCCAGCGCATCGACTCGTCGATCGCGCTGGCGCGTCAGCAACTGAGCCTGTTCCGCGCGCTCGGCGGTGGTTGGCAACTGGCGCCAACGCCACTCGCCGAGGCCCGCTAGCATCACGCCCATGCGCATCCTGATCGTCGAAGACGATGAATCGACCCGCCAGTTCATCGTCAAGGGACTGGCCGCGCTCGGCCATCAGATCAGCAGCAGCGGCGATGGCCGCGACGGGCTGTTTCAAGCCACCGATGGCCGCTTCGATGCGCTGGTCGTCGACCGTCTGCTGCCCGGTCTCGACGGCCTGTCCCTGCTGCGAATGCTGCGCGCCGCCGGCAACCGCACGCCGGTGCTGATGCTGACTGCGGTCGCCGGCATTGCCGATCGGGTGGAAGGCCTTGAAAGCGGTGCCGACGATTATCTGGTCAAGCCGTTCGCGTTCTCGGAGCTGGCGGCAAGAGTCCATGCGCTTGGTCGGCGGCCGGCGATCCAGGCTGCCGAGCCGCAGCGGCTGCTGGTCGGCGATGTCGAACTCGATCTCGCCCGCCGCAGCGTGCAGCGCGCCGGCCGCAAGATCCTGCTGCAGCCGCGCGAGTTCGCCTTGCTCGCCGAACTGATGCGCAATGCCGATCGGGTGATGACCCGGACCATGCTGCTGGAGCGGGTCTGGGATTTCGATTTCGATCCGCGCACCAACATCGTCGAAACCCATCTGAGCCGCCTGCGCGCCAAGCTCAATGCCGGCGGCGAGCCGGACCCGATCGAAACCCTGCGCGGTGCCGGCTACCGCTACCGGGGACACGAATGAAGCCATTGATGCCGCCGTTCCGGATCAGGTTGCTGCAGCCGCTGTGGCGCTCGACCTTCGGCCTGGTCGCCTTGGTCAGCCTCGGTTTCGCGCTGTCGGCGCTGGTGCTTGGCTTCGTCGTCTACGAGGTTGCGCACGAGGCGCTCGAAGTGCAACTCGATCATCGGATCGCCAGCGAAACCCGCGCCCTGCTCGCCGAGCACAGCCGCAGCGGCACGGCCGAGTTGGCCGACGCGATTCGCCAGCGCGAGGCCGCCAACAGCGGCGACAGCCTCGCCTATCGACTGGTCGACCGCGTCGGCCAGCCTCTCGCCGGCGCACTCGATGCGCCGGTGCCTGCGGAACCCGGCTACCTCGAACACCTCTTTCACAACCAGGGCGGTCGCGTTTCGCAGGCGCTGACCACCGAACTGGCGGACGGCAGCCGGCTGGTCGTCGCGGCCGACCGCGCAGCGCTCAAGGCGACCGACGCGACAATCCTGACGATCACCGCGACCGCGTTCGCCGCGATGCTGCTGATCGGTATCGCCGGCACCTGGACCGTCGGCAGCGTCACCCGCGCGCGGCTGCGCGACATCGACCGCGCCGCACAGGCGATCATCGAAGGCGACCTCAGCCGGCGGATGCCGCTGGACGGTTCCGGCAGCGAGTTCGACCGTGTCTCGGCGACCTTGAACCGGATGCTGGAACGGATTGCTGTGCTGCTCGACAACCTGCGCCAGGTGTCCAGCGATGTCGCCCACGACCTGCGCACGCCGCTGACCCGGCTCAACAACCGGCTTGATGAAGCGCTGGCGACCCCTGGTCAGGGCGATCGCCAGTTGGCGATCGCAGCGGCGCTGGCCGAATCGCGCGAACTGCTGGGCCTGTTCGCCGCGCTGCTGCGGATCTCGGAAGTCGAAGCGCTGGCGGTGCGCCGGCATTTTTCCGAGGTGGCGCTCGATGCCCTGCTCGACGAGCTGGCCGACATCTGGCTGCCGGACATCGAAGCCAGCGGCCATCGGCTGCAGCGGGCGATCGAGCCGGGTGTGGTGGTGCCCGGCGATCGCCGGCTGCTGCGCCAGCTGGTCGCCAATCTCCTCGACAACGCGCTGCGCCACACGCCGGCCGGAACGACGATCACCGTGCGCCTGCAGACCCTGCCCGAGCACGTCGCGATCACGGTCAGCGACGACGGTCCGGGCGTTGCCGCGAACGAGTTGCCGCGCCTGTTCCAGCGCTTTGCGCGCTCCGAACGCAGCCGCCACACCGCAGGCAGCGGGCTCGGCCTGGCGCTGGTCGCAGCGATCGCGACGGCGCATCGCGGTCGGGTCAGTGCCACGTCGAACGGCGGCTTCAGCGTCACCGCCGAGCTACCCAGGCGCTGATCCTGCGCTCCGAGCCGGACCCGGGCCTGCCGCTTGCTGCCGTATTCGCCGCGTCCCTTTACCGATATAAGCAGCGGAGAGCATTCGCTCTACAGGCCGGGTGTGCCGGCTTGCTTTCAAGTCACTACGGAGATCTTCGATGCGCTACGGAATCATCATTGCGGGACTGGTTGCCGCCGCCATCGGCGTAGCCGCGCTGATGGGCAAGTTCGAGTACGAAAAGACCAGCACCGTGGCACAGATCGGTGATCTGAAAGCCGAGGTCAAGAGCGACAAGACCGTGCCGCAGTGGGCCGGCATCCTGGCACTGGTGGTCGGCGGTGGACTGGTGCTGGTCGGCTTCACCCGCAAGGCCTGAAGACCTCGCAGCCAACAAAAAAGCGGCCCGGAGTGATCCGGGCCGCTTTTTTGTTGCCGCAGAAGGGTTCAGACGACAGCGCCGTCGTTCTCCTGCTTGGCGATCTTTTCGGCCTTGATCAGTTCGTCGCGCTCTTCCGGTGGCAGCAGGTCATCACGCTTCACACCGAGGGCGACGGCCAGACCGGTCGACACGTAGATCGACGAGTAGGTGGCGACGATCACACCGACGATCATCGACACCGAGAAGCTGTGCACCGTCGAGCCGCCGAGTGAGAACAGCGCGACGCAGACCAGCAAGGTGGTGACGTGGGTGATGATCGAGCGCAGCAGGGTCTGGTTGACCGACAGGTTCACCACTTCGAACACCGTCGCCTTGCGGGTGCGAATCAGATTCTCGCGAACCCGATCGAAGATGACGATGGTTTCGTTGTTCGAGTAGCCGATCAGCGCCAGGATCGCCGCCAGGGTAGTGAGATCGAACTCGACCCAGAACGCCGACAGGAAGCCGAGCACCATCACCGCGTCGTGAATCAGGGCTGCGATCGCGCCGATCGCGAACTTCCACTCGAAGCGGAAAGCGATGAATGCGGCGATCAGGCCGAAGGCGACGATCATCGCGATCGAACCTTTTTCGCTCAGCTCTTCGCCGACCTGCGGGCCGACGAATTCGACTCGGCGCATCTCGACACCGGCTTCTCCGGCACCAACGGCGGCGAGCACCTTGGTGCTCAGGTTGGCCGAGGTTTCCTGGTTCGGCGGCAGGCGGATCAGCACCGTCGACGAGCCGCCGAAGTACTGGACGATGCCGTGCTCGTAGCCGCCCTTGCCAAGATCCTCGCGCACCTTTTCCAGCTGGACGGACTGCGGGAACTGCACTTCAACCAGCACGCCGCCGGTGAAATCGATACCGAAGTTCAGGCCGCGGAAGATCACCAGCAGGATCGACGCCGTGGTCAGCAGCGCCGAGACGGCAAGGCCGACCTTACGCTGACGCATGAAGTCGAACTTCGGGACATTGGAAAAAATTCTCATCGGTTCTAGTCCTGTGCCTTACCAGATCGGCAGATCTTTGAGGTTCTGGCGTTTGCCGAACACCCAGTGGGCGAGCGTGCGACTACCCACGATCGCGGTGAACTGCGAGGTGACGATACCGATCGCCAAAGTGATCGCGAAGCCCTTCAGCGCGCCGGCGCCGAGGAAAAACAGCACCAGGGTGCCGATCAGCACGGTGACGTTGGCATCGGCGATGGTCAGGAAGGCGCGATCGTAGCCGGCGTCGATCGCCTGATGCGGCCTCAAACCGGCGCGCAGTTCTTCGCGGATGCGTTCGTAGATCAGCACGTTGGCGTCGACCGCGATACCCATGTGCAGCACGATGCCGGCGATGCCGGGCATGGTCAGCGTCGCCTGGAACAAGGACAGCACGGCGGTCAGCAGCAGCAGGTTGACGGTCAGAGCGGCGATCGCGAACAGGCCGAAGACGCGGTAGTAGACGACCATGAACACCATCACCAGGCCGAGGCCCAAGAGTGCTGCGGACAGGCCGCGACGGATGTTGTCGGCGCCGAGGCTCGGGCCGATGGTGCGTTCCTCGATGATTTCGATCGGCGCGACCAGGGCGCCGGCTTTCAGCAGGTCGGCGAGGTCGCGGGCTTCGCGGCTCGACAGGCCGGTGGTCTGGAACTGGGCGCCGAAGACGCCGCGAACGGTGGCTGCCGAAATCACTTCCTGCACGTCGCGGCGCTCGCGTATCGCTTCGCCACGGGTGTTGTAGGTGGTCTTGATCTCGGTTTCCTTGTAGACGACGGCCATCAGCTTGCCGACGTTCTTCGAGGTGAAATCGAGCATTTTTTTCGCACCGCTGCTGTCGAGCTTGACGCTGACCGCCGGCGTGCCCGATTCGTGGTCGATGGTCGGCGTGGCGCTGGTCAGCTCGGCCCCGCTGGCGATGGTTTCGCGCTTCAGCAGATACGGACGATGCGAGCCACGCTGGTAGAACAATTCATCGCCGGCCGGAATCACGCCGCTGGCGGCGGCACTGGCGGCATCGGCGTTCTCATCGACAGCGCGGTATTCCAGGGTGGCGGTGGCGCCGAGCAGTTCCTTGACCCGGGTCGGGTCCTGCACGCCGGGTAGCTGGACGACGATGCGATCCGCGCCCTGACGCTGGACGATCGGTTCGGCGACGCCGAACTGATTGACGCGATTGCGCAGGGTGATCAGGTTCTTCTGCACCGCATCGTCGATCAGGCGCTTGGCTTCGACTTCCGACAAGCTCACCGACAGCGACGGCACGGCGGCGTCCGGCGGGGTCGAGACGGTCAGCTCGCGGTATTCGCGGGCGATCGCGGTGCGGGCCTTTTCAAGACGATCGGCGTCGGCGAATTCGATGACGATCGCTTCGCCAGCCTTGCGACGGCCGGAATAGCGGAGGTCTTTGTCACGCAGGAACTTCGGCACATCGTTGATCAGGCGCTCGACGGCGGCCTTGCGCACGTCTTCCACCGCCACCTGCAGCAGGAAGTGCACACCGCCGCGCAGATCGAGACCGAGCGCCATCGGCTTGCCGCCCAGCGCCGCCAGCCACTTCGGCGTCTTCGAGGCCAGATTCAGCGCCGACACATAGCCCTGGCCTTCGAGATCGCGTTTGATCGCATCAACCGCCCGGAGCTGCACTTCCGGGCTGGCGAAGCGAACCACCCATTGCGTGCCTTCGAGCCGCGAGCCGCGGTCCTCGATCTTTTCGGCTTCCAGCACCTTGGCGATGCGGCTGCCGAAATCGGCAGGCACCGGATCACCGGAACTGGTGCTGATCTGCACGGCGGGGTCTTCGCCATAGATGTTCGGCAGCGCGTAGAGCAGGCCGAGCAGCGTGACGATGACCAGCGTCACGGGCTTCCAGAAGGGGTACTGATGCATGGCGGCGTTCGTCGGGCGGCGGGAGGTCCGGCCCTGGGGCCAGATTCAGTTCAGCCCGCCGCTACGCCCCGGTGCAGACCCGGCGGCGACGCGGCGGGGACTACAGCGTCACAGGTTCTTCAGCGTGCCCTTGGGCAGGATGCTGGTGATCGCGGACTTCTGGATCTTGACCTCGACCTTGTCGGCGATCTCCAGGGTGACGTAGTTCTCGCCGATCACGGTGATGCGGCCGGCGAGACCCCCGCTCGACACCGCTTCATCGCCCTTGGCGAGTTGGCCGAGCATTTCCTTGGCTTCCTTCGAGCGCTTCATCTGCGGCCGGATCAGCATGAAGTAGAACAGCGGCAGCAGCACCAGCAGCGGCCACGTCGCTTCCAGCAGACCGGGGGCCCCAGAAGCCTTGGGCACACCGGTGGCCTGGGCCTGTGCAACCGGGATCAGCAGATCGAGCAATTCCAGCACGGTGGAAACCTTGTGTGATGCGAAAAGGGGCTGGATTATGCCACAGGCCTTCGAGCCCCCTTTCAAGCCCCATTTCAAGCCTATTTCGAGCTCAATTCCAAGTTTGGGCGAGCACCGGAACGGCCACCGCCTTGCCGGCGGATGCTAGGCTTTTGCGACTCGCCACCCTGTTCAGAGCCGTTCCGATGACCGATTCCGCTCCTGTCGAAAACTCCGCGCCGCGCCGCGATCAGCTCACTGCCCTGCTGATCTGCGCCGCCATCGGTGCCGCGCTGCTCGTCGGTTACCGGGCACCCGATCCGGCCGAACAGCAGGCGGCTGCCGAGAGCCCCGCAGCGCCAGCCGAGGCTGCCACCGGCGAGCCGGTTAACGCCACCTTCAATCTTGATACCGCGATGCGCCTGGCCGGCACCCAGGTGCCGCCTGACCTCGAAAGCTTCTACTTCTTCGCGATGACCAACGAGATGCCGGAAGCCGTCGAAGTGACCGAGTTGGGCGGCAAGCTGATGCAGGCGGCGCAGGAGCACGACTACCTCGGCATCGCCGGCCCGGACCCGGAGCGCAATCGCCGCACCCTGCTGGCGGCGCTGGCTGCTCACCAGGCCGATGACCTGAAGATGCTGGTGCTGATCTATGTCGGCCCGGACAGCCATCGCGCGGCGGTCGGCGAGGCGGCGCAGAAAGCCGGCTTCGAGGCGCGCTTCGTCACCTATCCGGAAGCGCCCAAGGCAGCGATCTGAGCCGCAAACGCAGCCCGCGATCAGGCCGGCGTCTGTCCCTTGCCTGAGCCGCAGGCGGCGCGGAAATGACCGAGCCCGTGTTAATCTTTTGGCCATCGAACGAGTGTTTATCCACGTCACTTCTGCCTGATTGTTCGCAGTCGAGGTGGCTTCGATAAGCCCTTCACCCCTCCCCGGAGTTGCTCGATCATGGCGACCTACGCTGCGCCCGTGCGCGAAATCCAGTTTGTTCTCAACGACGTGCTGAACGTCGGTTCCCTGGCCGAAATGCCGGCGATGGCCGATGCCAAGGCGGACACGCTGAATGGCCTGATCGAGGAAGCCGCCAAGCTGATCCAGAACCAGGTCGCGCCGCTGAACGCGCCCGGCGATGCCGAGGGCTGCAAGCTCAGCAATGGCGAGGTGACGGTGCCGAAGGGCTTCAAGGAAACCTACAAGCAGTATCAGGAAGCGGGCTGGGTCGGCATTTCCAACCCCTCTGAATGGGGCGGTGCCGGCCTTCCGTACACGCTCGGCAAGGTCATCGACGAGATGCTCTGCTCGGCGGACGTCGCCTTCGCGCTGTATCCGGGCCTGACCGTCGGCTGCTTCGAGGGCATCCTCGCGGCCGGTTCCGACGAGATCAAGCAGACCTATTTGCCGAAGCTCGCCACCGGCGAGTGGACCGGCACCATGTGCATCACCGAACCGCAGGCCGGCACCGACCTCGGCGCGATCAAGACCAAGGCCACCCCCAACGACGACGGCAGCTACTCGCTCGATGGCGGCAAGATCTTCATCACCTCCGGCGAGCACACGATGGTGGAGAACATCGTGCACTTCGTGCTGGCGCGCATCGAAGGCGGCCCGGCCGGCGTCAAGGGCCTGACGACCTTCGCGGTGCCGAAGTTCCTGGTCAATGCCGACGGCAGCATCGGCGCGCGCAACAAGGTCACCTGCACGTCCATCGAACACAAGATGGGCATCCATGGTTCCTGCACCTGCGCACTGCAGTTCGAGGGCGCCAAGGGCTGGCTGGTCGGCGCGCCGAACACCGGCATCCAGAACATGTTCGTGATGATGAATCTGGCACGCATCCTGGTCGGCATGCAGGGCCTGGGCCTGTGCGAACTGGCCACCCAGAACGCCATCGCCTACGCCAAGGATCGCAAGCAGGGCAAGGCCTTCAACGGCGGTGCCACGATCATCGACCACCCGGACGTGCGCCGGATGCTGCTGACCATGCGCGCGACCACCGAAGGCGCCCGCGTGCTGGCCTACGAGACCGGCATGTACGTCGACATCGCCCACCACCATCCGGAACCGGCGGTTCGCGAGGAAGCCAATGACTGGGTCGAGCTGAACACGCCGCTGGTCAAGAGCTTCTGCACCGATTCGGCCGTCGATCTCGGCAGCCTGGCGATCCAGGTCTACGGCGGTCACGGCTTCATCCGCGAGCACGGTGTCGAGCAGATCATGCGCGACGCCAAGATCCTCTGCCTCTACGAAGGCACCAACGGCATCCAGGCGATGGATCTGGTGCGCCGCAAGCTGATGATCGACAACGGTCGCCTGCCGGCGCGCTTCTTCGCCAAGGTACGTTCGGAATCGACCGGCGACGCGCCGCTCGGCTTCATCGCCAAGCCGCTGCGCGAAGCCATCGACGAACTCGAGAAGACCACCGCCTGGCTGCAGGAATCGTTCAAGACCAATCCGAACGATGCCGGCTTCGGCGCGGTCGATTTCCAGCGCGCCTTCTCCCTGACCTACCTCGGCTACAACTGGCTGCGCATGGCCAAGGCGGCGATCAACTCCAGCGACGATATCTTCAAGTCCCAGAAGCTCAACACCGCGCAGTTCTTTGCCGCCCGCATGCTGCCGCAGGTGACGAGCCTGTGCGCCAACGTGCGCCAGCCGGCCAGCGAGCTGATGGCGCTGGACGCGGCGAATTTCTGAACGCAAGAGCGTTAAGCTCCAGCAACGGGATTTTCAGGAGGCGCAAGTCATGGAACTGAGAAAGACCTTGTTGGAGCAGGCGCTGGGGTTGCCGATCGAAGACCGCGAAGCGCTCGCCGAAGCATTGTTTGCGAGCCTCGATGATGAAGATGCGGGCGGCAGCGAGATGTCGCCGGAGATCGAAGCCGCCTGGATGGCTGTTGCCAAGAGGCGCATGGAAGAGGCCGAACAGGACCCTTCGATACTCCTGGATGGCGAGACCGTATTTGCTGAGCTACGGCGCGAATTCAGCCTCAAGTGAGTTTTCGGTTCACGCCTGAAGCCGGCGAAGAATTTGCCAACGCGGTTCGCTACTACACCAGCATCGACCCGCCACTGGCCGCGCGCTTTGACCGGGAGATGTATGCCGCCGTCATCAGCGCCGTCGAGTTTCCGCAACTGGGCCGAAAAGGGCCGCACAGTTTCAGGAAGCGCCGCATCAAAAGCTTTCCGTACAGCATCATTTTCCGGCCGCTCGATGGCGTGATCGTCATTGCAGCGGTCTGCCATCACCGCCAGCAGCCTGATTACTGGCTCGACCGCAACCTCTGACCGTTCTAAAAGCGAGGATTCCCGATGTCCACGATCTACGATTTCAGCGCCACCACCATCGACGGCAAGACAGTCAAGCTCGACGCCTACAAGGGCAAAGTCCTGCTGATCGTCAACGTCGCTTCGAAGTGCGGTTTCACGCCGCAGTACAAGGGCCTGGAAGCCGCGTATCGGGACTTGCACGACAAGGGTGTCGAGATCCTCGGCTTCCCCTGCGATCAGTTCGGCCATCAGGAGCCGGGCGACGAGAAGGAAATCCAGCAGTTCTGCTCGCTGACCTACGAGGTCAGCTTTCCGATGTTCGCCAAGATCAAGGTCAACGGCGACGACGCGCACCCGCTGTACAAGTTCCTGAAGAGCGAAGAGAAGGGCATCCTCGGTTCGGAAGCGATCAAGTGGAACTTCACCAAGTTCCTGGTCGCCAAGAACGGCGAAGTGCTGAAGCGCTACGGCTCGATCGACACCCCGGCGTCGATCGCCAAGGACATCGAGAAGCTGCTCGCTGCCTGATGCGTGAAGTCCGCGATGCCCTGATCGTCAACGGCCTGCTCGTCGCGGCCGGCTGGGCCACGTTCCGATACCTGCAGACGCCGATGCTCGGGCTGGCGCTGATCGCGGTGGTGATCGGCTACAACCTGCTGTTGCCGCTGATCGCGCGCGGCAGCGGCCACAGTCATTGGTTCGATCTGTGGTGGTTCCTGTTGCCACTGTCGATCTGTCAGGTGGTGCCGGACTGGGTGCTGTCGCAGCTGATCGGCATCCTGAGCTTCCCCGACCACGGCGCGCCGCGCATCGGCACGGTGCCGGTGTACATGGCCGGCATGTGGGTGATTCCGCTGTTCTGGATCCTGCTGATCGCGCGCGGCACACCTGCAATCGCCGGCCTGCTGGCGCTGATCGTGTTCGCGGCCTCTGAATGGGCCGCGCCGGTGTTCGGCCTGTGGCGGCCGCAGCAGGTGCCGACCTGGCACGGCATCGCCCATTACGTGCTGCTGCCGGAAGCGCTGCTCGGCGCGGCAGCAGCCTATGCCTATCGCGAAGTCCGTTCGGCGAACATCATCGCTCGACTCTCCGCGGCGGCAGCTGTCAGCGTGTTCTACACCGGCGCGCTGATCGTTTCGTACTTCCTGATGCAGCGGCTCGGGGTTTAAACCGCTACAGCGCCTTCGCCGAAAAGGTATCGCAGCCGGCCACTTCACCACGCTCGAAACCGGCCTTGAACCAGCGCACCCGCTCCGCCGACGTGCCATGGGTGAAGGCATCCGGCACCACTGTGCCCTGCGCCTGCTTCTGCAGACGATCGTCGCCGATCGCGGTGGCGGTGCGCAGTGCTTCGTCGATGTCGCCTGCCTCCAGCCACTGGTGTCGGGCCTGCGCGTGATGCGTCCAGACGCCGGCCAGGCAATCGGCCTGCAGTTCCTGACGCACCAGCAGGCCGCCATCACCACGAAGCTGGTCGCCGCGTTGGCGGGCAGCATTCACTTTCGCCGACACGCCAAGCAGGGTCTGCACGTGATGACCCACTTCATGGGCGATCACATAAGCCTCGGCGAAATCGCCACCACCGCCGAGTTGATCGCGCATCTGCGCGAAGAAGCTCGTATCGAGATAGACCTGTTGATCGGCCGGGCAGTAGAACGGCCCGCTGGCCGAGGTGGCACCGCCGCAGTCGGTCTGCACCCGGCCGGCGAACAGCACCAGCTTAGGCTCGACATAGCGGCTGCCGGCCTGCTGGAAGATCGCGCCCCAGACATCCTCGGTATCGCCGAGGATGCGGGCGACGAATTCCGCTTCGCGATCATCCTGCGGCGGTGCGGTGCCCTGCTCGCTGCTGCCCTGAACGGCATCGGCAACGCCGGACTGTTCGAGCAGGCCGATCATCTCCAACGGGTTCTTGCCGAGCAGCACGCTGATGACGACGACCGCGAGCATCGCGCCAGCGCCGAGCTTGCCACCGCCTCCACCGCCGCCACTGCGCCGGTCCTCGACATTACGGCTCAGCCTGCCCTTGTTCCAATCCATCGTCTGCCCCAGTTATTCCGAAGCATTCTAGGGTTGTCCTGTCGAAGACGCGGCAATGGCCCTGGCTCCGATCGATCGGAGCCAGGGCCTCACAACTTTACTTGCGGTAAGGCTTCGCCAGTTCGGCGACCCTTGCCTTGGTGGCGGCGTCGCTCTGCATCACCGTGTAGAGCTCGGCGTAACGATCGGCGGTCAGACCCTTGGCCTCGATCGCCTTTTCCATCTGGCTGGTGGCTTCATCTTCCAGCTTCTCGACAGCGGCGGTGGTACTGGCCGCTTCCCGCTTGGCCAGTGAAGCGCTGTGGATCTTGTTGACCTCAACGGACGCGGCAACGAACTGCTGCAGTTCCTTGTCGCTGGGTGCCGTCGCTGCGAATGCCGCGAACGACAGCGTGAGCGCAAACAGCGGCGCGAGTTGACGGAGTTTCATGGTGCGGTCCTCATGCTTGGGGCTGGGCGGAACGCCTGCCGGGTTCTTCTTTAGCCCTCAATCGACCCCGGTCATTCCGGCAAGTTCACATCCGGATTCAGTCCCACGTCCGGATCACCTGCCAGAGCAGCCGCCACCGCTGCCTCTGCCGCCCGCCGCGACTGCCCTTCCGGGCCGGCCAGAAAGGCCGCCGAAAATGCCGCGAACGTGCCGGCTTCGATCGCCGCGCGAATCCGCTTCATCAGGTTCAGGTAGTAGTGCAGGTTGTGAATGGTGTTCAGCCGCGCACCGAGAATCTCGTTGCAGCGATCGAGGTGATGCAGATAAGCGCGCGAATAGTGGGTGCAGGTCTCGCAGTTGCAGGCCGGATCGAGCGGGCCAGGATCGGTGCGGTGCCGCGCGTTGCGCAGCTTGATCACGCCTTCGGAGGTGAACAGGTGGCCGTTGCGGGCATTGCGCGTCGGCATCACGCAATCGAACAGATCGATGCCGCGCGCCACGCCCTGCACCAGATCGCGCGGCGTGCCGACGCCCATCAGATAGTGGGGACGATCGGCCGGCATGATCGGGCCGATGGCATCGAGCACCTTCAGCCGCTCGCCCTCCGGCTCGCCGACCGACAGGCCGCCGATCGCATAGCCATCGAAACCGATATCGGTCAGCCGCTGCAGCGACTCGGCGCGCAGATCCGCGTGCATGCCACCTTGGACGATGCCGAAAAGCGCACCGCGCGCATCGTCTGGCTCCCCTCTCCCACCGGGAGAGGGGCTGGGGGTGAGGGACTCAGCCAGATCAAGCAGAGCCGGTGCAGCTTCCGGAGTCCAAGCCTCATGCGCAGTCTTGCAGCGCGCCGCCCAGCGCGCCGACAGCTCCATCGATTTGCGCGCTTCCTCCGTCGTCGCCGGATACGGCGTGCACTCGTCGAACTGCATGATGATGTCGCTGCCCAGGCCGTGCTGGATGGCGATCGACTTCTCCGGCGACAGAAACACCTTGTCGCCGTTGATCGGCGACGCGAAGTGCACGCCTTCCTCGGTCAGCTTGCGCAGCTCGGCCAGACTCCAGACCTGGAAGCCGCCGGAGTCGGTGAGGATCGGCCCGTTCCAGTTCATGAAGCGATGCAGGCCGCCGAGCGCGCGGATGGTTTCGTGCCCCGGCCGCAGCCAGAGATGGAAGGTGTTGCCGAGGATGATCTGCGCCCCGCCCGCGCGCAGCTCGGCCGGCGTCATCGCTTTCACCGTGCCGTAAGTGCCCACCGGCATGAACTGCGGCGTCTCGATGCTGCCGCGCGGAAAGTGCAGACGGCCGCGCCGGGCGGCACCCTCGGTGGCAAGAAGTTCGAAACGCATGGCGTGAAAGACGGCTGATGGAAGCGGAATGCCGACGATTATCCGGCATCCGGCGGCTATGATCAGGCAGCGCCATTCACCGGCCTCTCTCCTTCCCGACCACAGGACCCGCGCCCCGATGATCCGCCTGCACTACCACCCGTTTTCGACCTACGCCCGCCGGGTCCGCATCGCGCTGATCGAAAAGAACATCCCGCATCAACTGGTCGAAGTCGACCTCGCCGGACGCGCCCACAAGAAGCCGGAATACCTGGCGCTGAACCCCTACGCCCGGGTGCCGACCCTCGAAGAAGACGGCTTCGTGCTCTACGAATCCTCGGCGATCCTGATGTACCTCGAAGACGAACACCCGGAACCGGCGCTGATCCCCGGCGACAGCAAGGGCCGCGCCGAAGTCGACATGCACCTGCGCCTCTGTGACGCGCAGATGGCGACGCCGGCCGGCGTGATCATCTTCCAGAAGCGCTTCTTCCCGGAAGCGAAATGGAATCTCGAAGCCATCGCCAAGGCCTCGGCCGACATCGCCAAGCACCTGAAGATTCTCGACCGCCAGCTCGAAGGTGTGGACTACCTGGTCCACGATCGCTACACCCTGGCCGACATCGCCTACATCCCGTTCCTGCAATTCCTGCCGATCATGGTCGATGCCGCGAGCGTTCCGGCCAATGTCGCGAAGTGGAGTGCTGAACTACTGGCGCGCGCCAGCAGCGTCGAGACGGCGCCCTTGAAGTAAGCCACTCGAAGCCTGATCTCAGGGCCTGACATGCAGTTGCCGAACTACGATCACGTGGCGCCGAAAACCGTGCGGTTCTGGGCACTGTTCGATACCGGCGTGATGTCACTGGCGCTGCCGTTCACCTCGCCATTGTTCATCAACTTCCTGTACTGGCTGAATGGCTTGATCGGTGGCACGCCAACACCGCCGACGTTCGATCCTTTCGCGATGTTCTTCGTCAACATGTCCGGCGTGCTGGTGCTGGTCTGGGTCGCGGCCCGGCTGATCCGGCCGCTCGGCGTGTTCGCGCTGGTCGATGCCATCGGCCGCTGCGCAATCTCGCTGCTGATCGCCTACTACATCCTGTTCGAGAACGTGATTCCGGTGTTGTGGCTGTTCGTGCTGACTGAGATGCTGGGGGCGGTGATGCAGTTCAGGGCGGTGTGGCGACGTGATACTGGAATGTAGGAGGAGAAAATCATGCTGGCAGCGGGGCAGCTCGCGTAGGGCGGGTTGCAACCCGCCGCTTTCCGTGACGTCATCTCCGCCTTGAATCAGCTGCGCGCTTTGACCCGGGAACGGCTGGCTGAGGCGCTGCATCGATGGCGGGTCTTGACCCGCCCTACATTTCTGAAACGTGGACGCCAGCAGCGCCAATCAATCTGAACTTTGAGTGAGTCTGCATATCCCGTCCAACGCCGTGAAAGCAAACAACCTCAGCCAGAACCAACGCGGCGTGATCAAGGGCATAGCTAGCGGCCTGACACTTGCCGCCACCTCGATGGCCATGTCCGCTTATGCGCTGCATCCGCTCGGAGCGTCGCTTGCTGAAAGAGCGTCGCTGCTGGCGCTTTGCTTGATCCCTCCAGCGACAGCGCTGACCATCTCGATCGCTCGGCTGGCGAAACACCGCTTCTTCACGCCGTCCGATATCGACGGCAGTGCGCTGACCGAGGGCAGCGACCGCGCCAGGCTGTTGCAGGCCTTGCTGCAGAACACCCTGGAGCAAGTGGCGCTCGCCGTGCCGGTGTATGTCGCCTGGGCCATGCTGGCGCCGGCCCGCATGCTTGGCGCACTGGTAGCGACATCGGGCCTTTTCCTGCTGGCGCGGCTGCTGTTCTACAAGCGCTATCGTTCCGGTGCCGCGGCCAGGTCTCTTGGCTTCGCGCTCACTTTCTACCCGACGGTCCTTCTCCTAATCGGGCTGGTTCCTCTGAGCTTGCAACGGGTTTTCGGCTAGCCGTCGTTCGGTCATCCCCCGCCCTGTAAATAACAACCCACGGTTCGCGTGTCTGCTTGAGAAACCACCCGCACGCTCATTCGAGAGGACAACATGGTCATCAACCGCAAAGCGCTCTGCCTGGCTTACGCCGCGATCGGCGCCCTGGCTTTCGTCGGCACCTTCGGCAACATCCGCGGCCTGATCGGGCAGTACGGCTTGGCGGGTTTCCCGGAAGCGACCCTGCAATTCTGGAAAGACCTGTTGCTCAACGAAGCCAGCCGCTTCATCACCGTCGACCTGCTGTTCCTCGGCCTGGCCGTGGTGCTGTGGATGCTGCTGGAAGCCCGGCGCCTGAAGATTCCCGGCGTCTGGCTCTACATCGTGTTCGGGCTGTTCATCGCCATCAGCCTGGCGGTGCCGCTGTTCATGATCCATCGGGAGCGCCGACTCGCGGTCGTCGAACCGGGTACCGCAGCAGGCAGCCTGCGGACCCTGGACCTGCTGGGCATCGCGGTACTCAGCCTCGCAGTCCTGGCTTTTTCGGTGCTCGCACTGAGCCGCTGAAGCGGCCGAACATCGATTTACTTGCCACCTGCTTGATCGCGGCAGGACAACCCAGCCATCACGTCATCCGCCGGAATCTGACCCGATGTCGCAATCGCCACCCCTCCGCAACTTGTGCTGCCCCCTGTGCGGCGGCGCCAATGCCTGCGCGCCAGCGCAATGCGGCAGCTTCGACACGCCGTGCTGGTGCCGGACGGCGTCATTCGATCCGGCCTTGCTGGCCGCCGTTCCGGAGGCGTCGAGCGGCCGGGCCTGCATCTGCGCCCGCTGCGCAGGAGCGTCGATTTCCGCAGTCTTGCCGCAGCCGAAATGACGACCGCTCGAAGCGGATGCCGAAGCGCCGCATACTGGGTTCCGAACCGGAGGCCCCCATGTCCGTCACCCCGAGCAGCAACAACGCTGCCAGCACTCGCGCCAACGAACTCGCTGCGCAGCGTCAACGCGCGCGTTCGGCATCGCTGAGATTCAATCTGCTGCTCGGCTGCGCGGCTACGGCCGCGATGGCGGTCTGGCTCGGCACGCCAACTCCGGCGGTTGCCGCCGACCCTGAACTGTCTCAAATACTGCGCGACATGGCGGCGATCAAGGCGGCGGTGGTGCTGGTCACCGTTGTGGCACTGAACTGGCGTTTCGGCCGCGAACTGTCGCCGCGGCTGGCCAGCCTTTATCTGCTTGGTGCCTGGCTGCTTGCCGGCGCCAGCATGATGATCTGGCAACTCGCGCAGATTCCGACAGCGGCGTTCGCCTTCCATCTGGGCGCCTTCGTGTTGCTGGCCACCGCCTGGCGCGATCGCACGAGCGGAAACGGGAGCACTAGGAGATGATCGAAGCCATCGTCGGGGTGCTGGTCGGGCTGGGCACCATCGCGTTCGCGCGCCAGATTCGCGGCGAGCACTGGGTCTACGCGCTAAGCCTGATCAGCCTGCCGACCATCTACGCCGGCTTCGCCTGGCTTGCCGGCGAGACCTCCATCGGCTTTCAGGAAATGCTCTTCGGCCTGCCGTTCCTGATCGGCGGCGTGGTGCTGACCTTGGCGCGGCAGCAGTTCCGCTGGGCGGCGGCCATCGTCGGCGCGCTGTGGCTGGCGCACGGCGGCTACGATCTGCTGCATCCGCAGTGGTTCATCAACCCCGGCGTGCCGGCCTGGTATCCGGCGTTCTGCGCCAGCGTCGATATCGTCGTCGGCCTGTACCTGCTGAGCCTCGCGGCCTCGCCCGCACGCCGCGATCTGCAGACCGCCTGACGCAAAAAAACCGGAGGCTGCTTGCGCAACCTCCGGTCAGTCCTCTCTGCTGCAAGCCGGCACCCCTGCGGGCGTCAGTTCGAGCGCGGGGTGAAGCTCAGGCCATCTCGAAGCCTTCGTAGTGCTTGGCCTTCAGGTCTTCGCAGGCGGCGCGATAAGTGTTGACACCACCCGGATAGGCCAGCAGCCGGCGCTTCTTGCCTTCGATGTTGCTGCCCATGTACCAGGAGTTGGTCTTCGGGATCAGCGTCATCGCCGACACTTCGTCGTGATGGGCAATCCACTTGTTTTCGATCTCCAGGCTCGGCTCGATCACCTTCAGGCCGCTGGCACGCAGGTACTTCACGCAGTCGCTGATCCAGTCGATCTGCTGCTGCAGGCAGGTCGGCACGTTGCAGAACGCGGCGGCCGGCGAGAACGGTGCCATGGTCATGAACATGTTCGGGTAGCCGTGCACCTGCAGGCCCATCGTGGTGCGGATGCCTTCGGCCCAGGCGTCCTTCAGCGAGACGCCGTCCTTGCCGCGGATATCGACCCGGGTCAGCGCGCCAGTGCCTGCATCGAAACCGGTGGCGAAGATGACGATGTCGCACTCGTGCTCGCCTTCGGTGGTGCGGATGCCGCGCTCGGTGAACTCGACAATGGGGGTGGCCTTGACGCTGACCAGCTTGACGTTCGGCTGGTTGTAGGCCTCGTAGTACTTGGTTTCCAGCGGCACCCGGCGAGTGCCGAAGCCGTGATCGTCGGGCACCAGCAGGTCGGCGACTTTCGGGTCATGAATCCGCGCGCGGATCTTCCGCTTGACGAAATCGGAGAACACCGCGTTGATGCCCTCGTCGAGCAGCACACCCTGGATCGAGCCGATCCAGAAGCTCAGCGAACCATCGGCGAACCATTCGTCGAGCTGCGCTTCGCGAGCTTCCGGCGTCATCGCCATCAGATCGGTGCTCTGCCAGTCGTAGTCGAAGCCGGCGAAGGTGCGGTGCACGCGATGCTCCATCGCTTTCGAGCGGGCCTTCAGCTCGGCGCGCGCGGCATCGTCGTACTGCGGGTTGCGCATCGGAATCGTGTAGTTCGCGGTGCGCTGGAACACGGTCATCTGGCCCACCAGCGGAGCGATCGTCTGGATCACCTGGATGCCGGTGGCACCGGTGCCGATCACGCCGACCTTCTTGCCGGCGAAATCGACGCCTTCCTTTGGCCAGCGGCCGGTGTGGATGATCTGGCCCTTGAACTTCTCGTGATGCTTGAATGGCGGCGTGTTCGGTGCCGACAGGCCGCCGGTCGACATCAGCAGGAACTGCGCACTGAGCGTTTCGCCCCGGTCATTGCTGACCGTCCAGCGCTTGGCACTGTCATCCCAGATGGCGGCTTCGACCCGGGTGTTGAACTGGATCGCGTCGCGAATGCTGAACTTGTCGGCAACGTGGTTCAGATAGCGCTCGGTCTCGGGCTGGGCCGGAAAGCGCTCGCTCCAGTCCCATTCCTTGAGCAGTTCGTCGGAAAACCAGTACTGGTAGATGTAGGACTGGCTGTCGACACGCGCGCCCGGATAGCGATTCCAGTACCAGGTGCCGCCGACGCTATCGCCCGCCTCAAAGCCCTGCACCGAAAGGCCGGCTTCGCGTAGGCGGTGAACCCCGTACATACCGGCGAACCCGGCACCGACCACCACTACATCCACCTGCCTCGGCGACGACTGGACCTGAGTCATGCGTTTCTCCTCGTTTTTGCCGTGGTGGCCACGGTTCTGGACTGAGGCTGCACCTTAGCGCGCCGATGGCGGCCGGCCACTACCCGAACGAGCAGTCGCGGCCCTCGCGGATGAAACTGTAACGGCGCTTAATATCGCCATGCTCGAACTCCGACCGAACTGCGAATGCTGCGACCGTGACCTGCCGCCGGATTCCGATCAGGCGCGCATCTGCTCGTTCGAATGCACCTTCTGCGCGGCCTGCGCCGCCGACATCCTGCACGGCCGTTGCCCGAATTGCGGCGGCGAACTGCTGGCCCGGCCGCGCCGGCCGCTGCTCAAGCTGGCCTCGCATCCAGGTTCCAAGGTTCGCGTGCTGAAGCCGGCTGGCTGCGGGCCGCTGCCTTAGGGTCTGTTGACATTACTTTGGTCGCTGCGGCGGAGGTCATTTTTGCCCAGTGCAACGAGCGAGGAGCGGCCAATGGCCGACCCATTGGCGCGACGAGTAAGGCAGCAATGGGCAAAAATGGCCCCGCCCCTTCGAGTTGCGGTCAAAGCAATGTCAACAGACCCTAGGCGCAGCAGCGCAATCAGGCAGACGCTGACTGCTGCAAGCCTTCGAGCACCAGATCCGGCACCAGAAGCCAGTCGCCAGCCAGATGCGGACGCAGGGTTTCGGCATCGCCGCCGGTGAGATAGCGGCGCTGGCCGCCATAGCGCGCGGCGAGGCGTTCGACCAGCCCTGCGCAAGCATGCAGCGCGCCCTGGCGGACGCAGGCCTCGGTGTCGCTGCCGAGGCCTGCGGTGTAGTGGAACGCCGGGCCGGCAGCGGCGAAGCGCGTCGCACCGAGCACCGCCTGCTGCGCCGTCATCAGACCGGAAGCGATGATGCCGCCGAGGTGCTGGCCATGACCGTCGATGGCATCGAAAGTCAGCGCGGTGCCGGCACTGACCACGCAGGCTGCGGCTCTGTCGCGCGACCAGGCCGCGAGCAGCGCCAGCCAGCGATCAACCCCGAGGCGGGCCTGATCTTCATAGACGATCCGCAAGCCTTGCAGACCCTCGATCGGTCTCGCGAAACGTGGGCTCAGGTGATGGCGCAGGGCCAGCGCCGCCGCCAGCCGCTCGCCGTGCGTCTCACCGGTGACGTTGGCGATCCAGGCATCGCGCACGCTCACCGGCACGCTCAGCAGTTCGACCACCGCCGCCGGATCGCCGCCATGCGCCAGCGCCTGCGCTGGCCCGAGCATCGCGTGATCATCGGCCAGCGCCCATTTCAGACGGCTGTTGCCGACATCGATCAACAGCCGCGTGGCCGCGTCGCTCATGCGGCGGCAGCCGGCAGACGCAGGCTGACTTCGCCGGCATGGACGTGATGGCGCTGGCCGTCCGCGCTTTCGACGATCAGCGCGCCATCCGGATCGATGCCGCAGGCATGGCCTTCAAGCACCGTCGCGCCTTCGATGCGCACCGCGCGGCCGGCGGCGAGATCGAGGCGGTTCCAGTCGGCGAGGAAGCTCGCGAAGCCGTCCTGCTCGAACTGTGCGAGCGCGGCGAGCAGGCTGTCGAGCAGCGCTGTTGCCAGCGCATTACGTGTAGCGCTTGGCTGGCCGGCGGTGAGCTGCGCGGCATGCACCGAGGTCCAGGCCTGTTCGAGATCGGTGCCCTGCCCGGCGGTCATCGCGACATTGAGACCCAGGCCGATGATCACCCGGCAGGCGCCGCCGATCTCGCTGCGGCTTTCGATCAGGATGCCGCCGAGCTTGGCGTCGCCGATGCGCAGATCGTTCGGCCATTTGAGCTGCACGCCGGGCAGGCCGGCCGTTTCCAGTGCCCGCGCCGCGACCACGCCGACCGCCAGCGGCAAAGTGCCGAGCTTCGGCGGCCAGCCAGCGAAGCTCCAGGCCAGCGACAGATATAAGTTGGCACCAAACGGCGAGCGCCAGTCCCGGCCCCGCCGGCCACGGCCAGCGGTCTGCGCTTCGGCGAACAGCGCCTGCGGATCGCTGGCGGAAGCGGCTTCAATCAAGCGTTGGTTGGTCGAATCGACTCTCAATGCGACGTCGAGCCCGGCCAAGCGCGCAGACGATGCTGGCGACAGACCCGCGCGGATCGTCGCCGCATCGAGCCGTTCCAGCGGCGCGGTCAGCCGATAGCCGAGCCCCGGCCGGGCTTCGATATCGAGGCCCCAGGCTTCGATCTGGGCGATGCGCTTGGCCAGCGCGGCGCGGCTGACCCCGGCGGTTGCCGCCAGCGCTTCGCCGGACACCCAATCGCCAGCCGCCAGCGCATCGGCCAGCGGCAACAAGGCTTCGTCATCAAGCGCCCGGGTCATGCGCGCGGCGCGCGATCGAACAGCTTGCCGAGCACTCTCGCCTTCTCGAAACGCGATTCGGTACCGGCGAACAGGCGGCCGATGTTGTCGCGATGCTTGAACAGGATCAGCGCCAGCATCGCCGCCGTGAAGCCGCCGACCAGCGACCAGAAGCCAGCGCCGAAACAAGTGACGAACAACAACGCGGCGGCACCACCGGCGATCGACGCGAGGCTGACGTAACCGGTCAGCATCACCACCAGCGCGAACACCAGGATCAACCCCGGCAAGGCCGCCGGCAGCAGCGCGCCGAACACCCCGGCCAAGGTCGCCACACCCTTGCCGCCCTTGAACTTCTGGAACAGCGGATAGCAATGGCCGAGCGCCGCCCCGAGACCGCAGGCGTAGGGGATTGCCGGACTCAGGGCCGGGCTCAGCGCCGGGTCACCACCGGGTAATGGAATGAGCGGCAACGCCAGCGCCGCAAGCACGCCCTTGCCGATGTCGATCGCCAGCACGCCAAGCGCGAATTTCGCACCGCGGGTGCGCAGCGCGTTGGTCGCACCGACATTGCCTGAGCCGCTGCCGCGCAGATCGGCGCCGCCAGCGAGGCGGCGCATGACATCGCCGCCCATGACGCCGCCGAGCAGGTAAGCGGCGAGGAATTTGAGGGTTAGTTCAAGCATGAATGACGGATTTATTGATTCGGCCACCAAATAGTTGAACGAAAGGACACGCTGAGACTTGAAGGGTGCACTCACTGTGGAGCAGAACGTGGCCGAATCAATAATAAAATCAATATGTTTTTTGTTATTGAGGCGGCCAGCGCCACCTATC
>JAUXYM010000006.1 GCA_030694365.1 Nevskia sp. | reverse complement strand
GTAAGCGTCTGCCCGCCTCATCTACCGGCCTGTTGATCTGATTGGCAATCTTGCCTCACGCACAGGCGAGGAGGCAGCAGGGTGAAGAGGAAGTCGAAGCAGGCGTTGTGGACGCGACGGGTTCAGGCGTTCGAGCGCAGTGGACAGACACGGCGGGCGTACTGTGAGGGGCGGGGTCTGGCGCCTCGCTCGCTGGACTACTGGCGGCGACGGCTGTCGTCGGTGGTAAGCACCGCTGCGGAGGTCCCGGCGTTCGTGCCGCTGCACGTTCGCTCGGTCGAGCGGTCGGCTGAGACGCTGCTGCTCGAGTGCGCCGGCGGAGCCCAGCTACGGTTACCGCGCGATTGCGATCCTTGGTGGCTGGCGCAGCTGCTGGCGGGGCTGCGCTGATGCTGCGGCCCTCGAGTTGGTGGCTGGCGATCGAGCCGGTTGATCTGCGCTGCGGCATCGATCGCCTGCTGGTGCTGGTGCAAGCGGTGTTCGGGCGCGACGCCTTCGACGGCGCGGCCTACGTGTTCCGCAATCGATCGGGCACGAGGATCAAACTTGTTCTCGGCGACGCCACCGGCGTGTGGCTGTGCGTACGCCGGCTGCAGGAAGGCCACTTCCGCTGGCCGCGTCCTGGAGAACCCCTGTGCGAAGTCGATGCGCAGCAGTTCGAATGGCTGTGCAAAGGCGTTGACTGGCAGCGGCTTTCTGTGAGCACAAAAGGCTTGGCACATGCGCTGTAATCGGCGAAAATATCGGCATGGATTTAAGCGCCCTGCACACGGTTTCGGACATCGAATCGCTGCGCAGTCTGGCCTTCGGAATGATCGAATCCCGCGATGCCGAGATTCGAGAGCATCGCCGCGAAAATCACTACAAGCAAACCAAGATCGACGCACTGACCGCCGAGATCGCGCGGCTGCGCCGGGTGCAGTTTGCGGCGCGCTCGGAGGCGATGAATCCGGAGCAGCGGGCGCTGTTCGACGACGCCATCACCGCCGATATCGCGGCGGTGGAAACCGAGATCGAAGCGCTGAAGCCGCCGACGGCGCGCAGCGCCCGGCAGGCACCCAAGCGCGTGCCGCTGCCGGCGCATCTGCCGCGCGTGGAAACCCGCCATGAGCCGGAATCCTGCACCTGCGGGAGCTGCGGCACCGCCCTGACGCTGATCGGCGAGCACGTCAGCGAGAAGCTCGACTGCAAGCCGCTCGAGTTTTTCGTGCGACGCGACGTGCATCCGCAGTACGCCTGCCGGGCCTGCGAGACGGTCACGGCCGTGCCGGTGGCCCCGGCGATCATCGACCGCGGCATCGCCGCCCCGGGCCTGCTGGCGCAGATGCTGATCGCCAAGTATGTCGATCATGTGCCGCTGTATCGCCAGGAAGGGATCTTCGCGCGCAGCGGTGTGACGATCCCGCGCTCCACGCAGGCCGAGTGGGCCGGCATTTGCGGTGTGCGCCTGCAGCCGCTGGTGGATGCCCAGCGCACCGAGCTGCTCGCCAGCCCGGTCCTGCACGCGGATGAGACCCCGGTAGCCCTGCTCGATCCCGGTGCCGGCAAGACCCGGCGCGCTTACCTGTTTGCCTACCGTACCGCCGCCGCCGATCACCCCATCGTCGTCTTCGACTTCTGCACCAGTCGCAGCGGTCAGCACGCAGCGCGCTTCCTGGGCGATTATCGCGGTGCCCTGATGGTGGATGATTTCGCCGGTTATAAGGCGCTGTTCGAGCGGGGCATCACCGAGCTGGGTTGCATGGTCCATGCGAGGCGCAAATTCAATGATTTGTACGAGGCCAATCAGAGTACCCAGGCCTTTGAAGCCCTGGAGCGGTTCGCTGCGATCTACCGGATCGAAACAGCGATCAAGGAACTCGATCCGCAGGATCGACATCGATATCGCCTGCTGCATGCCAAGCCCCGGCTCGACGATTTCCATCGCTGGCTGGTGGCCCTTCGACAAACCGTCCTCGGCGGCAGCGGTCTGGCCAAAGCCATCGACTACAGCCTCAAGCGCTGGAGTGCGCTGACGCGCTATCTCGATGATGGGCGTTTTCCGATCGACAACAACCCGGTCGAAAATTCGATCCGGCCGATCGCGCTCGGGCGCAAGAATTGGTTATTTGTGGGCTCAGAATCGGCGGGACGGCGTGCCGCCGCGATCATGAGTCTGCTCGCCACCGCCAAAGCCAACGGCCATGAGCCGCACGCCTGGCTGCTCGATGTGCTCACCCGACTGCCGACCACGCTCAATCGCGATATCGGGCAACTGCTCCCGCATCGCTGGCTGCCGCCTGCCGCACGCTGATCAACCAGCGCGGCGTCAAGGTGTCGTGGCCGCTCGCTTACCGTCATTCCCGCGCAGGCGGGAATCCAGTTTGGATGCGGCGCGCCACGGCGAAAACTGGATGCCCGCCTTCGCGGGCATGACAGGCTTTTATCGGGTTGCTTGACCTGTCGCTCTAACCGGGACTGCGGATCGTCCCCGAAGAATTTTTTGCGCTGGCAGTTCGAACGCGTAATGAACAGCTGTCGATACGGCAATGACAATCGTCATGTAGAGCATAAGAAACCAGGGTTTTTCGAACGGAATGGCTGCCTGGTTGATCCGCAGGAAAAACAGAATTCCGATCTGGATCGGGATGTGCAGCAGATAGACGCCAAGCGAAATGTCGCCAAGAAATCGAAGCGGTGCCAGATCAATCATCCGCTGCAGCAATGGGAAAGCGAACATCAGCGACAAGAGGCAGACGAAGCTTCCGATGAAGTACAGGTATACCGGCAGCACCAGTAGGCCGGCCAGCCGAATGGCAACCATGCAGAAAACTATTGCCGCCGACACCAGGAACGGCTTCAGCGCCTCGCGGCGAGACGCCCCTGAACGAGCGGCTGATTGCTGAAGTAGGCAGCCCGAAAAAAACCCCAGGAGCCCCCGCCCGATCGAGTCATTCAGCAGCGGCCAGGGCAAAGCCAGCACAATCGCGGAAATGCCGATCAGGCATAGGGCCACCCAGAGCACCAGGCGCGCACTCTGTCTGCAGGTCAGCCAGAACAGCAAATACATGACCGCTTCTACTGACAGAGACCAGGCCGGCCCGTTGAATGAATAGGCAAGGTCAACAACGCCGTGCTGAACAAAGAACAGATTGAGTAGGAAATGCTTGAGGTCATTGTCGCCGTAAATCGGGTAGGAACCGAATTTCCGGGAATAGCAGTAGACAAGTACGGCGACAATCAAAAGGGATACAAGGTGCAAGGGATACAGCCTTGCAAAACGAAGCCTGAAGAACCGGACACCGCTTAGCTGGCCGTTTGAAATGATCCCGACGTATTTGTGGGCAAAGATGATTCCGGACAACACAAAGAACAGATCAACACAAGCCAGGCCGTATCGATAAAGCAGCTGCAACGGCAGAAAACTCCAGAATGGCGCCTGTTCGAGCGGCATGGAGCCTGGCTGAAACGCGGAAGAGAAATGGGTGTAGTGAAAGATGCAGGCAACGCCGAGAGCAGCAACCCCACGCAATGAATCCAGGTAGCCAATTCGATTACTTTCCACTCGATCTCTCGCGATACCGCAATGTTCCGATGAAACGGTGAAACGCTTCAGCGATGCCCGCGAGTTCCAGAGAGCCTGGGCAGGGCCAGCGCCAGCACCAAGCCGAGGATCAATCCAGCAAAAACCCCCACGGCGATTATCAGCAGGCGCTTCGGACTAACCCGTTGTTCAGGCACACGCGCCGGATCGACCACCCGAAACGCATACTCGTCGCTGCCGTTGGCGATCATCACTTTCTTGATCTCGGCCTCGATCAGGCTGTAGATCGAGCGCTGCAGTTCGACGACGCTGGTCTTGGTCAACTGCTCGTTCAGATAGCTCAGGTTGGCCTGCGATTCGGCGATGGCCTTGGCACGCAGCACTTCGTTGGCTCGCTGTACCAGTTCACCCGCCCACTTCGCGGCCAGCTCCGGATCGGTCCATGTGATGGTCAGCGTGATCAAGCCGGTCTTCTTGTCCTCGGCGAGGCTGCGCACTTTCTTGGCGAACGTGCGCTCGGCCTTCCACAGCGTCGGGGTTTCCTTGGGGTCCGTGGTGGTCCAGGTTTTCTTGTCGGCATCCCAGTCGTCGGCATACAAGACCGGCAGCAGCTGGTTGTCATGGATGAAGGCTTCGGTCAGCGCGTGCGATTGCAGGGTGGCGATTGCTACTGATTTCTTTCCCGAGCCGCCGAGATTCAAGCCGCCGAGACTGGCCAGCCCGCCGAACTGCGACAGCAAGGCACCGGCACCACCGAGCTTGCTGCCGCTCTCTTCATCAACAGGCGACAGCACCACGCTGGCCTCATACTTTTCCGGCAGCAACAAAGAAACCACAGCGGCTGCGATGCCGAAGCCAAGCGTCAGCGCGATGATCAGCAACCGCCTGGACCACAGGGCATCGAACAAGTCGCGCAGCGAGATTTCTTCCGGGTCGTTTTCCATGAGGCATTCGATGAACAGGTGGGTCTCACGACAGGGCAAGCAGCTTGACGTGCAGTTTGGCTGGCAGCCGGGAGGCCGCGTGCAGATGCTGTCGTTCGGGTGGCTGGAGTTTAGCAGCGCCACTGCCGACGCCCGTCGAAGCAGGAGCACGGCAGTTTGACCACCGTGCTGATCACCGGCTGCGCAGGCTTCATCGGCTCGGCAGTTCTGCGCCAATGGCTGGCCGAGACCGACTGGCGGCTGGTCGGCGTCGACAAGCTGGCTTATGCCGGCCTGCGTGAATCAATTGCTCCGCTGCTCGATCACCCGCGTTTCTCGCTGCAGGTCGCCGATATCTGCGATGGCCCTGCTCTGCAAGCTTTGTTTGCGCGCGAGCAGCCCGACGCCGTCGTCCATCTGGCGGCGGAAAGCCATGTCGACCGCTCGCTGAGCGGGCCGGCGGCGTTCATCCAGACCAATCTGGTCGGCACGGCGATGTTGCTGGAAGCGTCGCGTGCTCACTTCGACAAACTGGTTGCCGCGCGTTGCGAGGCCTTCCGCTTCCTGCAGGTATCGACCGACGAAGTGTTTGGCGCGCTGGGCTCAACCGGACGCTTCGATGAGGCTTCGCCGCATGCGCCGAACTCGCCGTACTCGGCGACCAAGGCCGGTGCCGATCATCTGGTCCGAGCCTGGCACCGCAGCTACGGGCTGCCGGTGCTGACCACCCACAGCCCGAACAATTATGGGCCGCGCCAACTGCCGGAAAAGCTGATCCCGCGGATCATCCATCACGCGCTGCGCGGTGAGCCGCTGCCGATTTATGGCGATGGCAGCCAGGTGCGCGACTGGCTGCATGTCGACGATCACGCGCGTGCACTGCGTGTGGTGCTGGAAGGCGGCCGGCCGGGGAAGAACTACTGTGTTGGCGGCGGGAGCGAACTCAGCAATCTCGATCTCGTGCAAAGGCTTTGCGCACTGCTCGATGCTCGTCTGCCAGCGCGAGCCCCTCATGCCCGCCTGATCCAGCAGGTTGCCGATCGTCCGGGCCATGACTGGCGCTATGCCATCGATGGATCGAAGCTGGAACGCGAGTTGGGCTGGCGCGCGTTGCAGCCCTTCACGCAGGGGCTGGCTGCTACCGTGGACTGGTATCTCGACAATCCGGAATGGATGGAAAGGGCATGCGCACGCCTGCAACACAGCGCGTTCCACGATTCAAGCAGTTGATCGTCTACGATCCCGGCGTAATCATTTCGAGGACTCACCATGTCGCCTGCTGCCAATCCTGCAAACCTCGTGAGCTCACGTTCCCGATCTGCCCACGGCGCGCTCGCCGCGCTGCTGATGGCGGTGCTCGCCATCGGAAGCAACTCTGCGCAAGCGGCACCCTGGGCGGAGGTTGGCGACCGGTCTTTGCGCAACGACATCGAAATCCTGCATGCACGTGGACTGATCGACGGGCCGATCACTACCTGGCCGATACCGGTCGGCTTTTTCTCGGCACTCCACAACGCGCAATCGCTGGTCGGTCAGCCTGAGTACGTGCAACTGGCTGCGCAGCGCGTCCTCGCCCGGCTCGACGGTCACAACAACGATGGCCAGCCGCTGCATGCTGCCGGCACCTTCCGGCTCAGCAGCGAGCCGAATCTGATCCGCGATTTCGGCGACAACGCGCGCGATGAAGCCGATATTCGCGCCGGGCTCGACTACGAGAATGAGCGCTTTGCGGCGAATCTCCGGGTCGGCGCGCTAAGCAATATCGATGGCGATGGCTACCGCTTTGCCTTGGACGGAACCTATGTCACCGCCCTGCTCGGCAACTGGCAGCTATACGGCGGCTATATCGACAAATGGTACGGGCCCGGCTACACGTCGAGCCTGATCCTGTCGAACAACGCGCGGCCGTTCCCGAAAATCGGCATCACCCGCAACAATTCGACCGCCTTCGAGACCCCCTGGCTGAGCTGGCTGGGCCGCTACCAGATCGATTTCTTTGTCGGCCTGCTCGAAGAAGATGCGCGGGACGATCGCAACACCGGCGTCGGTTCGATCCGCATCAGCATCGAACCGATCAATGGGCTGGAGCTGACGGTGACGCGCGTCTCCCAGTTCTGTGGCGGCGACAACGCCTGCAAGCCGTTCCGCGCCGCCTTCGGCATCAACAACACCGACAAGGATCGCAACGCCAGCAACGACGAGGGCACTTTCGAAATCAAGTACACCTACGATTTCAACGTGGTCAGCTTCTCGCCGTATCTGCAGATCATGAACGAGGACACCGGCCCGTTCACACATTCCTACGAAAGCCACATGGGCGGCCTGAGCTGGGCGGGCCCTTGGGACCAGAACGGTGCCAGTTGGCGGCTGGTGGCCGAGTACACCGATAGTCGCGCCACGCTCGATGCCTTCAGTTTTGGCAACCGAGTGACTGGCCTTGCTTACAACAATGATCAGTACACCGACGGCTTCCGCTATCGCGGCCGCACCATGGGCTTTTCGTTGGACAGCGACTCGACCTTGTTCACGGTTTCCGGTTTGATGTTGATGCCGAACGGCTGGACCTATCGTGCGGCGTTCCACAACGCCCATATCAGCACGGCGGAACTGGCGGCGGCGCAAGCCTCTGGCAGCATTCTGAGGAATACCGTCAGCGCCCAGCCGGTGACCGTCAACCAGTACGAAGCCGGCGTCACCATTCCCTGGCAAAGCCTCAGCTTTGACCTGGGCGTGCGCTACCAGGACGAGCAACCGTTCCCGGATGTTGGCTCTCAGTTCAATGTTGAAGCCGGGGTGCAGCTCCGCTTTTAGGACATCAGTCATTCCCGCGCAGGCGGGAATCCAGTTCTCTGTTGCCGGCGATGCGCGAACGTCAAAACTGGATTCCCGCCTGCGCGGGAATGACGAAATTTTATGGATTCATTCAACTTGAGAAAGCGCCCCAGGATCAGTTCAAGCTGACCAGACTGTTCGACGCCTGCGCATTGTCTTCGGCGGCCTTCATCACTTTCGATTGCAGCTCGAACTGCCGCGCGAGGCTGATCATGTTGACCATGGCGCCGGCCAGGTTGACGTTCGAGCTTTCCAGCGCGCCGCTGACCAGCACGTCGCCGGCAGCTGGATTCAGCGTGGTGCCGGCGGCAGCGCGCATCAAACCATCGCCGCCCCGCTCCAGTTGATTCTGGGTGCCGCTGACCACCTTGAGCCGGCCGATCACCACTTGTGATGCGGCGCTCTGGCCCTGCGGCACGGCGGTGATGGTGCCGTCGTTGCCGATCAGGATCGAGGTCGACAGCGGCAGCGCGATCGGCCCGCCGTCGCTGAGCACGGCAAGACCGTTGGCAGTGCGTAGCTGGCCGTTCGGATCGAGCCGCAGATCGCCGGCGCGGGTGTAGGCCTCGCTGCCATCCGGTGCCTGCACGGCCAGCCAGTTGTCGCCTTTCAGCGCGATATCGAGCGATTCGCCGGTCTGCATGATCGCGCCTTGCGCCGAATCCCAGCCGTTGTCCGCCAGCTGGGAATTGACCCGCGACTGGAAGCCCGCGCCGTCAACATTGACCGCCTGCGCCGCCGCCAGCTCGGCCCGGAAGCCGACGGTGCCGGCGTTCGCCAGGTTGTGGCTGTTCGCCGTCTGCGCCCGCAAAGTGGCGATGGCGCCGGACATTCCAACGTAGAGGGCTCGATCCATGGAAGCAGTGTCCTGTGGCTAGTGGTCAGTGGTCAGTGGTCAGTAGAAGCAAGGAGGGCGCGTCGTGGCCTTTACTGGCCACTAACCACGAGCCACTAGCCACTGCGTCTCTGGCCACTGCTTCACCGGATATTGATGATCGTCTGAGTGATCTGATCGGTCGTCGAGATCATCTGGGCGTTGGCCTGGAAGCTGCGCTGCGCGGTGATCATGTTGACCAGCTGCTTGGTGATGTCGACGTTCGAGCCTTCCAGCGCGCCGCTCTGGATCAGGCCGAAGTTCGATGAATTGGCGATGCCGCGGATCACCGGGCCGGACGCAAAGGTTTCGCCCCAGCTGGTATCGCCGAGCTGCTGCAGGCCCTGCGGATTGGCGAAATTAGCCATCGCGATCTGGCCCAGCGGGGTCGCCTGGCCATTGGTGAAGCGCGCCTGCACGACACCTTCCTGGGTCACTTCGATACCGCTGAGGCGGCCGGTTGCGTAGCCGTCCTGGGTCAGGCTGTTGACTGAAAAAGTGTTGCCGTACTGGGTGCTGTTGTTGAGGTCGATGGTCATCGTCACCGGGTTCGAGCCGGTGGTCGTTGTGTACGACGGCAGCGCGATCTGGCCGTTGCTCGGCGTTGCCAGCGAACCATCGGCATTGAAGGTGACGGTCTGGCCGGTACCGACGTCGTTGCCGTCGATCTGCGTGTGCATCGTCCACTCGTTCGGCGTCGCGGACTTGACGAAGAACAGATTGGCCGGATGCGCCGTGCCGAGCGAGTCGTAGACGGTGACCGAGGTCGTGTTGTTGTAGCTGGTCGGGTCGGTCGACAGGAACGGCGTCGTCACCGGCGCTGTGGCTTCGGCCGGCAGATTGACGCCGGTCCTGAGCAAGCTGGTCGGGCTCGGCGGGTTGTCCGAGGTCGACAGCTGGATGTCGGTCAGATTCGCGGTATTGAAAGCGGTACCGCCAGCCACTGGCGGATAGGCCTGCAAGCGAGCACCGGAGCCGTTGACGACGTAACCATCGCGATCGGTGCCGAACTGGCCGGCGCGCGAATAGCTAATCGCGCCGTTCTTCGACAAGGTGAACATGCCGGTGCCGCTGACCGCGAGGTCGAGCGAGTTGTTGGTGACGCTGATCGCGCCCTGGGTGAACTGCTGCGACACCTTGCCGACCCGTACACCGCCACCGACTGCGGTGTCCGATACGCCATAGGCGTTGGACAGGAAGAAATCGGCGAACTGGGCGCGCGATTCCTTGAAGCCGGTGGTGTTGGCGTTGGCGATGTTGTTGGCGGTGACGCTCAGGTCTGCGGACGCGGCATTGAGGCCGGTCAGGGCAATGTTGAAGGACATGTCAGTGGGCTCCGATGCTGCGCGTGGGGGCAATGAGGCTTTCGACGAATTTCGCCAGTTCTTCTGGGCCACGACGGCAACCGGCCGCCGGAAAATCGAACAGGCCGGGGATCTGGCGCAATCCGGGACGGATAGCAGCGACCAGACGACGTGGCTTGCGGCGCAGATTCATGGCGGGCTGGGCTCAGATGATCTGGCGGATGTCGCTGAAGGCAACGGCACCGACGCCGGCCAGGTTCAGGCTCAGGCCATTGCTGCCCAGCGACACGCTCTGCACCAGGCCGGCGGCGAGGGTGTCCGCCGCTTCGCTGCTGCCGTTGCGAGTGACCTGGCCGCGAATGCCATAGCTGCCGGATGGCAGGGTGTTGCCGGCGGCATCCTTGCCATCCCAGGTGAAGTAGCTGGTGCCGGCAGCCTGGGTGCCGTAGTCGAGACGGCGCACCACCTGGCCGCTGCCATCGACGATCTCGACCGCGAGCTGGCCGCCCGAGGTCATGTCGACGCCACCGCTCATGCCGTTCTCGCCATCGAGATAGCCGGTCGACGACGGATACAGCACGCCGTGGCCAACCAGGCCAGCGGCCTGCAGCGACTGGCTGGAGGTCAGCGAGCTGGACAGCGATTTGAACGAGTCCTGCAGACCCTGGATGCCGGAGACGGTCGAGAACTGGGCGATCTGGCCGAGGAACTCGTTGGACTCCAGCGGCTTCAGCGGATCCTGGTTCTGCAACTGGGTGGTCATCAGTTTGAGGAAGTCGGCCTGGCCGAGCGACTCGGCCTTCTTGTCGGCCGGCTTCAGGTTCAGGCCGAGATCGTTGAAGGTGCTGCTGCTTACGGCTGCGGTCATGTCAGTGTCCTGGGATACGGTTTGACTCGGGGCGCAATCAGCGGCCGAGCGACAAGGTGCGGCTGGCCAGTTCCTTGGCGGTGTTCATCACTTCCACACTCGACTGGTAGGAGCGGGAAGCCGAAATCATGTTGACCATCTCTTCAACGACGTTGACGTTCGGCGCATAGACGTAGCCATCGGCATCGGCCAGCGGATGGCCAGGCTCGTAGCGCTTCTCGGCAGGTGTCTGGCTTTCAACGACGCCGAGCACCTGCACGCCAGTCGCCTCCTGGCTACCGGCTTCCATCGCCGCTTTGAACATCGGCATCCGCGCCTTGTAGGCACCTTCGGCGGTGCCGCTGATCGCGTCGGCATTGGCGAGGTTCGAGGCCACGGTATTGAGGCGCAGAGACTGGGCGCTGAGCGCGCTGCCGGCGATATCGAAGATCTTGAAAGAGGACATGACGGGGCTCCTTTACTGGCCGGTGATCGCCGTCATCAAGCCGCGAATGCGGCCATCGGCGAACTGCAGCGAAGCCTGGTAGTGCAAGGCGGCCTCGGCGAACTTCGCCTGCTCGACCTGCACATCGACCGTGTTGCCATCGACGCTCGGCTGCATCGGCACGCGATAGGCGAGCCGGCTGCCGTCGCCGGCGGGATTGCCAGTCAAACCGGCGTTCATGGGGATGTGCCGAGCGTCGGTCGTCAAGGTGCGCGAAGCACCTGGCGCATCACTTTTGATCACCGACGCAAGCGTCGACGCGAAGTCGACATCGCGCGCCTTGAAACCCGGCGTATCGGCATTGGCGATGTTGGCCGACAGCACTTCCATGCGCCTGCGCTGCACGGACATTGCCTCGGCGTGTATGCCGAAAATCGGATCCAGCTTGGCCATTGCGTCCTCCCGCGTTTGCGTTCGGAAGAATCGTTACAAGGCATGTGCCAGAGGCGATTGGCGACGGGAAAGCGACGCTTTAGAAGCAGTGGTCAGTGGCTAGTGGTCGGTGTCCAGAATCGCGGACGCAGTTTCGAGATTCGATGCGGCACTCAACCCCACCCGTCATTCCCGCGCAGGCGGGAATCCGGTTTTTGACGATTGCGCATCGCTGGCAACAGAGAACTGGATTCCCGCCTGCGCGGGAATGACGTGCTTGAAGGTTGCACCCTGCATGTCTGATCTCATCAAGCTTTTATCTGGCCACTAGCCACTGCTCAAGCTGTTTCCAGCGCAACCGCCTTCAGCCGATCCAGCACCCCGGTCGCCAGCTCATCGGCACTGAACTTGGCAATGAACTTGTTGGCACCCACGCGCTCGACCATCGCGTTGTTGAACACGCCGGACAGGCTGGTATGGAGCATCACGTAGAGCGATTTCATCTTCGGATCGCGGCGGATTTCCGTCGTCAATCGGTAGCCGTCCATGTCCGGCATCTCGACATCGGAAATCACCATCAGCAGCGAATCGTTGATCGGCTCGTCGCGCGCCGCCAGCGCCTGCAGATACTGCAGTGCTTCACGGCCATCGTTGACCAGCGTGCATTCGATGCCGAGTTGGTTCAGCGTCTTTTCAATCTGGTTGCGAGCGACGCGGGAATCATCGACCACCAGCACGCGACGCCGGGAATGCGCGACGGTCTCGGCTTCCTCGCGCAAGGCTTCGGACAGAGCCGCCTGCGCGCCGACGACATCGGACAGCACGCGCTCGACGTCGATGATCTCGACCAGCTCGTTGTTGTACTGGGTGATCGCGGTCAGATAGCCGCCCTCGCCGGCACCGTCCGGCGGCGGCCGCACGTGCTCGACGTTGACGTGGATGATCCGCTCCACCGCACGCACCAGAAAGCCCTGGATCGAGCGGTTGTACTCGGTGACGATCACGTGCGCCGCATGCTCGTCGCTCGGCTGGCCGATCGCCCGATTGAGATCGATGACCGGAATCATCCGGCCACGGATGTCGGCGACGCCGCGCACCAGCTCGTGCGAAGACGGCAGCCAGGACAGCGGCGGCTTGGGAATGACTTCCTGCACCTTGAACACATTGATGCCAAAAATCTGGCGCTCATCGAGCCTGAACAGCAGCAGGGCAAGCCGGTTGTGCCCTGCAAGCTGGGTGCTGCGGTCGATACTTTCGAGCAAGCCGGAGGCCATGACGGGATACCAACATTCGAACGGGTGGTAGCCGGCCCGTGCAACTTCGGTTCCCCACGCGCTTGCCGGCATAGTCGCCACTGGCACAGGGCTTGTAGCGCTGGCATCGAGTCCGAACGAGCCGCCCTGATGATCGCCCTGCCATCGCTGCATCCCCGCCTTCTCGCCATGCTGCTGATGCTGGCGACGAGCGCCGTGCGGGCCGATGACGGCCGCGTCGAATCGCTGGATCGCATCCGCACTGCGGCGGTCACTTTCGTGTCGGTACAGTCGCCGCCGACCGCGAAGATCGAAGCCGCCGCGCTCGACAACCGCCTGCGCCTGCCGCTCTGTGCGCAGCCGCTGGAAAGCTCGGCCGCCAGCCCGGCGACGCGCGGTGCCTGGAACATCGTCATCACCTGCCGCGCAGTCGGCAATCCGCTGTGGCAAGTGTTCGTGCCGGTCAAGGTGCTCGATCTGCAGGCGGTGGTGGTGATGGTCCGGCCAGTGATGCCCGGCCAGCCGCTGACCGCGGATGCGCTGCGGCTGGAATCACGCGATGTCGCGACCCTCGGCTATGGCTATTTCAATGACGTGCAGAAGGCCACCGGCCAAGTACCGCGCCGCCCGATCGCCGCCGGTGCGGTGCTGACGCCCGATGCGGTCAGTGCCCAGAAGCTGATCAAGCGCGGCGCGCTGGTGACCATGATCGGCCGCAGCGGCACGCTGGAAGTACGCGCCCAGGGCAAGGCACTCGGTGACGGCGGCGATGGCGAGCGGATCTCGGTCGAGAACCTGTCGTCGCGCAAGGTCGTGCAGGGTGTGGTCAAGGACGGCGGCACCGTGGAGGTTGGTTTGTAGGGGTTTGTAGCGGGTTCACTGTCGTAAAAATGACGGGTCGAGGTTCTGGCGTTCAAGTTTCTTCAGCAGCGGTCGTTAGCAGCTCATCGGGCGCATCAAGCCGCGCCTTCCGGAGCCTGCGATGACCGTCAAGATCGAAACTTTCCCTGCCAGCGGTGTCCGTCCGATCGCCAGCGGTGCCGCTGTGAAGTCGAGCAATACGGTCGCCGGTGATAGCAGCAGTGCGGCAGTGTCAGCGGTAGGGGCCAGCGATCGCGTGCAGTTGACGGGTGATGCCGTGAACCTGCAGCAGCTCGAGAAAACGCTGGCGGCAGTGCCCCGCAGCGATGCCGGCAAAGTTGAACGTCTGCGCACAGCCATCGACAACGGCAGCTACCAGCCCAACCCGGCTGCGATTGCCGCGAGGCTCGCGCGTTTCGAGTACGCCATGGCCTGAAGCCTGGCGAAAACCAGGAAGGAGTGCTGCGGTGAACGAATCGAACCTGAATCTCGCCGAAGTCATCGACGCACAGATTCACTGCGCCGAGCACCTGATCGCCGTGCTCGATGAGGAGCACGCCGCCCTCGCCGGCCGTTCGATCGAAGCGCTGGAGGCGGCCTGCGCGGTGAAATCGGCTGCCGCGTCGAAGCTGCAACGCCTCGGCGATCGCCTGCAGATCCTGTCCGGCCCGCGCCGTTCCGGGCCCGAGTTCGAAGCCTGGCTGATCCGTCATCCCGGCGGCGACGCGCTGGTACAGGCCTGGCGCCGGCTGACCGCCCTCGCTCGTCACCTGGCCGATGCCAATCGGGTCAACGGTGCCTTGCTGGAAGTGCGCGAGCAGCAGGTGCGCGGCGCGCTGGTGGCGCTGGCTCCTGAGCCTCCGTCGGTCTATGGCCGTAGCGGTTTGCGTCCCAGCCTGCCGTCAGGCCGGGTCTACAGCCGGGCCTGATCCACCCCTCGTCATTCCCGCGCAGGCGGGAATCCAGTTCTCTGTTGCCGGCGATGCGCGAACGTCAAAACTGGATTCCCGCCTGCGCGGGAATGACGGGTTTTTGTAGGGATTTGAAGGAAAAATGCCTTACGGCCTGCCAACGCAGTCATAGACAAAGCCTTCAGCACGCACCCAGGCCGGGTCATACATGTTGCGGCCGTCGACGATGATCGGCTGCTTCAATAGCTGTTTCAGGCGCGGCAGATTCGGGCTCTGGAAGACCCGCCATTCGGTGACCACCACCAGCGCATCGGCACCATCGGCAACGTCCATCGGCGAATCGACCAGCACCAGGTCCGGCCGCTTGCCGTAGATCTTTTCGACCTCGTGCATCGCCACCGGATCGTGGGCGCGCACGCTGCCGCCGTCGGCCCAGATCGCTTCCATCAGCACCCGGCTCGGCGCTTCGCGCATGTCGTCGGTCTTCGGCTTGAACGCCAGGCCCCAGATGCCGATGGTCTTGCCTTTGAGCGACCCCAGATGCTTGACCAGCTTGGTGTGCAAGGTGGTCTTCTGACGGTTGTTGACCGCTTCCACCGCCTTCAGGATCTTGGCGTCGAAGTTGGCATCGGCCGCGCTCTTGACCAGGGCTTTGACATCCTTCGGGAAGCAGGAGCCGCCGTAGCCGGCGCCCGGATAGATGAAGTGATAGCCGATGCGCGGATCGGCACCGATGCCGATGCGCACCCGCTCGATATCCGCCCCGAGGTTCTCGGCCAGATTGGCCAGTTCGTTCATGAAGCTGATCTTGGTCGCCAGCATGGCGTTGGCGGCGTACTTGGTCAGTTCGCTGGAGCGCACGTCCATGACGATGACGCGGTCGTGGTTGCGATTGAACGGCGCGTACAGCGCCTGCATCGCCTTGGCGGCGCGCGTGTTGTCGGCGCCGACGACGATGCGATCCGGCTTGTTGAAATCGCCGATCGCGTCGCCTTCCTTGAGGAACTCCGGGTTCGAGACCACGTCGTGCTCGATGCTCGCGCCGCGTTCGGCCAGCGTGGCTTTCATCTGTGCGCGCACCTTGTCGGCGGTGCCGACCGGCACCGTCGATTTCGAGATGACGATGCGGTATTCGCTCATGTGGGTGGCGATGGTCTTGGCCACTTCGAGCACGTACTTGAGATCGGCTGAGCCATCTTCGTTCGGCGGCGTGCCGACGGCGATGAACTGGTACTGGCCGTGGGCAACACCAACGGCGGCATCGGTGGTGAAGCGCAGGCGGCCTTCCGCAGCGTTCTTCAGGATCAGGTCGGTCAGGCCCGGTTCGTAGATCGGGATGACGCCCTGCTTCAGGCCGTCGATCTTCTTCTGGTCGACATCGACACAGAGCACGTCATTGCCGACATCGGCAAAACAGGCCGCAGTGACCAGGCCGACATAGCCGGAGCCGAAGATGGTGATGTTCAAGGCGGGGGTTCCATATGAATTGAGGAAGCGGAAACGGCCGGCGCAGGCAGCATTTCCAAGGCCCGGTGGGCGCGCAGGAATGGTGCCGACAGCCGCTTCCGGGCGGCCAGATGTTACCACCCGTCAACAGCCTACCCGTGCGGGCGGGGACGATCCCTCATGCTTCGGACAGGATCTCCCACCCTCTGATCGCAACCATGTTCATGAACGCCCGAGTCACTGAATGCCGGAAGGCGATGCGTCACGCCGAAGACTTCGCCACCTGGCGTGAGGCCGTACTCGCCTTCGATGTCGCCAGCGGCTTCGAAGACTGGAAGCACGAGGATGAATCGCCGGAGTACGACTGGCAGCTGATCCGCAGCCGCCTGGCGCAGATCCGCCAGTACCGGGACACGCGCCAGGTGGTCAAGCTGATGCGCCATCTGCGCCAGGGCCTGCACTGGAACCTCGGCAACATGGCCAATCCGGCGCTGTACAGCCACTGCTATTTCGGCACCAAGCGGCTGATCGAAACCTATCTGGCCGAAGTCGTCGGGGCGCTGCGCTTCATCGCCGAGGGCCATTTCCCGGAGTTGCCGCCGGCCGACAAGCTACGCTTCTTCAACGAGACCGCCGCCTCGTTCGGCCGCTCGGCGCTGATGCTGTCCGGCGGCGCCACCCTGGGCCTGTTCCATGTCGGCGTGGTCAAGGCCCTGGTCCGCGAGGACCTGCTGCCGGAAGTGATTTCCGGCTCCAGCGCCGGCTCGATCGTCGCCTCGGTGATCGGCACCCGGGCGCCCGATGAGCTCGAAGCCCTGCTCGACCCGGACAATAGCTACTACCACTTCTGGAAGCCGCTGAGCCTGTCGGAGATGTGGCGCCGCGGTGCGCTGATGGACCAGCAGCAGATCGCTCTCGGCATTGCCCGCAACACCGAAGACCTGACCTTCGAGGAGAGCTTTGATCGCTCCGGCCGCGTCGTCAACGTCACCGTGTCACCGGCCGGCAGCAACCAGCCGCCGCGCCTGCTGAACTACCTGACTACGCCCTACCTGTATCTGCGCGAAGCGGTGCTGGCATCGAGTGCGGTGCCGCTGCTGTTCCCGCCGGTGCAGTTGATGACCAAGGACGACGACGGCAGCCGCGTACCCTACATGCCGGGCCTGCGCTGGACCGACGGCTCATTGAAGTCCGACCTGCCCGGCCTCCGCCTGCGCCGCCTGCACAACGTCAATCACTTCATCGTCAGCCAGACCAATCCGCACGTGATCCCGTTCGTGCGCGGTACTCATGAGCAGACCGGCGTGTTCGGCGCGCTGCGCCGCGTGGCCTATGGCGCGATGCGCGGCGGTGCGCAATCGGTGATCGGCGTCGGCAAGTTCGGCGTGCCGCTGTCCGGCGTCCGCCGCCAGCTCGACAACGCTTCGTCGATCCTCGATCAGGACTACCGCGGCAACATCACCATCGTGCCGAAGGTATCGGTCTGGCGGTACGCACACGTCACCGCCAACCCGAAGCTCGAAGCGGTGACCCGTTTCATCCTCGAAGGCGAACGCGCGACCTGGAAGCGCATCGCGATGGTTCGCAACCAGTCGATGATTTCGCAGACGCTGGCCGCCTGCGTGAAGCAGCTGGAAATCGAAGCGCAGCGGCCGCCGCTGCGCAAGCTGAAGGTGGTTGCCAAAAGCTAGCTTCGACGCCGGCATTCCCTCCCCGCATGCGGGTGAGGGTCAGGGTGGGGGGCGGATCGGCGATGAACTTGGCCTGATCAGGACTGACGCGTTGCGCTCATCCAGCTAGAGCGTTTTTAAATTAAATGAACACATAAAAATCCGTCATGCCCGCACAGGCGGGCATCCAGTTTGGGCCGTAGCGCGCCGTATCAGAACTGGATTCCCGCCTGCGCGGGAATGACGAGTGTTTTGTAAGGATTTGAAGGAAAAATGCTCTAGCCCAAACGCCCCCATCCTGGCCTTCCCCAGCGGCTTACAGCGCGCTGATGCTCGCTTCCTGCTCGGTCAAGGTCGCCAGTTCGGCCTTCTGCTGGGCGACTCGCGCCCGCTCCTTGTCGATCACTGCCGGCGGCGCGCCGTTGACGAACTTGTCGCTGGCCAGCCGCGCCTCGTTCATCTTCAGATCGTTCTCAAGCTTGGCTTTCAGCTTGGCCAGACGCGCCAGTTCCGCAGCCTTGTCGATCAGCCCGGCCATCGGTACCAGGATCTTCATGCTGCCGAGCAGCGCGGTGGCCGACTGCGGCGCTTCATCGGCTGCGTTCAGCACCCGGATCGATTCCAGACGAGCCAGAAAGCTGACCGAAGCCGCAAAGCGCGCAATCCGTTCGGCGTCCGCTGCGCTGGCGTTCTGGATCAGCACCGGCAGCGGCTTGCCCGGCGGAATGTCCATCTCGCCACGAATCTGGCGAACACCGAGCATGAAGCCCTTGAGCCATTCGACATCGGCCTCGGCGGCTTCGTCGATGCGCGCCGAGTTGGCGACCGGGTAAGGCTCCAGCATGATCGTTGAACCGGTCTTTCCGGCCAGCGGCGCAACCTTCTGCCAGATCTCTTCGGTGATGAACGGCATGATCGGATGCAGCAGGCGCAGCCAGACTTCGAGCACCCGCACCAGGGTGCGCCGCGCGCCGCGCTTGGCCAGTTCGTCACTGCCCTGCATCACCGGCTTGGTCAGTTCCAGATACCAGTCGCAGTACTCGTTCCAGATGAACTGGTAGAGACTGGCGGCGAGCAGATCGAAGCGATAAGCCTCGAAATGCGCAGCGGCTTCGGCTTCGAGCTTCTGCAGCCTGGAGATGATCCAGCGGTCGGCGGTCGACAGCGTGTAATGCCCCTCTCCCTCCGGGAGAGGGGTTGGGGTGAGGGACTCAGCCGAAACAAGGAGTGAATTCTCGTCCAGCTGTGTTCCCTCACCCCCAGCCCCTCTCCCGAAGGGTGAGGGGAGTTCAGCGCCAGTCTCGGCATCGAGCGCGCCGACATTGATCAGCACGAAGCGCGAAGCGTTCCAGATCTTGTTGCAGAAGTTGCGATAACCCTCGGCGCGGGCGGCGTCGAAACGCACGTCGCGGCCATTGGTCGCGAGTGCTGCGAAGGTGAAGCGCAGCGCGTCGACACCGACCGCTTCGATGCCCTTCGGATAATCCTTAGCCGTCTTGGCTTCGATCTTCGGCGCCGTCGCCGGGTTCATCAGGCCGGTGGTGCGCTTGGCGATCAGCGCATCGAGCGTGATGCCATCGACGACGTCGAGCGGGTCAAGGACATTGCCCTTCGACTTCGACATCTTGTTGCCTTCCGGATCGCGCACCAGGCCGGTGATGAACACGTCCTTGAACGGCACGTCCTGTTGGAAGTACTGGCCCATCATCACCATCCGGGCGACCCAGAAAAAGATGATGTCGAAGCCGGTCACCAGCACGCTGCTCGGGTACCACTTCTTCAGCGCTTCGGTGTTGTCGGGCCAGCCGAGGGTGGCCATTGGCCAGATGTCGGACGAGAACCAGGTGTCGAATACATCCTCGTCCTGACGCAGGGCGGGTCGCGACCCGTCGCTTCCGCCCAACTCCGGATACTTCGCCCTCACCTCCTCCTCGGACCGCCCAACGTAGACATTGCCAGCGTCGTCATACCAGGCCGGAATGCGATGGCCCCACCACAGCTGGCGCGAGATGCACCAGTCCTGGATGTTGTTCAGCCAGTGGAAGTAGGTGGTCTTCCAGTTGTCCGGCACGAAGCGGATGCGGCCGGACTCCACCGCATCGATCGCAGGCTGAGTGATCGCCAGCCTGCCACCCTTGCCCGGCTGGCCGTCGTGGCGGCTTTCGCGGGTCAGATCGACGAACCATTGATCGGTGAGGTAAGGCTCCAGCACCGCGCCGCTGCGATCGCCGCGCGGCACTTTCAGCTTGTGGTCGACGATCTTGTCGACCAGGCCGCGCGGGTAGACCGGCTTGGCGGGCTTTGCTCCAGCAGCGGCACCCTCACCCACTTCGTCATCCCGGCGAAAGCCGGGATCCAGTTGCGCACTCTCCGACTCTGGATTCCGGCTTTCGCCGGAATGACAGTTGGGATAGGTGGTATCGGCTTCGAGGTCGGCAACGATCTTCTTGCGAGCGACCATGCGATCAAGGCCGCGATACGGCTCGGGCACGTCATCGTTGATCGCTGCCGCCTTGGTCAGCACATTGATCAACGCCAGCTTGTGCCGCTGCCCCAGCGCGTAATCATTGAAATCATGCGCCGGCGTGATCTTCACGCAGCCGGTACCGAACGCCGGGTCGACGTAATCATCGGCGACGATAGCAATCTCGCGATTGCATAGCGGCAGCATCACTGTTGCTTTAGACGCAACCAAGGCCGAATAGCGAGGATCTTCCGGATGCACGGCCACCGCGGTGTCGCCAAGCATGGTTTCCGGGCGCGTGGTCGCGACGACGATGTAGCCGAGCGTTTCACCCTCGGCGTTGACGTAAGTCGCGCCGTTGGCGAGCGGATAGCGGAAGTGCCAGAGCTTGCCGTTCTCCTCTTCCTGCACCACTTCGAGATCGGAGATCGCGGTCTGCAGCACCGGGTCCCAGTTGACCAGGCGCTTGCCGCGATAGATCAGGCCATCTTCATGCAGACGCACGAAGTGCTCGACCACGGCCTTCGAGTAGGCCGGGTCCATGGTGAAGGCTTCGCGGCTCCAGTCGACGCTGGAACCCATGCGGCGGATCTGCTGGCTGATGGTGCCGGCGGAGTACTTCTTCCACTCCCAGACCTTGTCGAGAAATTTCTCGCGGCCGAGTTCGGCGCGCGAGGGTTCGCCGGCCAGCTTCAGATTGCGCTCGACGACCATCTGCGTGGCGATGCCGGCGTGATCGGTGCCCGGCTGCCAGAGCGTGTCGAAACCGGCCATGCGGTGATAGCGGGTCAGCGCGTCCATCACCGTGTGCTGGAACGCGTGGCCCATGTGCAGGGTGCCGGTGACGTTCGGCGGCGGGATCATGATCGAGTAAGGCTTGCCGCTGCCGCTCGGCTGATAGCAGCCATCGGCTTCCCAGGTCTGGCACCACTGGGCTTCCACGCGGCTGGGGTCGAACGTCTTGTCCATGTCTTTCGTCACGATGATCGGCATGCCACGACCAGGGTCGCAGCGCTGCATAGGGAAACGGGGGCGTGATTGTAAGGCTTGGCGCGCGGACGATTCCTGCTTGCCGGGCCGGCGGCCGGGGCCGCCCTACTCGCCCGCTACTTGAACCGCGTTGCCGGTGGTGGCGATGCCGGCTGGCAGGACGGGCCACGAGTGACTTCGATGCCGCTGACCGTGCCGTCGCGGTCGATCACGGTGACCTGGTCGCGGTTCTCGCAGGCGAAGCTGATGGTGTTCGGCCGCTGCTCGCAGAACAGGAAGCGCTCGCTGCTGTGCTCGGCGCCGCTTTCGTCGGTGTAGTTGCCGGTGCGGCGGCTGCAGGCGAAGCCGAGGCCGGACAGTTTCGACTGCGCCTGAGCGATATCCATGCCATAGGGCAGCGCATCACGAACCGCCTGGCGCTTGGCCGGCGACGGCGTGGTGCTGAACAGGCTGCAGGCCGGAAGCCACAGCGCGAGGCTGATCGGCAAGGCGGCGCGGGATACCGCCTTCAGGATTCGTGACATGGCGGTCTCAGAGGTTGTGGGTTGCGAGTTCGTAGCCGCGATCGCGGTAGAACTTGTAGCGCAGGCGCGACTGGCTGCGCGCGGACGGATCGGCGTCGACGATTTCCAGCACCCGCTCGAAGCGGCTGAAGAAATCCGGCACGTCTCGTCCTAAGTTGATCATCACGCCGTCGTAGCTCGCCGGCGGTTCGCTGGCACCGATCAGCACCGCCGGCAGCGGTTCTTCGAGGCTGGCGCGCTGACCTTCAAGTTGCCGCTCGTGAGCAATGAAACCGCCCTGGCGGAAGCTCCACAGTGCGGTGTCCAGCGCTTCCGCCGCGGCGGCGTCCGGCACATAGGCGTAGACGCGCTTGCCGCCGGCGGTGGCCTTGTCGCAGAGCTTGCAGGCGGTCAGCACCTGGCTGGTCGCAGCGGCGAAGTCGTCGGACAGGATGTAGAAATCGATGCGGGTCACGGGTGAATCACGGGGCTGGTGTCTGCAGGGGCGCGCAAAGGATACCGGTTCGCCCTGCCCGGCCTTTTCGTCCCGTGACGCATCGGCCAAAAAAAATGGGCGACCCGTTGCCGGATCGCCCAATTGGGGGCTTTGCCTGGAGGCCAGCGCGAATCGAATTCGCGCCGGGCTTTCGGACCTGTAGTTGCTTTTGAATGGGTTTTTGAATGCTTTAGCTTTTGAAGGCCTAGTTGATGATCTTCATCTCGACGCGACGGTTGTCGGCGCGGCCGGTTTCGTCATCGTTGCTGGCTACCGGGTTGGCTTCGCCGTAGCCGTGGGCGCTGAGCACGCTGGCCTTGACGCCGCGGCCGATCAAGTAGGTACGGACCGAATTGGCGCGCGCTTCCGACAGCTTCTGGTTCTGGGCATCAGAGCCCACCGCATCGGTGTAGCCGGCAATCTCGATCTGGAATCCCGGCGAGTCGATGATGGTTTTGGCCATGGTGTCGAGCACGGTCTTCGAGTCGTTGGTCAGCAGCGCCTTGGCGAACGCGAAATGCACGTTCTTCAGCACCAGTGACTGGTTGACCGCACAACCGTTGGCGGTGACCTTCTTGCCCGGCGGCGTGTTCGGGCACTGGTCGATGCCATCGGCAACGCCATCCTTGTCGGTATCGGCAGTCGCCGGTGCCACTACCGCCGGCAGGCTGCAGCCCTTGGCGTCGACATTGGTGCCGGGCGGCGTGTTCGGACACTGGTCGAGGTAGTCCGGAACCCGATCGCCATCGCTGTCGATCGGGCAACCCTTGGCATCGACCGTGGCGCCGGCCGGCGTGTTCGGGCAGACGTCGAGCTTGTCGTTGACGCCGTCCTTGTCGGCGTCGAGCGCGCAACCGGTGCTGTCCACCGGCGTACCGGGCGCAGTGCTCGGGCAGGCGTCGCGGCCGTCCGGCACGCCGTCACCGTCGCGATCGGCCGGCCTCTGCTCAGCCAGCACATAGCGCAGCGACACCAGTGCCGACTGGCCGTTGAAACCGGAGTTGATGCGACCACCACCGGACGCCGGGCTGGCGTCGAAGTAGCCCTTCTCGGTACCGACATAGCGGTAGTCGACCGACGCGGTCAGGCGCCGTGACAGATCGACGCCGACGCCGGCGCCGCCCTGGTAGGCGAACACGGTGTCGTGGTCGTTGACCAGTTCCGCATTGTTGCTGCCGACGTTCTCCAGCCATAGCTGCGAAACGCCGCCGCCGACGCCGATATAAGGATGCACGGTCTTGAAAAAGCCGCTGTCACTCTTCAGGTCGTACCACAGGTTGGCAAACGCGCTGCGGGTGTCCTTGCGGCCATCACCTTCAGCGGACGAGGCTGAATCGAAGATCGTCTTGTAGCGATCCTGGCGGTAGGCCAGTTCCACTTCAGGACGGAAACCATTGGAGAACGCGTAACCGCTGGTCACACCGCCGACCCAGCCGTTGTCGTACTTGGCCGCGAACGGCGCGGTGGCACCGACGAAACCGCCGAAGGTCTGGCTGTCGTTCGACTGGCGCTGCCAGTTCGAGCCGCCTTCAAGGCCCAGGTACCAGCCGTCGCCGGCCATGGCGCCACCAGCGAATGAAGCGAGGACGGCTGCGGTGAACGTGCTGCGCAGAGCACGGTGATGGACTTGCATGACAACTCCTTGCCTTCTCAGGCATCAGGTATTCAGGTTGAAACCACGGTTTCCAAGGGATTCTTGGGGTGTTGCGCGGGCCGCATGACGGCCTGCACCCGGTGACGCCACGGTCGGGGGGAACCCTGGCGTCACCGGCTTCGGCTGATTGGGGGAATCAGCCTTGAAGCTTGCAACTCATCAGCGATCGATCAATTCGAATCTTCGAGTTCCTTGATCTGCTGCTCGGCCTTTTCCTTGGTCAGGCCGTACTTCTCCTGCAGCTTGCCGACCAGCACTTCGCGCTTGCCATTGACCAGCGCGGCGTCGTCGTCAGTCAGCTCGCCCCACTTGGCCTTGATGTTGCCGGTGAGCTGCTTGAGCTTGCCTTTGATGATGTCTTCGTTCACGTGAATCTCCTGTTCGACGGGGGGTTGTTGCTTGTGGCTTTTCGTAAGGCTGGAAACATCTACAGCCTGCTAGGGGTGACGCTTGCTGCTCGGTGCCTGATTCGACACCGGGCTCGACACCGAACTCGATACCAGCCGCCTGCCGAACTGGGAGGCCGACATCCGCACTGCCCGCACTGCGGGCCGATCGGTTGAAACATGCAGCCGACCCAGCTCGGCATGACAGGCCTCGACCTGCGGCAGGTAACGCTTCAGTGCCTGGCGCAGGGCCGCCGAAGGCTGGCTCGCCAGCAGTTGCTCGCAGCGGTGCAGCAGACGGTCTTCGGCGACGACCAGGGCAGCGACATCGGCGGAACTCACCGGAACTCCGCCAGCAGCGCTCGAAATCTGATCGCCGGCCATCGCCAGCCAGCGCCGATAGAGCCTTGCGGTCCTGCGGCTGTCTGTGACCACCGGCACGGCCACGGCCGCCGCATCGAGCTCACGCGCCAATTGCCCGGCCAGTTGCGCTTTCGCGGTGGCCAACCGGGCAAACACTGTCGCCACCGCCGGCGGTACTGCCGTACAGGCCAGCACCTCGCAATGGCCCCGCACTGCGAGCAACTGCCGATGCAGCGCAGCGAGTTGATCGAGCCTGCGAGTCATGGCGACGGCGGCTGGCCGGGCCTTGTGCGGTCGCTTAGCGGCTGGCGACCTTCAGCGCGTCGGCATCAACCTTCTTGACGCCGCCGGTGCCACTGGCGATGGCGATCGCGTTCTCGCGCTCGCGCTTGCTGGTGACTTCGCCGCTCAGGGTCACGCGGCCGTTCTCGGTGGTAACGTTGATCGCCGTACCCTTGGTCGACTCATCGGCGATCAGCGCGGCCTTCAGCTTGGTGGTGATCACCGTGTCGGAGATCGCACCGCCGGCATCGTCGGCAACGCCTTCGGCATTCTTGGCCAGCGTATCGAGCGCAGTCGGCGCGGCGATGCGGTTGTCGACGCCCTTCACGTCCGGCGTTGCCCGGGTCAGTTCCTCGGCGGCTTCGCGGGCATCGCGCTGCTTGGCGACGCCGCTCAGGGTGACGATGCCGTTATTGGTTTCCACCGAGATGTCGGAACCGGAAACCCGGGCGTCGCTGGACAGACGGCCTTTCACCGAGGCGGTGATCGCGGTATCGGCGATCGCCTTGCCTAGGGTGGCGCTTTCCTTCGGCGCATCGGCGGCGGTGCTGTCGGACACCTGGCCCGGCGGTACCGACTTGCCACAGGCGGCGAGACCGAAAGTGACCACGACGGCGGCGAGGATCAAGGGGTTCGAGTTGCTGCGGATATTGAAGTTCATGAGTGATTTCCTGAGAGATGAAGTGTTTTTCTTGACTGCTTTATGGGGGAAGGGTTTGAGGCGGCTTGAGGCTGCGCGTCAGGGTCTGACGCGGCGGCCGAAGATCAGCGACACGATCGCCAGCACGATGAACACCAGGAACAGGATTTTCGCGATGCCGACCGCAGTACCGGCGATTCCGGAGAATCCGAGGAACGCTGCGATCAGCGCGATGACGAAGAAGACGACGGCGTAATGCAGCATGTGAAAACTCCGGTGCGATCTGTTTGATTCAGGCCCGCCTTCTTGACGGCAGTCCCGGCACACCGCCAACCGGCGTGCTGTGCCAGATACATCTCATGCTTCGTGCCAGGTATTTATCTTTTGTTTTTCAGATACTTGCGAAACCATCCCGTGCTAAGGTCCGGGCAAGTTGCAAGATGTCGTCGTTCCAGCCGTGCAAAATGCAAGAAATACCAGCCTCTTTTTTCGACCCTCAACCGCGCTCATGGAGAACTGCCGCTTTGGCTGCTTTGGCTGACAAGACCGGAGGCCGGGTGCTCGTCGTCGACGACGAAGCCGCCCTGCTGAAGACCTTCCGCTACTGCCTCGAAGACGAGGGCCACAGCGTCGCCACCGCCGCCAGCGGCGAGCAGGCGATGGCGCTGATCCACAGCCGCGTGTTCGATGTCTGCTTCCTCGATCTCAGCCTCGGCGACAGCAACGCGCTGGAACTGCTGCCGGCGATCAGGACCGCCGCGCCGTGGCTGCGGGTGGTCATCGTCACCGCCCATTCCTCGGTCGATACCGCCGTGCAGGCGATGCGCGCCGGTGCCACCGATTACCTGGTCAAGCCCTGCTCGCCCGAGCAATTGCGGATTGCCGCCGCCACCCATCTGCACGCGCGACGGCTGGACCTGCGGCTGGAAGAACTGGAGCGCGAGACCGGCCGCAGCGGCACTACCGAACTGGAAAGCCGCTCACCAGCGATGGCCGCCTTGCTCGATACCGTGCGGCAGGTGGCCGAAAGCGAAGCCAGCATCCTGGTGCTCGGCGAAAGCGGCACCGGCAAGGGCGTGATCGCCAAGGCGATCCACCGCTGGAGCGCGCGCCGGGCCGCACCGTTCATCACCATCAACAGTCCGGGGCTGTCAGCCGAGCTGTTCGAAAGCGAACTGTTCGGCCATCGCAAGGGTGCCTTCACCGGTGCCATCGCCAACTCGCCGGGCCGGGTTTCGCAGGCCGATGGCGGCACCCTGTTTCTCGACGAGATCGGCGAAGTGCCGCTGGCCTTGCAGCCGAAGCTGCTGCGCTTCCTGCAGGACAAGCAGTTCGAAAGCGTCGGCGATCCGGTGACCCGCCAGGCCGATGTCCGCCTGGTCGCGGCGACCAACCGCGATCTCAATGCCATGGTGCGCGCCGGTACCTTTCGCGAGGATCTGCTCT
>JAUXYM010000122.1 GCA_030694365.1 Nevskia sp. | reverse complement strand
GGTGCCGAGGTTCGAGGCTGGCAGATCGGCGATAAGGTTTGCGCGCTGACGCCGGGCGGCGGCTACGCCGAGTACTGCCTGGTGCCCGTCGCGCACTGCCTGCCGATTCCCGCCGGACTGACCCTGATCGAAGCCGCCGCGCTGCCGGAAACCGCGTTCACGGTCTGGGGCAACCTGTTCTTCCGGGGCCGGTTGAAGGCTGGCGAATCGGTGCTGATTCACGGCGGCACCAGCGGCATCGGCACCACTGCAATCCAGTTCGCGAAAGCCTTCGGCGCCACCGTATTCGTAACCGCCAACGGTGCCGACAAGTGCGCGGCCTGTCGCGCGCTCGGCGCCGATTTCGCAATCGATTACGCCAGCAGCGATTTCGTCGCCGAGATCCAGCGCGAAACCGGCGGCTGCGGGGTTGATGCGGTGCTCGACATCGTCGGTGGCGATTACACGCCGCGCAATATCGCGGTACTGGCGCTCGATGGCCGACTGCTGCTGGTCGGCTTCCAGCGCGGCGCAGCGGCGACGATCGACCTGACCGCGATCATGCGCAAGCGCCTGCTGATCACTGGCTCGATGCTGCGGCCGCAGACCCATGAGGAGAAAGCGGCCCTGGCAGCCGCGCTTCGGGACAAGGTCTGGCCGCTGATTGCCGATGGCCGGATCAAGCCGCTGATCCATGCAACATTTCCGCTGGCCGCCGCCGTCGAGGCGCATCGGCTGATGGCGTCGAGCGCCCACATCGGCAAGATCGTGCTGACCGTCGACTGATCGACCGGCCAACAAAAAACCGCAGCCGAAGCTGCGGTTCTTGCTGTGCCTTCGGGTTCAACACATAGCGATCACGCGGTCTGCCAATGCAGCGGCTGCATGCGCTGGCGCTGCTCGCGCAGGCGATCCTCCAGCACCAGCAACTGCTGGCGCATGTCGCTGTGCTGCCATTGGTCGGCGAGCTTGTCGCGCGCCGCTTCGATACGCTGGCTCTGCAGATGGCTCCAGGCGTTGACGGTGGTCTTGAAGGTTTCCAGCTCGTGCTCGAAACGCTGCTGGAGCACGGCGACCCGGCCTTCGTTGTTGCAGCCGGTCAGCCGCTCGCGCACCTGATCGAACTGCCGCTGCAGCATCGCGCGCTGGATGCGGAACTCCGGCACCCGGCGCAGTTCCCAAGTGATGCCAACCCAGGACAGCGAGGCGATCAGCCACTTGGTCGGATCGAACTGCCACCAGCGCACGCCGTTGCGGTAATCCCACTGAAACAGGTGGTGGTAGTTGTGATAGCCCTCGCCATAGGTCAGGAAGGCGAGCAGATCGTTGTCCCGCGCGCTGTTCTCGATCGTGTACGGGCGTCGGCCCCAGTAGTGGGCCAGCGAGTTGATCAGGAAGGTGACGTGATGATTGACCACCAGCCGCAGCAGGCCGGCGACCATCAGGTAACCCATGACATCGCCCATCGCCCAGCCCAGCAGCAGCGGCAAGCCGATGTTCATGAACAGCGCCAGCGGCAGGTAATAGTTGTGCTGGAACATCACCAGCCGATCGTCGAGCAGATCGCGGGCGTTCGAGTAGTCGGTGCGGGCGCTCGGGTAGTCGCGCAGCATCCAACCGATATGGGCGTACCAGAGGCCACGGTTGATCGAGTACGGATCGTGATCGATGTCGTCGACGTTGGCGTGGTGGATGCGGTGGGTCGAGGCCCAGACCAGCACCGAGTTCTGGAACGCCATCGCACCGAACAGCAGATAGAACGCCTTCAGGCTCCAATGCGCCTGATAGGCGCGATGCGCCCACAAGCGGTGATAGCCGCCAGTGATCGACAGGCCGCAGGCGTACAGCAGCGCGACGCCGGCCACCCAGGCGCTGGCGCTGACGTCGTAATTGAAGAGGTACCACGGAAAAACCGTCAGCAGCAGCGAAGTGCTGATCGTGAACATCGCGTAGGCGGGCTTGTTGATCGCCGGCCGGGAGGGCGCAGGGTTTGCAGCAGTCATCGAGCAGACTCGTTGAAGGGCGATTTCGCTTGATCGGCAATCAATGGCCATTCTGCAACCACCCTTGCAGGCCAGGCAGCCCGGAAGCGAGAGATCGGGAAGCTCAGCATTTTCACCTATTGCCGCCAAGCCCGTCTCGTTGATGACGGCGAGCGACATCATTATCAAGACCGGGGTCGGCGGCGGACATCGTTCCGCATTCAAACTGCCGCAACAGCCAAACGTCAGACATAAAAAAAACCGCAGCCGAAGCTGCGGTTTTTCAAATACGCGAGCTCTTATTAGAGCGGGCGAATCTGGGTGGCCTGCATGCCCTTCGGGCCGCGCTGCGCCTTGTACTCAACGCGCTGACCTTCTTTCAGGGTCTTGAATCCGGTGCCCTGGATTTCCTTGAAGTGCGCGAAGAGATCTTCGCCGCCATCGGCCGGGGTGATAAAGCCGAAGCCCTTGGCGTCATTGAACCACTTAACGGTGCCCATCGAGTCTGACATTGCTACATTCCTTTAACGGTGAATTGACAAAAAAGTACCGGCACCAGAGGTAGTGCCGTATTTGCGGGCGATCAAGAAATGTAGCCGGGAGACTGACAGCACCCGTTTGTAGCGGGGAAACTGACCACGGTAAATACCTTGCTTGAAACGACTGCAGGCGCACTGTACGCGCTAATTTCCTTGCTGTCTAACACGCTAAGTGGATGTCCGGGAGGCTCGTCACGATATGAGTTTTGACGTTGCGCCGCAGCATCTGCATCTGCTTCTCGCCGCCGGCTCAACTTGAACCAAGCTCACTCAAAGCTAGCGGGTACTACTTTCCGGCCAGTGCGCTTCGAGGCCATTGGCGAACACACGCAACTCCCGAGTTTCGGCCTGACGATATGACCAGATTCGGCAAGGCCCCATCGTTTCCGGGTCGCCTAGGGTTTGGCGTCCGGCAGGCAATCGAATGGCTGCAGGCCGACCCGATCTTGGGCATCGAGATTCGCTCACGTGAACTCCAGCGGCAGATTCGTCGAATGTGCTTGCAAGTCTTGCAGCAACGAAGCCAAAAGCCCACCGCGGCAGCGTTCTTCTGTCCGATCAATCAGGAAAGCGATAGACCGGGCAAACCACTTTTGTGCACCGTGTATCGCCAGCTTCAGTGAAGCGCCTACTAGATGTTGTGTTTGATGTCCAGCGATGACACTATTGACTGTGACCTCGTAATTGTCAGCGAGAGGCGTTGATCAATCGGGTCATTTCCTTGAATGTTGGGAGGTTCCCATGGCTGTCAAGAAAGCTGCTGCCAAGAAAGCCGTCGCGAAAAAGGCGGTTGCAAAGAAGGCCGTTGCGAAGAAAGCAGTCGCAACGAAAGTCGTCGCCAAGAAGGCGGTTGCCAAGCCGGCGGTTGCCAAGAAAGCGGTTGCGAAAAAGGCTGCCGCCAAGAAGGCCCCGGCAAAGAAGGCTGCCGCGAAGAAAGCTATTGCCAAAAAGGCTGCAGCGCCCAAGTAAACGGCGGTTTTTGTTGCTGGGCTCGGCGTGGTTGCATGCCGAGCTTTTTTGTCGGTGCCATCCGGAAGAACCATCAAGGCGCGTGCTGATTCGCGCTACCTCGCGCAAAAGACGTTCGCTCAGGCCGCTTCGGCGATCGATGCCGATTCCGGCTCTATTCCGAAGAACGCGGCCACCGCCTGCCGCTGACGCAATGCACAGGTCTCGGCACTGATCTGGCGCCAGAAATCATTGGCACCGGAATGGTCCTCGCAGTACCAGCGAACATGTTTGCGGCCGATCCGTGTGCCCTGCACATCGCCATAGAGATCGACCATCGCGGCAAGGTGCTCGACCAACAGCCGGCCGATCCATTCTCGCGACGGCTCAGCCAGCAAGCTGCCGGTGCTCAGGTAATGGCTGATCTCGCGGAAGATCCACGGCCTTCCCTGCGCTGCGCGGCCGATCATAAGGGCATCCGCGCCAGTTCGCAGCAGCACCTGCTTCGCCTGTTCGGGTGTCCGGATATCGCCATTGGCGAGCACCGGAATGCTAACTGCCTGCTTGATCGCAGCGATGGTGTCGTACTCGGCATCACCTTCAAACCGATCCTCGCGGCTGCGCCCGTGCACGGCCAGTGCCGCGATACCGCAGTCCTGGGCGATGCGGGCAATCGCCACGCCATTGCGCTCGGCCCGCGACCAACCGGTGCGGATTTTCAAGGTCACCGGCACCGGCACCGCCGCGACGACCGCCCGGCAGATTCTCGCCACCAGCGCCTCATCGCGCAGCAGCGCCGAACCGGCATCGACCCGGCAGACCTTCTTCGCCGGGCAGCCCATGTTGATGTCGATCAGATCGGCCCCGTGAGCAACGTTGTGACGGGCGGCAGCGGCGAGCAAGGCGGGATCGTGACCGGCGATCTGTACCGACACCGGACCGGGCTCGCCGGCATGATCCATCCGGGTACGCGATTTCTCGGTTTTCCACATCCGGGGATCGGAAATGGTCATCTCCGATATCGCCAGCCCGGCACCCAAACGACGGCAGAGCACGCGGAACGGCCGATCGGTGACGCCCGCCATCGGCGCCAGGACCAGCGCAGGTTCGATCAGATGATTGCCAATTTTCACGACATCATTTTCGCCGATTGCCGACCACCGTGCCCAGCGAAGTTGAATGGACACCCGTCGTTCACGTCGTTGGCGCCGTCCTCCCTTAAGATGCCGCCATGAATCCGACTGTCAACGGTTCGCGCCTGAGCCGGGCCGATGCCTTTTCTCTGTTCGCCGCCGCCGCCGCCATGGTCGCCGTGCTCTACCTGCACCTGCTGACGGCGCTGCTCGCCGGCCTGCTGGTCTACGAACTGGTGCATGTGCTGGCGGCGCGCCTGCGCGTGGCATCGCTGGGCCGCGAGCCCGCCAAACTGGTCGCCGTCGCGTTACTGACCATCATCGTGGTCGGCCTGCTGACGACGGCCGTGCTCGGAATCGGCAACTTCCTTCGCAATGGCACCGACAGCGTGCCAGCGCTGCTGGAACGGCTGGCCGAAGCGATCGACAGCTCGCGTAGCCGTCTGCCGACCTGGATCGTCGACTCGCTACCCAATGATGCCGAAGCGCTGCGTGGCGATCTCGTCGTCTGGCTGCGCGAACATTCGAGCGTGGTGCAGGGCTTCGGCCGATCGTTCGGCCGCGGCCTCGCCCACATCCTGATCGGCATGGTCGTCGGTGCGATGCTGGCCTTGCGCGAAGCCACACCCGGTCATATGCGCGGGCCACTGTCGCGGGCGATCGTCGAGCGCTCGTCACGACTCGCCGAATCGTTCCGTCGCGTGGTGTTTGCGCAAACCTGGATCGCGTCGATCAATGCGCTGTTCACCTGGATCTATGTCGGCGTGGCCTTGCCGGCGTTCGGCGTCGATCTGCCCCAGGTCAAGACGCTGGTTCTGGTGACCTGGATCGCCGGCCTGCTGCCGATCCTCGGCAACCTGATCTCGAACACCGTGATCGTCGCCGTCAGCATCGGTCATTCGCTGGAACTGGCGTTCATCTCGCTGGCTTACCTGATCGTCATCCACAAGCTCGAATACTTCCTGAATGCCCGCATCATCGGCTCGCAGATCCGCTCCCGAGCCTGGGAGTTGCTGATCGCGATGATGGTGATGGAAGCGGCCTTCGGGCTCGCCGGCATCATCGCCGCGCCGATCTTCTACGCCTATTTCAAGGAAGAGCTGACGCGCCTGCGTCTGACCTGACTCTCCTCAATCCAGCGCTCTAAAACATGATCAGTGCCCACGATCCGGCCACCGTCGGCGAGCCGCCGCATCCGCACGATTTTTCCGAGCAACTGATCACCCAGTTGTACGAAGATCTCGACGGCTATCTGTTCGAGGACGGCGCAGCGATCGATCACGCCTGGCCTTTGGTCATCGAAGCGGTCCGCCATGCGCGGACGCGCGGCGCGGTGCTGGTGGTCTTTGCTCGCGCCACGCTGGCTGCCCATCACCGTCTGGTGTTCGACGAAATACCGCATGACGACAGCATCGCGCTCGATGAAGCCTGCGCTGCCGTTGCCAGCTTCGTGCCGGAAGCGCATGCCCAGTTGCCGGCACTGAAATCGCACGCCGAACGGCTGATGCGGCAGATGGCGATCGCCGAGCAATCGCCGGACGCGATCCACGTGCCGCTGTCGAACGCGATCAGCCGTTTCTATGCGGCGCTGGCGGACGAAAACGCCGCAGTCGGCAGCCGCGCGTTGATCGAAATGCGCTCGATCATCCTGCATCTCGACGCCTGTGCCGCCGCGCTCGATCGCGCCGAATCAGCGCCCGAACCGGTCCGGGTGATCCGCCCGGATCGCTTCCACGACTACTTCATGCACTACGCCAGCCTGGCCCAGAAGCCGGAGACATCGGCCGGCAGCGAGCAGGCGGTCGCGACCTTGAGCCAGGATGGCCGGATCACGGCGGTGATCACCGAAGACACTCATCCACTGGAAGCGGCGGCCCGCGCGGTCCGGCCAACCATCGCCGGCGACGAGGTCACCCGCGATCACACCTTGGTGCGCATTCGTGCGCTGCTCGACGTGCTGGATGGCCTGCGCCACGCGCCGAATCCGCTGATCGGCGACGCCCTGAACGACACCACCGTGCACCTGAGTCTGGTGCTCGCCGCAGCGACTACTCCGCTGCATGCGTCCGGTGGCTTCTCGTTCTCCGCGATTGCCCAGATCGCCCGCTACAACCAGCAGTTGCTGCGCAGCTCAGCAGCCACGCAGCACTGAAAGCGGGGCGAAACGCTCAGGCTGGACCGACCCAGTCGGCCAGCAACGGCGCGTGCAGCACCGGAGTGAACTCGATGAAGCGGTAGCGGGCAAAGCCTTCGCGGACGTAAGGATCGGAGGCGAAGAACTCCTCGACCGTGGCCTGCGAATCGGCCCGCGCCAGGATCAGGCCGCCGATGCCGCTGGCCTGCGGGCCGGCAAGCAACAGCAGGCCGTGATCGATACCGACCTGCATGTAGCTGCGATGCGCCAGCCGCACGGTCAGCAGTTGTTCGATGGCTACCAGATAGGTGCTTTCCAGCAGAAAATGCTTCACGGCGGATGCTCAGCAGGATTGAGGGTCGGCAGTTTAGCGGCGCGGCGCGAGCGCGAACTCACAAGGTCCGCGCGGCATGCACGCTCAGCAGCACCCAGCCGACCAGGAACAGCAGCCCGCCGATCGGCGTGATCGCGCCGAGCACGCGCACGCCACTGAGCGCCAGCGCATACAGGCTGCCGGAAAACAGCAGGATGCCGAAGGTGAAGCACCAGCCCGACGCACTCAGCAGCGGCCCGGGCCGGCTCATCGCCAGCAGACCGACCGCCAGCAAGGCCAGCGCATGCCAGAACTGGTATTCGACGGCGGTGCGATAGATCGCCAGCAGGTCCGGCGTCAGCCGCGCCTTCAGCGCATGGGCACCAAAGGCCCCGAAACCGACGCCGAGAAAGCCGAACAGACCGGCCAGCATCACCATCAGTTTTGCGCTCATGCCGGCTCCAAAGTACGAAAAATCAATCCGGAACGCTGCAGACGCTTCAGCAGTTCATCACCCATCGCCGCCGCCGGAGTCAACTGGCCAGCGCGCTTCGGCAGACGATCAAACGCAAGGCTCAAGCCGGACTCGCCGAGCATCCGCGCAGTTTCGTCGTAGCCCGGATCGCCGCCGCGCACTTCAGTGATCAGCCGCCGATCACCGGCCACCGCGTGGAAACGAACGCGGAACCAGCTGGCAGTACGCTTCGCCTGACTGGGACCGTCGCCCGAGTCCTTGCGGCCGAGCAACCAATTGCGCACGGGTTTCAACTGCGACCCGACGGCCACGGCACCGACGCCGCCGATCAGTTTTGCCACCTGGGAAAACTTGTCCATCTGCAGGAAATGTCCGTAGCGGAAATCGGGGCCGTAGCGTTCCAGCATCGTCGCCGAACGCTTGACCACCTCGGGGTCGATGGTCGGAAACGGCACCACCCAAGTGCCGAGTTCCGGATGACGGCGCAGGCGCTGCGGGCTGCTGCCGATCCGGCGATCGATCAGCGGTACCTCACGCCGCCGCCGCTCCATCGCCACGCCGGCGTACTGACCGGCGCGGCCGAACGCGTTGATCGCCGAATGGTAGGTGCCGGCGGAGAACTCGGCATCAAGGCTGACATAGGCGTTGATGCGGATCGGCACATCGTCCGGCAATTGCAGCACCGTGTAATAGACGCCGAGATCGTGCGGAATACTGTCGAAGCCGCAGCAATGCACCAGCCGCGCGCCGGTCTGTTTCGCGGTTTCGTGGTGCTTGAGCCACATGCGATCGACGAACTCCGGCTCGCCGGTCAGATCCGCGTACTGGGTGCCGGCGGCGGCACAGGCGGCGACCAGCGGCTCGCCGAAGTGCACATACGGGCCCACCGTGGTGATCACCGCCTTGCTCGATTCGGCCAGTTGCAGCAGCGATGCGGTATCGCCGCTGTCAGCCTCGATCAGCGGCAACTTGGCGCAAGCCGGATTGATCGCCGCCAGCCGCGTGCGCACCGTATCGAGCTTGACCAGATTGCGCCCGGCCAGTGCCCAGCGCGCCGTGGCCTGTGCATGCCGCGCCAGGTATTCGGCCGTCAGTCCGCCGGTGAAGCCCGTGGCACCAAACAGGACGAGATCGTGGCTGCGGGGCATGGCGGGCACCGGTTGGTGAGGCGTTCAGGCAGGAATTGTGCGCGCTTTCGGTAGCGGCTTGAATGACGATCAGCGCGGATCGTCGTAACCGCGGCCGTCATCCTCGATGTCCACCACCCGGCCGTTCTCGAGCAGCACGCGACGCAGCAGCGACCGCGATCCAAAGTTGTAGACCCATTCCTCTCGATAGATCGCGGTGACCAGATTGCCCGGCAGCGGCAGGCTGCGCCGGCCGTGGCCGCGGATCGCCGGACTCAGCAGGCTCTGCTCGCGACGCTCGACCGGCTCGCCACACCGCGCCAGCAGCCGGTACTTCGACAGGCCATCGACCAGGTCATACGGCGTGCAGCGCGGGTTCTCGGGCGGCACGAAACCGTAGCCATCGGTATCGATGTCGACCAGCCGGCCGCCACGAAAACGCAGCAGGCGCAGCAACTGGTTCTGCCCAAAGTTGTAGGTCCAGACCTCGGTATCGTTGAAGCTGCGGCCCTGGCGTGGATCGAACTGCGGCTGGACATCGCGCAGTGCCGGCTCGCCGCAGGCGGCGCGCACTTCACTGGCGGGGTCCTCGGTGGCGACGATTCGCGAACCACAGCGCAGCGTGTCGTTGGCACTCACGTCGCCGCAAACCAGGAACAACAGCAATGCACCGGAACCGAGCCGGCAGCAGGCTGTCTGTAAGCTTCGGGTGCCTGCGTACACTGTCGCGTTCCTCTGGTTTTTCCGGGCTCTTTCCCGGGTCTTTTTTCAGGTTTCCATGCGCGCTCTACCGTACACCACCACCGTTCTTGTAGCGCTTGCGGGCGCAGCCTTTTCCGCCGCCGCGCAAGCCGCCGTGGTGAAGACCGAGCACGTCGAAGCCGAACTGGTTTCGGAAGCGAATGCCCTGGTCAGCGGTGCCGACAACAGCCTGGCGCTGCGCATCGCGCCGGAGAAAGGCTGGCATGTCTACTGGCGCAATCCCGGCGACTCCGGCATCCCGACCTCGATCAGCTGGACCTTGCCGGAAGGCGCTGCCGCCAGCGACCTGCAATGGCCGTATCCGCATCACGAGACGCTTGGCGACATCGTCAACTACGGCTATGGCGACGAGGTGCTGCTGCCGGTCACGCTCAGCCTGGCGCCCGGCCTGACCACAGACGCGCCGCTGACCGTGAAGGCGAAAGCGAAATGGCTGGTCTGCAAGGACCTCTGCATTCCCGGCAGCGCCGAACTGGAACTGACGCTGCCGGTGGTCGCCGACAGTGCCGCGACCGCCATCAATGAAGCGCAGCGCGCCGGCTTCGCGAAAGCGCGCACCGAGCTGCCGCAGCCCGCGCCAGCCGACTGGGCGCTGAACTTCCAGATCCACGACGATGGCGACCAGAAGGACTTCGCACTGGCCGTGCGCCGAGGCGCGATCACCAGTGATGGTGAGGTCTCGTTCTTCCCGTATGCGAACGATCTGATCGAACACTCGGCCGCTCCACGCTGGGCCAAGGACGGCGACGGCAGCCTGCGCCTGTCGCAGACGCTCAGCGATTACTACACCAAGGCGCCGGACAAGATCGACGGCGTGCTGGTCGTCCACGATGGCGATCAGGACAAGGCCTGGGAGATCAGTGCCAAGCCGGGCAAGGTCGCGCTGGTGCCGGTCAGCGCGGCCAAGCCGGTCGAGGAACTTCCGCCCACCGCAGCACCGTCACCGAACTACTTCCTGGTGCTGCTGCTGGCCGTGCTCGGCGGCGTGGTGCTGAACCTGATGCCCTGCGTGTTTCCGGTGCTGTCGATCAAGGCGATCAGCCTGGTCGAAGCGCGTGGCGCCACCGCCGCCCGCCAGCGCGCCCATGCGCTGTTCTATACCGCTGGCGTGCTCGCCACCTTCGCCGGCCTGGCCGGTCTGCTGCTGGTGTTGCGCGGCTCCGGTTCAGTGATCGGCTGGGGCTTTCAACTGCAGCAGCCGGCGTTCGTCGCCGCCCTCGCCTATCTGTTCTTTGCGATGGGACTGTCGCTGTCCGGCGTCGTCGAATTCGGCACCCGGCTGATGGGCGTCGGTCAGTCGCTGGTCGGCAGCGGTGGTTATCGCGCCTCGTTCTTTACTGGCGTACTCGCGGTCGCCGTCGCCAGCCCCTGCACCGCGCCGTTCATGGGCACCGCGCTTGGCTATGCGCTGGCGCAGCCGGCGCTGGTTGCCATCAGCGTGTTCCTGGCACTGGGTCTGGGCCTGGCGCTGCCGTTCCTGGCGATCGGTTTCTTTCCGGTCCTCGCCAAGGTCCTGCCCCGCCCGGGTGCCTGGATGGAAACCTTCAAGCAGTTCATGGCCTTTCCGCTGTACCTGACGGCGCTCTGGCTGATCTGGGTGCTCGGCGGCCTGACCGATCGCAACGGCATGACCGTGGCGCTGCTCGGGCTGGTGCTGATCGCGTTTGCGCTGTGGTTGTGGAAGCGCTCCGGCCTGATCAGCAACGGCCTCAAGCTGGCCGCGATCGCCGGTGCGCTGGCCCTGCTGGCGAGCCCGATGATGACCAAGATCGCCGCGACCCACGTCGCCGCGCAGGGTGCCGGCTACGAGCCGTACTCGGAAACACGGCTCGCCGAACTGCGCGCCGAAGGCCGCACGGTGTTCGTCAATTTCACCGCCGACTGGTGCATCACCTGCAAGGTCAACGAACGCGTGGCACTGGCGTCCGATGCCGTGAAAAACGCCTTTGCCGAACGCAAGGTCGTCTGGCTGGAGGGCGACTGGACCCGCGAAGACCCGGAGATCACCCGCACGCTGGAACACTTCGGCCGCTCCGGCGTGCCGCTCTATCTGGTCTACGCCGGAGCCGCCGAAGCCACCGTGCTGCCGCAGCTGCTGACGCCGGAAACGGTGGTCGCCGCCTTGCCAGCCCTGAATCCCTAACCGCTGTCACCACAAGGAGGTTTGAACATGCGTCTGATGAACAATCTGGGAATGATCGCAGCCGGCCTGGCGGTCTCCGCTGCAGCCTGGGCGGCACCGAGTGTCGGCGCGCCGGCACCGGCGTTCAGTGCTGTCGACAGCAACGGCAAGACCGTGTCGCTGGCCGATTACAAGGGCAAGCACGTGGTGCTGGAATGGACCAACGACGGCTGCCCGTTTGTGAAGAAGCACTACGGCAGCGGCAATATGCAGAGCCTGCAGAAGGAGTTCACCGCGAAGAACGTGGTCTGGTTATCGGTGATCTCGTCGGCACCCGGCGAGCAGGGCTACGCTGAGGGCATAGAGGCCAACAAGCTGACGGCTGCCCGCGGTGCTGCACCGACCGCCGTATTGCTCGATCCGAAGGGTGATATCGGCCGCCTGTACGGCGCCAAGACGACCCCGCACCTGTTCGCGATAGACCCCGCCGGCAAGCTGGAATACGCCGGTGGCATCGACAGCATTGCCAGTACCGACGCCGCCGATATCGCGAGCGCGACGCCGTTCCTGAAGGTTGCGCTGACCGAAGCGCTGGCCGGCAAGCCGATCAGCACGCCGGTGACCAAGCCCTACGGCTGTTCGGTCAAGTACGGCTGATCGCCAGCCCGCAGACCATGACGGCCGGTGCTCGCGCATCGGCCTTCGTCGTTTTCAGCGCAGGCTGAAACCGATCAGTGCGTACCGGCCACCGGCTTGACCGGCTGCACAGGTGCAACAGCTTTTGACGGCACCGCCGAGGCCGGCAACGAAGACGGCAACGGCGTGGTGATGGTCTTGCTCGGCTTCTGTTCGGCGACCTTGCCGATCGCCGCCGTCACCATCTTCTGCAGCGCGGCCTCGACCGGCGTCTTGCTGAACGCACCGAGCACGCCGGGCAGCGGCACATAGCCGAAGCCGCTGCCGTAGACGCCCTGCAGGTCGAGGCCGTAGCTGGTGTTGCGGCCTTCGACGGCGGTCGACGCGACGATCCGGCCAGTGGCGGCATCGATGATCCGCAGGTCCAGTGCTGCGAAGCCGCGCTTGAAGCTCAGCGACATCACGCCGAAGCTGGAAAAATTCTTAGCCAAAGGAATCGGGATCGGGATCGCCGCGCCACTCAGGCCGGCATCGAACGCGGTCAGCGCGCCGACCACCAGCAACTCCGCGCCTTCCAGCTCGCCTCGCGGAATCCGCGTCTCGTCGCCGACCCGCGCCGACTGGGAAAACTCCTGCTCGACGATCGCCGTGTTCAGCGCATCGCGTTCAAGGACGATGAACTGGCCGCTGTTGAACAGCTCGGTGACCAGCAGATCGCGGATACCGGCAGTGATGCCGGACGCTTCGAGCTGCTGATCGGCCGGCCGCTTGGCGTTCAGTTCAGCGATCTGCCGGGCCACCGACGCCTCTTTCAGCGGATCGGTCTTGTCGATGATGTTGCCGACGGCGATGCGGTACTTCGGGCCGTCGTAGCGCTCGGCGCGCGCCTGCTCGATGGTCTGGCCATCACCGCGCACCACCTTGCTGCCGGTGCAGGCAGGCAGCACGCTGGCTGCGACGGCAACTGCCGTCAACAGGATCGCGATTCGGAACGAGGGCATGCTCATGGCGGGCTCGCCGGCAGCGCGCGAGCGCTATCGGCGGAGCACACTCAAAGCTTGGTGTTGGCGATGTGATTGACCGCCAGTTCGATGGCGTTGCGAATCGCGTTTTCCAGCGGCGTTTTCGAGAACGCGCCGAGACCGATCGGCAAGGCGCCGCCGGTGAAGATGATGCCGACGCTGTTGTTCGCCGAGGTGGCATTGACCGTCGTCGCGTTGACCACCCGGCCGCTGGCGGCATCGATGATGCGGATGTTGAGCGTCACGCAAGCCTGCTTGGCCGAGACGATGATCAGCGAACCACCCTTGCAGCTCGACTCGAACGAAGTGATCGCGCCACGAATGATCAGCTGCGCGCCTTCCAGCTGGCCGATCGGCGCGGCGGTTTCCTTCTTGAAGCGGCTGGAATTCGACAGATCCTGCTCGGCCGTCACTTCGTTCAGCGCCTGGCGTTCCAGCACGATGAAGCGATTGGTGTTGAACAGCGCGTTGCTGAGCATGTCGGCCATGCCGCTGCCGATGTCCGGATTACCGGACGCGCGGTACTCGAAATTGGTCACCGCGATGCGGTAGCGCGGCCCGTTGGCCGGCTCCCTCTGTACCTGCTGGATGGTCGGCGCGCCCGGCGAATCGACCACGGTGGCGGACGTGGTACAGCCGGCGGCGATCAGCGCGACTGCGACGACGACAGAACGGACAAGCACGGAAGAACTGCGCATGGGTGAACTCCGGGAAAGGGATAGCAGCAGACGAGTCGGGTGCGCCGACGCTACGCGAGCGGTCTGAACGATAGCTTATTGATTCGGCCACCAAATAGTTGAACGAAAGGACACGCTGAGACTTGAAGGGTGCACTCACTGTGGAGCAGAACGTGGCCGAATCAATAATAAAATCAATATGTTTTTTGTTATTGAGGCGGCCAGCGCCACCTATCA
>JAUXYM010000120.1 GCA_030694365.1 Nevskia sp. | reverse complement strand
GCGGCCATCAGTCACTTGCGAAGACTCCATAAATCTCCTGCTCGCGTCCGAAAGTATTTCCAACATCGGCCCGTCAGATATGCAGCGTGAGTTCAACTATTTGAAGGCCGAATCAATAAACGCTGATCTGCCAACGTAAGGCGAGTCAGGGAAGATCCACACAAAGCAGGGCACAAAGATGACCCAGATCGACAGCGTGGACTGCCCCCACAAGCCCGCTACCGAGTCGCGATCACGGCCAATGACAATGGCTGCGCAACGACTTCGCAAAGCCGTGATTACATGCCACGAAAATCAATGCTCACGATGTATGAGAAAGAACGCGTATGGAACAGGATTGCTTGACGTTCAGCAGATGACGCTGGCGGATCGTTTGACCGTTGCCGCCGGCACACCGTCGATCGATCTGATGGAAAACGCAGGCACGGCCGTCTCGAAAGCGATCACGCTGCGATGGACGGCCCGCCCGGTCATCGTGCTGTGCGGGCCAGGCAACAACGGGGGAGACGGCTTCGTCGTCGCCCGGCAGCTTGCTGAATCCGGATGGCCGGTACGCGTCGCCCTGCTCGGTTCGTTCGATAGCCTTGTCGGAGCTGCGCGCCATCATGCGGAACGCTGGCAGCGCGCCATCGAAGCGCTGACTCCCGCCGCGCTCGAGGGCGCCGAGCTGATCGTGGATGCGGTTTTCGGCGCCGGGCTCAGTCGGGCGCTGACTGGGCCCGCGGCGCTGACTTTGGCCGCCGCATCGAAGAAACGGGTTCCGTTGATCGCGATCGACGTGCCCAGCGGAGTGATGGGCGATACCGGCGAAGCCCTAGGTGCCGCCTCGGCGGCGCTCACCGTCACTTTCTTCCGCAAGAAGCCAGGTCATGTGCTGATGCCCGGTCGAGGGCTGTGCGGTGAGGTGATCGTGGCGGACATCGGAACCCCGCTTTCGGTGTTCGAGCAGATCGTCCCCAACAGCTTCGAAAACGATCCTGCCATGTGGCTTTCCGATCTGCCCGGGCCGACGCTGGCAGGCAACAAGTACACCCGCGGTCATGCCCTGGTGTTCCGGGGGTTATCCGATCACCGGTGCCGCCAGGATGGCAGCCCGTGCAGCGGCGCGAATGGGTGCGGGACTTACGACGATCGCGGTGCCTGACGTGGCACTGCCGATCTATGCCGCTGCACTGACCAGCATCATGGTCCATCCCATTGATGCGCCAGACGACTTCGCAGCGCTGCTGGACGATCCGCGCTTCACTGCCTTGCTGATCGGACCTGGTGCAGGTCCATCGGCAGAGACGCGAAACCGTACGCTTTCGATGCTTGCCAGCGGCCGCCCCACGGTGCTTGACGCCGATGCGCTCACCGCTTTCCAGACGGAGCCTGCGGTGCTTGACCAAGCCATCATCGGGCCCTGCGTGCTGACTCCTCACGATGGGGAGTTCGGCCGGCTTTTCGACGCCGGCGGAGACAAGCTCACGCACAGCCTTGCCGCTGCTCGTCGATGTGGCGCGGTCGTCGTCCTGAAAGGCAGCGATACGGTCATCGCCGCGCCGGATGGTCGTGCCGTGATCAACACCAACGCGCCGCCGAGCCTGGCGACGGCCGGATCCGGCGATGTCCTGAGTGGCATGCTGCTCGGATTGCTGGCACAGGGCATGACGCCATTTCTCGCCGCCGCCGCCGCCGTCTGGATGCATGGCGCGGCCGCGAGCGAATTCGGTCCGGGACTCATCGCCGAGGATCTGCCGGACCTGCTCCCCGGAATCGTTCGGCGGCTGTACAAGCTGCGCGCGGAAGCAGCGTTGCCGCCGCGCCACTCGTCCGCGTTCGTTGAAGCGGTAACCGCAGGCTCGGGGCCTGCGACTCTCCCTGACAGCCCCGGAACGATCTATGTGGGTCAGCGCACCGCATAGCCTGAGCAGAGCGATCAGCTTGGTGAGCACCAGTACCGCCGCACGTCGCTGCCGACGGTCTGCACGAACATCCCGCTCAATGCCGGTTGCCGCTGCCAAGCAACCGCAAGCCGTCATCCAGGAATTCAAATGAACAGAATGCTAGTCGTGGTATTCGACAACGAGACCGCCGCCGTGGCCGGTACTCGCGCGCTCCGCCAGCTCGATGCCGAGGCCGGTATCAGCCTCAATGCCATGGGCGTGATCGCCAAGGACGCGCACGGCAAGATCAGCCTGAAGCAGGCGACGGGTCAGGAGCCGGTCGGGACCAGCGTCGGCTTCGGCGTCGGTGCCCTGATTGGCCTGCTCGGTGGGCCTGCAGGGGCGGCAGTCGGCGCGGTCACGGGAACGCTCGTCGGTGCGCTGCGGGACTACTGGGTGGCCGGCGTCGGTCTCGATTTCGTCGAAGAGGCGGAGACGTTTCTGAAGCCGGGCAAGGTCGCCGTGATCGCCGAGATCGACGAGGACTGGATCACTCCCGTCGACAGCCGCATGGAAGCTGTGGGCGGTGTTGTCTTCCGCCGCGAACGCTCCGAGGTTGCCGACGCCCACTTCGACCGCGATATCGCAGCCTTCAAGTCCGAGATCACGGAACTGCAGTCCGAGTTCGAGCAGGCCAGTGGCGACGCCAAGTTGAAGCTGAAGACCAAGGTGGCTGCAGCCAGGCACAGCCTGGACGAGGCCGTGAAGCGCGCCAAGCACCGCGTCGAAGCCTTGGACCACGAGGCCAAGGGCAAACTCACGGCGCTGGAACACCAGCTTTCGAAGGCCAAAGGTGACGTCAAAACCAAGCTCGATCATCGCGTCAAGGCGATGCGCAGCGCCTACCAGGGACGCAGCGCCAAGCTCAAGCAGGCATGGGAGCTGACCAAGGAAGCGGTGGCGGGTTGAAAGTTCTGCGCAGCACTCGAACATCGACGCAAGGCGCATCGTGAACTACCTGAGCTTGATGGTTCACCTGGAACTCGAGCGACCGAATACCGGACTGCTTGAGATTGCCGGTCAGTTGGCGGAACGCTTCCATGCCCACGTGATCGGCATCGCGGCCTGCCAGCCGATGCGGATGGTCTATGGCGGAAGCTACGTTTCCTTAGAGTTGGCCGAGCAGGACCGCGAAGAAATCGGCGAGGAAATGAGGGACGCGGAAGCAGAATTTCGCAGCGCGCTTCTGAACCGCGTCAAGTCGGTCGAATGGCGCTCATCAGCGACATTCGCATCGATCGCCGACTATCTGGCAACTCAGTCGCGCAGTGCCGATCTCATCATCACCGGCGTTGCCAGTGGCGAGCTGTTCGATGCGGCAAGGGCACTGAACATGGGCGATCTGGTCATGCACGCGGGGCGTCCCGTCCTCATCGTGCCGAATACCACGGATACACTGAGGCTGGATAACGTGGTGATTGGCTGGAAGGAGACGCGCGAGACACGTCGTGCCGTCTTCGATGCGCTGCCATTGCTGCGAAATGCCGCACAGGTGACGGTCATCGAGATCGCCCGCGAGGTCGATCTGGCGGAGGCCAGTATTCGACTTGCCGACGTGGTCGGCTGGCTGCGTCGGCACGGCGTCGACGCAGGCTTTCTTGCGTCGCCGTCAACGGGTGACGACATCGCGCGGCTGAACCTGATTGCCCAGGAACACAATGCCGATCTCATCGTCGCAGGGGCTTACGGACATCGTCGACTGCACGACTGGACACTCGGCGGCGTGACCGGCGATCTGTTGCTGAGTGCGAATCGCTGCGCGCTCGTCTCCCACTAACGGCGAACGTGTTGCCAATCGGGAGGGCGTGATGCAGGCCATGGTGCTGAACCGGCTGGGTTCACCGCTGGAGTGGACTGAACTTCCCGATCGCCAGCCCGGCCCCGGCGAGATTCGGGTCAAGGTGGCTGCCTGCGGGGTCTGCCGCACGGACCTTCACGTCGTCGACGGCGAGCTACCCAACCCCGTGCTGCCGATCATTCCGGGACACGAGATCGTCGGCCGTATCGATGCGATCGGTAGCGGCGTTGCCGAGCTCCAAATTGGCGAGCGGGTCGGTATTCCCTGGCTCGGTCACACCTGCGGGATATGTGTTTACTGCCGCTCCGATCAGGAGAATCTTTGCGACGAGCCTCGCTTCACGGGCTATACGCGCGACGGCGGTTTTGCCAGCTCGGTCGTTGCCGATGCCCGCTATGCGTTTCCGCTCGGCGAGGTCGGTAGCGACGAAGAATTGGTGCCGCTCCTCTGTGCCGGACTGATCGGCTGGCGCTCACTGGTGATGGCGGGTAGCGGCAGGAACATCGGTTTCTACGGCTTTGGCGCGGCGGCGCATATCGTTGCCCAGGTCGCGATCTGGCAGGGACGCTCGGTGTTCGCCTTCACCCGCCCCGGCGATGTTGCTGCCCAGTCATTTGCTCGCAGCTTCGGCGCAAGCTGGGCCGGCGGGTCGGACGAGCCTTCTCCGGAACCCCTCGATGCGGCAATCATCTTCGCAACGGTGGGTGCGCTGATTCCGCTCGCGCTGCGCGCTGTCCGCAAGGGCGGACGCGTGGTCTGCGCCGGCATTCACATGACCGACATTCCCGGCTTTCCTTACGGGCTGCTGTGGGAGGAGCGACAACTGGTATCGGTTGCCAATCTTACCCGCCAGGACGGTCTCGACTTCCTGCGTCTGGCGCCCCAGGTCGGCATCGTTACCCAGATCACCCGCTACGCCCTGCGCGACGCCAACTTGGCGCTCGCCGATCTGCGCGCCGGACGGTTCATTGGCGCTGCAGTTCTGGTGCCCTGAAACCTGCAAGTGCTCCAGCAGGAGGCTGCACACGCAGCGCCCCCAAGCAATGCCGCACCCGGCAACGTAAACCTGTGCGACCGGGGCCGCACCGTGCAATCCGCGGTCGCTTGAACGGCGTGAAGGACATCTGTGCCGACGGCGACCCGCGGGCATGCTGACATCGAAAACCAGACCGAGGCCCACCCTTGTGAGATCGTCGAAGGTCGGGAACGACTGCCTATGACCCAGATCAATGCCGGCCTGCACGGTGTCAACGACACTTCACTCTCAATTGAGTGAGGTGATCGACATGGCCCAGTGTTCGACAATGCAAAACCAGCTTCTCGCTGTCCTGTCGGCGAAAGTCCAGGAACGCATCTCAGTTCATCTGGAACGGGTGTTTCTGCACTGCGGCGATGTGCTGCACGAATCCGGACAGCCGCTGCATCACATTTACTTTCCCGCAGATGGGATCGTGTCACTAGTATGCGAAACGCGGGAAGGCGGGGCCGCGGAAGTCGCCATTGTTGGCAACGAGGGTCTGGTCGGCGTCGAATTATTCATGGGCGGCCGCACCACGACGAACCGGGCGGTTGTAAGAAGTGAGTGCTGCGTATACAGGCTGCCAACGGATCGATTGATGGCCGAGTTCAATTGTCACGGTGAACTGATGGTGCAGATGCTTCGCTACGCACAATCGCTGATGACACAGATGGCCCAGAACGCAGTCTGCAACCGGCACCATTCAATAACCCAACGCCTTTGCCGCAGGCTGATCGGTTCTTTGGATCTGTCCGACGACAATCGGGTGGACATGACGCAGGAACTGATCGCCAACATGCTGGGCGTGAGGCGCGAAGGCATTACCGAAGCCGCGCTCAAGCTTCAATCAGTGGGAGCGATCGCATATCGTCGCGGTCAGATTCGGGTGCTCAACCGGGCGCAACTCGAAACTTCCAGTTGCGAATGCTACTCCGTGGTCAGGAAGGAAACCTTGCGTCTCCAGCCTTACCTGACCCGCACAGCGGGGATCGGATCAACGAGAAGCGCCAACGCCCTTATGTTTACCAGGGCGGCAACGAATTGGGCTCCAAGCGCCAGTAGTGGCAAGCAAGCCCTTCGATCGATAGGCAGTAGCAAGCAACCAGCGTCCCTGAAAAGCCGGGGGGTGACAAGCGCGGTCCTCGTCAACTGAAGGCCTTGATCAATGCTTCGAACTGCGTGTGCAGCGAATGATCGTGGGGGGTGATCGGCGGAATCCTCCGATCAATCTTGAGCAGCTCGTACACAGCCATCTGCGCCGCGCGCACCGAATACTCCACCGTGAACACCACATCTCCCGGGATCTCGACGAACTGGCTGATCAGCGCGAGATTCTTCGAATCCGGCGGAACCGGCAGCGGACGATCCGACAAATCGCGCGGCATGAACATGCTGGTGATGTACGGCATCCGGCAGGGAATGCAGTTGGCCGATGCCAGCATCTCCAGGTCAAAGCGCAGATGGCCGCAGAGTTCGACGAGGATCTCGGCACCGTTGCAGTCGGCCATCGCCTTCGGCACGAAGTTGCCGATGCGGTCCGGAAACAAGGCATAGCCCCAGAAGACCTGCACATCTCTCGGCTGATTGATGAAGTGCGGCTGGTGCGCGAGCACGATCGACATCAGCCAGTTTGAATCCTTGAACGTGACCAGACCGCCGATCCCTGCGTCGTTGCCGCTGAACCGGAACATCTCCTCGAAGAACGCCGGATTCTTCAGCGTCACGGTGAAAGACTCCCAGCACGACATCGCAACGCAGCTGTTGAATGTCGATGGCGTGCCGAATTGTTGCCCGAACTCCGCCAGCTTTTCCCACAAGGTCCAGCCGCCGCCTTCTTGTTTGACCCGCTTTTCAGGGGCAAGCGTCATCGAGCCAAGGCTGGAGGAATCGGTCATCGAGCCGTTCTGTATGAAGACAAGATCGTCGCTCTCCACCGCGATCACCCCGATCTTGCCGTCCTGCAGGCAATGAAGGCCGGTCAGCACGACCTGCCCGCCCTGATAGCGGTGATCGATGTCGGTGACGTTGCAACCATTGATCAGGTGGACACCCTGCCCCTTCAGCCAGATCAGCAACGGCAGTACCAGGGAATCGTACTGGTTGTAGACCGTGCGCTTGACGCCCGCCAGGGTTTCTATACGCGAGAACTCGAGCATGAATCGGTGCAGATAACGCTTGAACTCCACGGCGCTGTGCCAAGGCTGAAACGCAAACGTCGTGGCCCACATGAACCAGAACTCTGTCTCGAAGAACCGGGGCGATAGCCAGTCCGTGATCGGCGACGCGAGCAGCACGTCCTCGCTGGCGGTCGCGAGCTTGAGGAGTTCGACGCGATCGTGCATCGAGAAACCCATCGACTTCACCGGAACCTTGGCGCGACGCCGGTCCACCAGTCGTGCCATCGAATTCGAGACCAGCTTCTCGTTGAACGCAACGGTCTCGTCGAACACCGACATGCCTTTATGTTCCAGAGAAGGGATCGACTTGAACAGGTCCCAGGTGCACTCGTAGTTGTCGGTCGTCAGCATGCGGCCGCCGCGCAGGGAATAACCGCTCTCGGAGGTGCCTGCACCGTCCAGGCTGCCGCCCATCAGCGGCAAGGACTCCAGAATGGTGATGCTGCTCCCCGCCCATCCCCCGTCGCGGATCATGAACGCGGCGGCTGCCAGCGATCCGATGCCACCACCGACGAGATAGGCCCTCGATCTCGCAGCAACGACGATCCGGTCTTTCACCAAGATCGTTTCAGCGGATGAAGCGCTCGACGCGGGCGAATCGAAATCCTGGGGGAATGGCTGGCTGCTTACTGCTTCGCTGAATGTCATGGCTGAGCCTGGCGTGTCCGATCTGAAAGGGTTTCCACACGGGAACCTAGTGTGGTGTCCCAGTGATTCGTAAGGTAAGTCGTTCGATCTTGGCGAGGATGGATTCTGCGGTGGCGGTCCAGACGAAGGGAGAGGAGTTTTTGTTGTACTGGGTGATGAAGTGATCGATCTTGCTGATGAGATCTTTGACTGACGTGAAGGAGCCGCGGCGAATGGCTTTGTCGGTGATCAAAGCGAAAAAGCGCTCTACCAGATTGAGCCAAGAGCTGTAGGTGGGGATGAAGTGAAGGTGCCAGCGTGGACGCTGAGCCAGCCAGGTTTTGACCTTGGCGTGCTTATGGGTGCTGTCGTTATCGACGATGACGTGCAAATCGAGTTCTTGTGGCACGGCCCGGTCGATGGTCCGCAGGAAGCCCAGAAATTCTTGATGCCGGTGACGCGGCTTGCACTGCGTGATGACTGTGCCATTGAGCACATCCAGCGCGGCAAACAGGGTCGTGGTTCCATGTCGGACGTCGTCGTGGGTGACTCCTTCGACGTAGCCCAGACCCAGCGGCAGCATCGGCTGCGTCCGTTGCAGGGCTTGGACCTGACTCTTCTCGTCGACACACAGCACCAGGGCGTTTTCAGGTGGACTCATGTACAAGCCGACGACGTCTCGCAGTTTCTCGATGAAGAACGGATCGGTCGAGAGCTTGAAGCTCTGGGTGCGATGCGGCTGCAAACCAAACAGATGAAAGTAGCGCTGCACGGTCGACTTGGAGAAACCGATTTCGTCGGCCATTGTGCGTACGCTCCAATGGCTCGAAGCATTGGCCGGCTTGGTGTGCAAGGTCCGATAAATCAGCTGCGCCACCTGCTCGTCGTCGATCGAACGGGGCTTTCCGGGCTTGATCTCATCGTGCAAACCCGCGATGCGTTGCCCGACAAACCGTCGCCGCCATTTGCCGACCGTCGCTTCGTTCAGCCGCAGACGGCGTGCTACCGCAGCATTCACTTCACCGTCGGCGCAGCTCAATACAATTCGAGCCCTCGCAGTAAGCGCCGCCGACAGCGAACGCGAGCGCGCCAACGACTGCAGTTGCGCTCGCTCTTCGTCGGTCAACACCAACAATGTCTTCGGTCGTCCAGTTCGCATCGGGGATTGCTCCGATCATGAAAATACCCAATTCGGAAGCAATAATTATGCTAGATATTACTGGGACACCACACTAGGTCGGAACACCCTGGTCAATTTTCAGTGCGCAGATCCGCTATTGCCTGGTCAATTCTCAACGCGCCGCAACAGGTCAACCCCTTCCGAAGTTGTGCCTTCGCCTTGTCGCGGCCGTCGCGGGTCTCTCGGAGGCTCACGTCGTCATAGCTGCAAGGGCAAGCGTTTTCTGCTTCCCGGCGAACCGGTAGTTCAGTCGCCATAGCTTGGAGCCACTCGGCTGAATCAGCAAATATAGGCCGCCGCCGTCCGACAGCTTGACCGGCTTGTCGCCAGGCTTCGCGTTTTTCAGCTTCGGATCGTTCAGCGGCATGTCGATACCAACAGGAGCGAGGCCAGTACCAACAGCAGTACCAGCAAGATTGTTGGTATGTCAAAGGACGCCTTGAGACGTTCTGAAACAAAAACGCCGCTAATCCCTTGTAGACCAGCGGCTTTAGGTACGTTCTGGGACCTCTTGAAACTGTTATTTGGTGCCGGTAGCGGGACTCGAACTCGCGACCGCTCGATTACAAAAGATCGCCACCGGTTGCTCCAAGTTGCTGATGATAGTGCAATTTGGATGAAGGAACGCAGGTTTATCTGCAGTCTATCTGCACGAACCAAAGGAGCGTTTCCATGGCATCCATCATCAAGCGGGAATGGGTCGATACAAAGGGTCAGAAGCAGGTCCGGTACGACGCTTATGTAACAAAACGAGGCTACCGGAAGCAGGTCAAAACCTTCAAGCGCGAGGCAATGGCCCAGCGCTGGATCAAGCTGGTCGAAGCAGAGCTTGAGAAGGGAGCATTCAAGAGCACAAACATCGCCGAGCGCATGACGCTGGGCGAAGCCCTGCAGCGATTTGCAGAGGAAGTGCTCCCCTCCATGCGGAGCCGCGCGCCCGACATCTCGAAAATCAAGATGATTACGCCCCACTTGGGCAGCTACCCCCTAATCTCGCTCGACAATACGGCGTTGGCGATCTACCGCGACAAGCGTCTTGGCATGAAGGCTCGGAACTTCCGCAAGTTCAAGGACGGGCGTACCGAGATGGTCGAGCTGAAGCGCAAAGTCGCCACCATGACGGTCCGCCACGAACTGGCGCTGATCCGACGCGTGATCGAGCACGGCCGACGTGAGTGGGGCGTCCACCTACCAGCGGGCAACCCTGTTCACCTACTCAAACTTCCGCCGATGGGACGCCCCAGAGACCGTCGGTTGTCGGCAGTTGAGGAGGAGAAATTGCTCGCCTTGCTCGACCCGGCCCCGGATCTGACCGGGCAGCGCAGTCCTTATATGCGAGCCCTGATGATCTTCTCCTTGGAAACCACCTCACGCCGAGGCGAGAGCCTCCGCCTGCGGTGGGAGGATGTCGACCTCACGGCAAGGACCGCCCTGCTGCGGGACACCAAGAATGGCGAGGACCGGCGTATCGGACTGTCGACCAAGGCGGTGCAGGCGCTGAACACGATTCCGATGACGCGGGACGGGCGGGTGTTCCCGTTGACCGACAACGCCGTGCGCATGGCCTGGCGTCGTGCCACGCAGCGACTCGGAATCGATGGCTTGCACTTCCACGATCTTCGGCACGAGGGCACCAGCCGACTGGCCGTGAAGTTCAACGGCGACGTCATGGCCATGTCCGCGATGACCGGCCACAAGTCGCTGCAGATGCTCAAGCGCTACACGCACCTGCGCGCGGAGGATTTGGCGACGAGACTCGGCTAAACTTGGCGGACCGAAGTGTGCCGGCATAGCTCAGTTGGTAGAGCAGTGCATTTGTAATGCGAAGGTCGCGGGTTCGACTCCTGCTGCCGGCACCATTCTTCAGGTCTCCTTCTCCGAACGCGACGCCATTCCCTGAGCGGCTTGCGCCGGAACTCTGGACCGACTTCCGCGGAATACGCAGCGAAGACCAGATTGGTCGTGATGATCACGCTGGTGTGCTCGTAGAGCTTCGAGAGCAGGTGAAACAGCAGCGCGCCGCCGGCTTGTGAAAACGGCAGATAGCCCAGCTCGTCGAGGATCACCAGATCGAGGTGCATGAGCTGATGGGCCAGGCGGCCGGCCTTGCCGGCCGCTTTCTCCTGCTCCAGCGCATTGACCAGCTCTACCGTCGAGAAGAAGCGCACGCGCTTGCCATGGCGAGCGATGGCCTCGATGCCCAGTGCTGTGGCCAGATGCGTCTTGCCGGTGCCGGTGCCGGTGCCGCCGATCAGCACGATGTTTTCGGCCTTCTCGGTGAAGGTGGTCATGGCGAAAGTCGTGATCTGCCGGCGCTCGACCTTCGATTGCTCGAAGTCGAATCCGGCCAGATCGCGATGGATCGGAAAGCGAGCGACGTGCATCTGGTAGCGGATCGAGCGCAGTGCCCGATCCGTGCTCTCGGCCTGCACCAGATGCTTCAGCAGCGATTCGTTGGTGTTCAGCGCGCCGGTGCTGCCCTGCTGCGTATTCCGGGCCAACGTGAACGTTCAAAACGGTTCAATGTGAACACCGATTTCGGCGGAACGTGAACACCGATTTCGCTTGAACGTGAACGCTTAAAACGATTGATCGTGAGCGGGCCTGATGATGTTCCGAAAAGGATGCCATTGAGGCAGGAAGCAGGGGGTGATGGCGCTGGAAGTTTCGACTTTATCGAGGCAATGCTCGCGAGTTTTTGGAGCGCGAGCACTTGCCGAAAGAGAGGACTTCCATGCGTCGAATCAAAGAGCTGTTGCGCCTGCAAGCGGCGGGGCTGAAGTACCGCCAGATGGCCGGTGCTACGGGCCTGCCACTGGGCGTGATCTCGAAGTACTTGCAGGCGGCGCAGGCCGCCGGTCTGGCTTGGCCGGAGGTGGCGTCGCTGGACGAAGCGGCACTGTCGGTGCGCCTGGGCGGCTTGGCAGCGCCGCGTACGCCGAGCCGGTTCGTGGCACCCGACTACGCCGCGGTGCACTTGGCGCTCAAGCGCAAGGGCGTGACGCTGGCGTTGCTTTGGGAGGAGTACCAGGCACCCGACCCGGCGACGGCCTACAGCTACACGCAGTTCTGCGTGCGCTATCGCGACTGGACGGGGTGCCTGAAGCGCTCGATGCGCCAGGTGCATCGCGCCGGCGAGAAGCTGTTCGTCGACTACGCCGGGCCGACGGTGGCGATCGTCGGCATGGCGACGGGCGAGATCCGCAACGCGCAGATTTTCGTCGCCGTGCTGGGCGCCTCCAGCTACACCTACGCCGAAGCCACCTGGACGCAGGCATTGCCGGACTGGATCCGCGCGCACGTGCGGACGATGGCCTTCCTGGGTGGCGTCGTCGAGATCCTCGTGCCGGACGGCGCGCGTCCACATCGACTACCACGTCGAAGTCGATGGCAGCTACTACAGCGTGCCGCACAGCCTGGTGAAGAAGGCGCTCGACGTGCGTCTGACCGCGGCCACCGTGGAGTGCCTGCACGGCGGCCATCGCGTCGCCAGCCACGCCCGCAGTCACAAGCGCGGCAGCTACTCGACGCTCGCCGAGCACATGCCAGCGGCACACCGCGCCCACGCCGAGTGGTCGCCCGGTCGCTTGCTCAACTGGGCGTCGTCCATCGGTCCGGCGACGCGCGACGTCGTCCAGCACCTACTCGAAACCAAGCCTCACCCGGAGATGGGCTACCGCGCCTGCCTGGGCCTGCTCTCGCTGGCACGCCAGTACGGCAAGGATCGCCTGGAGGCTGCCGGCCTCCGCGCCAAGGCGCTGGGTGCGCCCACGCGCGCCAGCGTGGCTTCCATCCTCAAGGCCGGCCTGGATCGCCAGGCCGTCGTCGTCACCACCGCCGTTGCTTTACCCGCGCACGACAACGTGCGCGGTCCGACGTACTACCACTGACCTGGAGAACCTGAAGCATGCTCAACCAACACACCGTCCGCACCCTGCAAGCGCTCAAGCTTCACGGCATGGCGCAGGCCTTCGACGAGCAGCGCGCGCAGAGCGCGCTGTCCGATCTGTCCTTCGAGGAACGCTTCGGGCTGATCGTCGACCGGGAGGTCACGCACCGCGACAGCCATCGCCTGCAGCGCTTGCTCAAAAACGCCCGGCTCAAACACGTCGCCTGTCTGGAGGACATCGACTATCGCGCCAGCCGCGACCTCGACAAGAGCCTGATCGCAAGTCTCGCGCCCTGCGATTGGATCCGCGCCAAGCAGAATCTGATCGTCACCGGTGCCACCGGATGTGGCAAGACGTATCTCGCCTGTGCGCTCGGCCACCAAGCCTGCCGACAGGGCCTCTCCGTGCTCTACGTGCGCGCGCCGCGCATCTTCGAGGAACTACGCATCGCCCACGGCGACGGCAGCTTCTCGCGCAGGCTGATCCAACTCGCCAAAACGGATCTCCTCCTGATCGACGACTGGGCCTTGGCCCCTCTGACCGCCGGCGACCGCAACGACCTGCTCGAGATCCTCGATGATCGCATCAACAGCCGCTCCACCCTGATCACCAGCCAGCTACCCGACAAGCACTGGCACGAGTATCTCGACGACCCCACGCTTGCAGACGCCATCCTCGACGATTCCGCGTGATGGCGGTCCAGTGGGGGACGGGACGAAAGTACTGTGGTGGTGGGATGAATCGGTGTCAAACGGCGGTGGTGGTGGCGGGTGCCTTGTTTTCACGTTTTCTCATCGAATCGCCGGCGAGAGTGAGGCGATAACTGTTGTGGACGAGGCGATCGAGGATGGCGTCGGCGAGCGTCGGATCGCCGAGGCAGGCGTGCCACTGCTCGACGGGTAGCTGGCTGGTGAGGATTGTCGACTTCTTGTCGTAGCGGTCGTCGAGGATTTCGAGCAGATCGCGCTGGGTCTGCTCGGCGATAGGGGCGATGCCGAAGTCGTCGATGACCAGCAGGTCGATCTTGGCGAGGCCACGGAAGAAGCTGGAGCGGTTGTGCATCGCCGCGGCCTTGGTCAGCTCATCGACCAGGCGCGGCAAGCGGTAGGCGCGCACCGCGTAGTCGGCCCGGCAGGCGGCGTGGGCGATGGCACTGGCGAGGAAACTCTTACCCACGCCGGTAGGGCCGGTGATCAGCACGTTGAGGTGCTGTTTGATCCAGGCCAGGTCGGCGACCTGCGCCAGCGTGGCGCGATCCAGCCCGCGGACGGTCTTGGTGTCGAGGTCTTCAAAGCAGGCCGACTGCGGCAGCTTGGCCCAGCGCAGGCGCTGGCTGGCGCGATCGGCGATCTCGTGTTGCACCAGCAGACCCAGGCGATCGTCGAAGGGCAGAGCCAGGGTGTCGGGCACCGCGAGCTGATGTTCCAGCGCAGCGGCCATGCCGCGCAGGCGCAGGGATTGAAGCTGGTGAATCAGCGGTTGTTGGAGCATTGAGTTTCCTTCAGTGGTAGTACGAGGGAGCGCGCACGTTGGCGTGCGTCGGTATCGAACTCGATGTCTTCTTAAATTATTGATCCGGCTGCTTGATATTGAACGCTGGCGTGACGATCGAGTCGAGGGCAGTCTGCTCAGACGAGTGCGGCAGCAGCCGGATCAATAACAAAATCAATATGTTTTGATTATTGAGTCGGCATCATGCAGTTCGTTGGTAAGGGTGTGGGACGTTGCAGGAGCGCATCCCGGTTCAATGTCTTAATGCCGACTCAATAATGCGTATCTGATCCCAATTATTTGCCAATTATTGGGGGAGGGCGGACACCCGGCGCGCGCTGGCAGCGGTATGGGCGGCGGTATCGGCCGGTGCTTCGCCGCGCGCAGCGGCGACGGCTACCAGCACGGCCGGCAGGAACGCCGGTTCGTTGCGGCGATCCTTCGGCTTCGGCCGCA
>JAUXYM010000119.1 GCA_030694365.1 Nevskia sp. | reverse complement strand
CGGAAAGCGCAAAGTTCATTTCGGCAGATCGGTCAGGAGAATCAACAGCTGGCTCACGCGGAGAACGCAAAGAACGCAGAGGAACAGCAGAAGAGAAAAGCATGCTTGAACCGCTTTTCTCTGCGTTCTCCGCGTTCTCTGCGTGAGATCGCTTTTGCGCTTTAGCGAAGGCTGATGGTGGTATTGACGCCGACATGGAGGGTCTCATCGTCGAACCAGCGCTGGGTCACGGTCTTGGTCTGGGTGTAGAACAGGATCACCTGCTTGCCGTACGGGCCAAGGTCACCGAGCTTCGAGGCACGCGAGCCGGTGAACGAGAACAGCGGCACCGGCACCGGGATCGGCACGTTGATGCCGACCTGGCCGACATCGATGTCTTCCTGGAAGCGGCGCGCGGCGGCACCGGACTGGGTGAACAGCGCCGTGCCATTGCCGTTCGGATTGCTGTTGACCAGGTCGATGGCGTCATCGAGCGAAGCGGCTTCGAGGATCACCAGCACCGGCCCGAAGATTTCTTCGTCGTAGATCGACATGCCCGGCTTCACGCCGGAGAAGATCGTCGGGCCGACGAAGTTGCCCTGCTCGTAGCCCGGCACCAGCGGCTTGCGGCCATCCAGTTCGAGCTTGGCGCCCTCGGCGATACCGCGTTCGATCAGGCTGCTGATCCGCTCGACGGCGGCGCAGGAAATCACCGGGCCGACATCGGTGCCGGACTCGTGGCCGGCGTTCAGCTTCAGGGCTTTGGAGCGGCTGACGAGGTCGGCAATCCAGTCCTTGGAATCACCGACGAACACCACCGTCGATGCCGCCATGCAGCGCTGGCCGGCGGCGCCAAAGGCTGCGCCGATCAGGTTGTCGATGGTCTGCTCGCGGTTCGCGTCCGGCAGCACCACGGCGTGATTCTTCGCGCCCATCATGCATTGCGCGCGCTTGCCGGCCAGGGTGGCGCGGCGGTAGACGTGGGTGCCGACCTTGGTCGAACCGACGAACGATACGGCGCGGATATCCGGGTGATCGCAGATGCCGTTGACCACCGCTTCGCCGCCGTGGACGACGTTCAGCACGCCCTTCGGAATGCCGGCTTCCAGCACAAGTTCGACCAGGCGCATGGTCACCAGCGGATCCTGCTCGGACGGCTTCAGGATGAAGGTGTTGCCGGTGGCGATCGCCATCGGGAACATCCACAGCGGGATCATCGCCGGGAAGTTGAACGGAGTGATGCCGGCGCAGACGCCGAGCGGCTGGTTCAGCGTGAAGGTGTCGACGCCGGTGGCGACGTTGTTGGCCAGCTCGCCCATCTGCAGCATGCCGATATTGGCCGCGTGCTCGACCACTTCGAGGCCGCGGAAGATGTCGCCCTCGGCATCCGGCAGGGTTTTGCCCTGTTCGGCGGTCAGCAGCGCCGCGAGCTCCTTCATGTTCTCGCGGATCAGCTGCTGGTACTTCAGGAAGATGCGGGCACGGACGCCGATCGGCGTCTTGCGCCAGGTCTTGAACGCCTGCTTGCCGGATTCGACGGCGGCGTCGAGTTCCTGCGGCGTGGCGAACGGCACCCGGGCCAGCACGGCCTGCGTCGCCGGATTGATGACATCGCGCCATTGCGTGGTACGCGATTCGACGAATTCGCCACCGATCAGCAACTTCACGGTCGGCACGGCCAGCAGGGTGGAGCGGTCAGCAACGGTCATCAGGAATCCTCGGGGTGGATCGCTCATTCCCCGGTCAGCGGGGTGCCCTGTTCAAGCGCGGCGATGTTTTGCATTATTCGCATCCAGCCGCGAATGAACAGCCCCTCATGGGCACTGAAAAGGCGAATTGATGTGAAGAAAGCCCTTCCCGTTTGCAAACATTGCGAAGAATCCTGAAATGGCCAAGGCCTACATGGGCGTGCGGCTGCAGCGTCTGCGCGAGGAGCGCGGCATCAGCCAGGTGGCGCTGGCCAAGGCGCTGGCGATCTCGCCGAGCTACCTGAACCAGATCGAGCACAACCAGCGGCCGCTGACGGTGCCGATCCTGCTGCGCATCAATGCCCAGTTCGGTGTCGACGTGCAGCTGTTCTCGGACGACAAGGAAGCCGGCCTGATCGCCGACGTGCGCGACGTGCTGGCCGACGCTGGGGCGGAAACGGTGTCGATGGCCGAGCTGCGTTCGCTGGCTTCGAACATGCCGGCGGTGGCGCGGGCGATCGTCGAGCTGCACCGGCGCAATCGCAGCCTGACCGAACGCGCCGACAGCTTCGCAGCCCGTCTCGGTGACGGCCACAAGCTGGCCTCGTTCGCGCTGCCCGGCACTCACGACGAGGTGCGCGACTACTTCAACCAGCGCCACAACCACATCGCCGAGTTGGACGAAGCTGCCGAAGCGATCTTCGCCGACAGCAAGCTTGCGATCGGCGATGTCGCGTCCCGGCTGGCCCTGCGCCTGAGCACTCGCCACGGCGTCCGCCTGCAGATCGCCAGCACCGACGACAGCGAGCTACGCAAGCGCCGCTACGACGCCGAGACTCGCACCCTGCGCCTGCCGGACCATCTGCGCCCCGGCCAGCAAGCGTTCCAGATGGCCGTGCAACTGGCGGAACTGGAAATCGGCGAACTGCTGGACTCGCTGATCGCCAATGCCAAGTTCACCAGCGAGGAATCACGGCGCCTGGCGCGGATTGGTCTGGCCAATTACTTCGCCGGTGCGTTGGTGATGCCGTATGCCGCGTTCCTGCACTCGGCCGAGGAGCTGGCTTATGACATCGAGCGGCTATCGAACCGTTTCGGTGTCGGCTTCGAAGCGGTCTGCCATCGCTTGTCGACCCTGCAGCGGCCGGGCATGCCGGGGCTGCCGTTCTTCTTCGTCAGAGTCGATCGCGCCGGCAACGTCTCGAAGCGGCATTCGGCGGCGGACTTCCACTTCTCGCGGATCGGCGGCACCTGCCCGCTGTGGATCGTCTATGAAGCGTTCAGCCAGCCGGAAAGAGTGCTGACCCAGACCGCCGCGATGCCGGACGGCCGCAACTACCTGTGGATCGCCCGCCAGGTAGTCAGCGGCCCTGTGGGCTACGGCCGGCCGCAGAAAACCTTCGCGATTGGCCTGGGCTGCGATCTGCGCCATGCGCACCGGCTGATCTATTCACGCGGCCTGGATCTGTCCGATCCCGCCGCCGCCACGCCGATCGGCACCGGCTGCAAGGTTTGCGAACGCCAGCGCTGCCCTCAGCGGGCAGCGCCGTCCTTGCTGGAGCACTGACCGCCGTTCTCCCCTCTCCCTCCGGGAGAGGGGCGGGGGTGAGGGACGCTCTCCGATGAGGGCGCATCAATCAGCTAGCTGCGCCCCTCACCCAACCCTCTCCCGGAGGGAGAGGGCTTAAGCCAAGCTTTCGAGCAGTCTCAGCCCGTGTACTCGCGCCCGAAGATGTGCCGCGCAATCACCCAGCTCTGGATCTCGTTGGCACCTTCGTAGATCTCGCCGATCTTGGCGTCGCGGTAGATCGATTCCAGCGGGAAATTCTTGCCCTCACCCGACAGGGTTTTGACGAAGCCATAGGCGCCGCAGACCTGGATCGCGTCGCGGGCCATGTCGCAGGCGAGGCGCGAGCCGACCACCTTGGCCATCGCCGCTTCGATGTCGGCACCGCCTTCCTTGTCGAAACGGATGGCGGCCTTCTGGTACAGGCTGCGGGCCATTTCCAGCTGGGTGGCGTATTCGGCGAACTTGTACTGCCAGTGCTGCATGCGGGCCAGTTCCTGGCCGAACACCTTGCGCTGGGTCATGTAGTGGCTGGAGAAATCGAAGGCCGATTGCGCCATCGCCACACCGACCGCGCCGATGCCCATGCGGCCCAGCACCAGCGCGCTGATCGCCGTGCGCAGGCCGCTGCCTTCCTTCGGGCCGACGACGTGGTCATCGGCAACGAACACGTCCTTGAAGGTGACGTCCGCAGTCAGCTGCACGTGGTTACCCATCTTCAGATCGGGCGCGGACACTTCGACGCCGGGCTGGTGCATGTCGGCCAGCAGCATGGTCAGCGTCTCGCCGGTCTTGCACAGCACCAGAATCAGATCGCCAACCGGCGAATTGGTGATCCAGCGCTTGATGCCGTTGACCCGATAACCGCCCGGCACCTTGGTGGCGAGGGTTTCCATCGATTTCGCCGACAGATCGGTGCTGGCATTCGGCTCGCTGGTCGCGAAGCAGCCGACGAACTCGCCCCGGATCAGCTTCGGCAGGTAGTGGTTGCGGATGTGCGCCGGCGCGCTCCAGAGTCTTGCCGACCAGGATCGCCTGGCCGTCGTAAAGCGCCGAGGCCAGCGACGGCGAGTAGTAGGCCAGCTCTTCGAGCACGGTCAAGGTCGCCAGGGTCGGGTATTCGAGGCCACGGCCGCCAACGTCTGCCGCGTAGGGAATCTCGTAGATGCCGGCTTTCGCCATCGCCTCGAATTCGGCGCGAGCGAAGTTTTCCTTGGCTTCCGGCGTGGTGTTCAGGCGATGGTCAGACCGGCGCCAGCACTTCGTCGCAGAACGCGCGCACTTCCTTGCGGATCGCCTTGGTTTTCTCGGGTAGGAAGATATCGCTGTACAGGGATTCGGCTTTGCGCGGCGGCTGGCTCATCAGGTGGTCTCGGGGCGCTATCAATTCGGGAGCCTGAAGCTTAGGGGTTGCACCACCGGAAGTGCCCGACTTAGATCGGGTTTGATCGAAGCGACGACTCGCCACGATGCGAGCACTGGCAACGGGACCGACGCGGCCCGCCAGACCAGAGCCATAACGAGGAGACCGCATGCAATTCACTCAGGGCGCCTGCACCGTGCCGTGCAGCAGCAGCCGGACGCCATCGCCATCGTCTGCAAGGACCGCCGTCGCAGCTTCCGGGAACTGCATGACCGCGTCGCCAGGCTGGCCGGTGGCCTGCGGAGCCTCGGCATCGAGCGCGGCTCGCGTGTCTGCATCCTGTCGCTGAACTCGGATCGCCATCTCGAAAGCTATCTGGCGCTGGCCTGGCTCGATGCCGTGGTCAATCCGGCGAACTTCCGCTGGAGCGCGCCGGAAGTGATCTATTCGATGAACGATTCCGACTGCGCAGCGCTGATCGTCGACGATCAGTTCGTGCCGATGATTGACGCCATCAAGGCCGGCACGCCGTGCCTGAAGCAGGTGATCTTTTCGGGTGATGGCGCGCTACCGATGGGCGCGGTCAGCTTCGAAGCGCTGATCGAGGCGAGCTCGCCGGTCGCCGATGTCGGCGCTGGTGGCAGCGAGTTGTTCGGCGTGTTCTACACCGGCGGCGCCACCGGAAAACCCAAGGGCGTGATGCTGTCGCACCTGAACATGCTCAGCTCCGGCCTGAACATCCTGGCCGAAGGCGCATTGCTGGAAGGCGCGATCGGCCTGCACGCGGCGCCGATGTTCCATCTCGCCGACATGATGCTGATCACCTGTCTGCTGCTCGGCGGCGGCCGCCACGTGATGCTGCCGGTGTAGAACAAGCCGGACGCCACCGCCGAAGCGCTGAAGAACGGCTGGATGCACACCGGCGACATGGGCACCATGGACGAAGCCGGCTACGTGTTCATCGTCGATCGCCTGAAGGACATGATCATCTCCGGCGGCGAGAACATCTATTCCGCCGAAGTGGAGAACGCAATCTCGAAGCACCCTGCTGTTGCCGCCGTCGCGGTGATCGGCATCCCTAGCACCGAGATGGGCTAGAAGGTGCAAGCCGCCGTGGTGCTGAAGCCGGGCGCGTCGCTGACGCAGGAAGCGTTGTAT
>JAUXYM010000118.1 GCA_030694365.1 Nevskia sp. | reverse complement strand
AGCGGCCATCGGCGTCGGCAGTCACTTTGAAACGGGCGGCGAGAAAACCGAGGAAATCGGCCGGCGGCAGCACCGTGCGATAGCTGATCGCGAACGCCGACGGCGGCAGCGACAGGATGCTGCCGTCGCGCATCAGCACGTCGACTTCGGCGACCGTCGGCCAGGTCTCGCCACCCCAGGCACCGGCGTTCATCGCCAGCGCGCCGCCGACGGTGCCGGGAATGCCGGCCATGTAGCCAAGGCCGGCCAGCTGCTGGCGCTCGGCGAATTTCGCCAGCCGCGCGCAGTGCACGCCGGCTTCGGCGTAGACCTGTCCGGCCTGATCGATTTCCAGTTCGTCGAGCGCGCCATGCAGCGCGATCACCGTGCCGCGAAAACCACCATCGCGCACCAACAGGTTCGAGCCGAGGCCAAGCCACAACACCGGCTCGTTGGCGGGCAGCGCACGGACGAAAGCGACGAGATCGGCGCGATCGGCTGGCTCGAAATAGCGATCGGCCGGCCCGCCGACTCGCCAGCTGGTGTGCCGAGACAGCGGCTCGCCAGCGTGCAGCAGGCCGCGAATCTGGATCGGGTTGGGCTCGCGCATCACTGGGCGGCCCCCGTCCACGTTTGCGACAGCAGGCCAGCGAGGCCGCCAATGTCACCAGCGCCAACCGTCAGCAGCACATCACCGTCATGGAGCATCGAAGCCAGCGCATCCGGCGCTTCGGCAACGGTGCGAACGAACACCGGCTCGACCTTGCCGCGCGCCCGGATGCCGCGCGCCAGCGCACGGCCATCGGCGTCCGGCAGCGGTGCTTCGCCGGCGGCGTAGACCTCGGTCAGCAGCAGCGCATCGGTCTCGGTCAGCACGGCGCAGAAATCGTCGAACAGATCGCGCGTGCGGCTGTAGCGGTGCGGCTGGAAAGCGACCACCAGACGGCGGCCCGGATAGGCACCGCGAATCGCGTCGAAGGTCACTTTCAGTTCACGTGGGTGATGGCCGTAATCGTCGACCAGGCGCACGGTGGCGTCGCCGATGGTCCAGTCGCCATGCGATTCGCAACGCCGGCCGACGCCTTCGAATTCGGACAGCGCCTTGCGCATCGCGTCGAAACTGACGCCGAGTTCGCGGGCCACGGCGATCGCGGCGAGCGCGTTCAGCACGTTGTGGCGGCCGGGCAGATTCAGGTGCATCGGCTCGATCGAGCCGTCTGCGAGCACGACATCGAAGTGGGCGCCGCTGGCTTCGAAACGGATGTTGGCGGCGCGCAGATCGGCGGGTTCGTCTATGCCGTAGGTCAGCACCGGGCGGCCGATTTCTTCGATGATGTCGCGCACTTCGGCGTCGTCGGCGCAGAGCACGGCGAGGCCGTAGAACGGCAGGCGCTGCAGGAATTCGATGAAGGTGGCTCGCAGGCGGCGGAAGTCGCCGCCGTAGGTTTCCAAGTGATCGGCGTCGATGTTGGTGACGATCGCGATCATCGGGTTCAAATGCAGAAAGCTGGCATCGCTCTCGTCGGCTTCGGCGACCAGATAGGTGCCGCTGCCGAGCTTGGCGTTGGTGCCGGCGCTCTTCAGCTTGCCGCCGATCACGTAGGTCGGATCGAGGCCGCCCTCGGCGAGCACGCTGGCGACCAGGCTGGTGGTGGTGGTCTTGCCGTGAGTGCCGGCGACGGCGACGCCGTAGCGGAAGCGCATCAGCTCGGCAAGCATCTCGGCGCGGCGAACCACCGGAATGCGCGCGGCGCGAGCGGCAACCAGTTCCGGGTTGTCGGCCTTGATCGCCGTCGAAATCACCACGACGTCGACGGTGTCAACGCGCGTCGCATCGTGGCCGTAAGCGATCACCGCGCCGAACGAGATCAGACGCTGGGTCGCGGCACTTTCCTTGAGGTCCGAACCGGAAACCTGATAGCCGAGGTTGAGCAGCACTTCAGCAATGCCGGCCATGCCGGAGCCGCCAATGCCGAGCAGGTGGATGCGCCGGATCCGACGCATCGGCTGGGTGCCCAGCGAAATCATGACGCTGCTCCGACTTCGAGACACAGATCGGCAATGCGCTCGTCGGCAGCGCCCCAGGCGGCAGTACGCGCAGCCGTTGCCATCGCGACCAGACGAACGCGATCGCCGAGCAGTGCATGCAGCGTTTCGGCGAGATGCAGCGGGCAGAGTTCGGCTTCGGCGATCATCTGCGCAGCCCCCGCGTGCACCAGATATTCACCGTTGCGGGTCTGGTGATCGTCGACCGCAAACGGAAACGGCACCAGCAGCGCGGCACTGCCGGCAGCGGCGAGTTCGGCGATCGTCGAGGCGCCGGAGCGGCAGATGACCAGATCGGCCCAGTCGTAGGCGGCCGGCATGTCGTCGATGAACGCGGTCACCTCACCGTCGACACCGGCCTTGGCGTAAGCCGCCTTGGCGATGTCCAGCGTGCGGCCGGCCTGATGGCGGACCTGCGGACGCGGGCCTTCCGGCAGCAGCGCGAGCGCGGCCGGCACCAGCTCGTTCAGCGCCCGCGCGCCCTGGCTGCCGCCGAGCACCAGCAGGCGCGGCACCACATCGTGCGCGGCCAATCGAGCCTCGGGCGACGCCAGTTCGACAAAACCGCTACGCACCGGATTGCCGACCGTGATCGCCCCTTTGAAACCATGCTTTTCGAAGCTGCCCGGGAACGCCTGCAGCACCTTCGACGCAATCCGCGCCAGCAGGCGGTTGGTCAGACCCGGGGCAGCGTTCTGTTCGTGGATCACCAGCGGCCGGCCAGACAGCCAGGCCGCGAGCCCGCCCGGGCCGGCGGCGAAACCGCCCATGCCGAGCACCAGGTTCGGCCGCACGCGGCGCTGCACCTTGAAGGCATCGAGCAGCGCCCGCGCCAGGCTCAGCGGCGCGGTCAGGAGCTTGATCACGCCCTTGCCGCGCAGGCCCTTGACCCGCACCAGTTCCATGACGATGCCGTGCTGCGGCACCACGCGCGCTTCGAAGCTGTCCGGCGTGCCCATCCACACCACTTCATGGCCACGCTGCATCAGCACCTTGGCGACGGCGAGGGCCGGGTAGACGTGGCCGCCGGTGCCGCCGGCGCAGATCATGATTTTCATGAGCCCGTTCTCCGGCGGAAGAACGCGAACAATCCCTTGCCTTCCTGATCGCGGCGCGCGGTGCCGTTGCTGTTGCGGCGCAGAAGCGTCGGCTCGACCTTGCCGTTGTTGCGGCCCAGGCTCGGATGCCCTGCCTGCAAAAAGCGGTTCTCGTAATCGACCCGCAGCACCAGCGCCACCATCACGCAGACGGTGATCAGGCTCGAACCGCCGTAGCTCATGAACGGCAGGGTCAGGCCCTTGGTCGGCAGCGCACCCATGTTGACGCCGAGGTTGATCAGGGTCTGCAGGCCGAACCAGCCGGACAAGCCGTAGCAGAGATAGGCGCTGAAGCGCTTGTTGAGCTTCTCGGCCGTCTGGCCGATCACGAAGCCGCGCCAGACCACGGTCGCGAACAGGCCCATCAGCACCAGCACGCCGAACAGGCCGAACTCCTCGGCGAGGATCGCGAAGATGAAATCGGTATGCATCTCGGGCAGGTACAGCAGCTTCTGCAGGCTGTTGCCGAGGCCGACGCCGAACCATTCGCCGCGGCCGACCGCGATCAGCGACTGGGCCAACTGGAAGTTCTCGTCGCGGGCACCCATATCCGGGTTGGCGAAGCTCAGCAGGCGGCGCACGCGATACGGTGCGGCGACCGCCAGCATCGCCAGCACGCCGGCCACGCCGCCGCCGATCAGCAGCATGTCGCGCAGCCGCGCGCCGCCGATGAACAGCATCAGCAGCGCCACCGCCATCAGGATCGCCGTGGCGCCGAAATCGCGTTCGAGAATCAGCAGCGCGCCGACGATCGCCAGCGGAATGAACGGCGCGACCAGGCCCATCGTCGTCGAGCGCAGCGGCACCTGGCGGCGAACGATGTAGCCAGCCAGATAGACGATCACCGCCAGCCTCGCCGGCTCGGAAACCTGAAGCAGGAACGGGCCGATCGAGATCCAGCGCCGCGCCCCGTTGCGAACGATGCCGATGCCCGGCACCAGGACCAGCACCAGTAGAAACAGCGCCAGCGCCAGCAGCAGCGGCCCGACCTGCTCCCAGGATTTCATCGGCACCACGAAGGCCAATGCCCCGGCAGTGATGCCCATCACGACGAACATCAACTGGCGCTGGAAGTAGTACATGGTCGACGCATCGGCCATGCGCTCGGACACCGCGACCGAGGCCGAAGCGACCATCACCAGACCCCAGGAAATCAGGATCGTCACCGCCAGGCAGAGGCCGGTATCAAGGCCGTAGCGAGCTGGCGACAAACCGAACGGCAGGTTGCCTTGCTGGGTGGCGCTCATGCGGTGAGCCCCGGCATCGGTTCGCGGGCCAGTTCGCGGACCAACTCGCAGAAGCGGCTACCGCGATCTTCGTAGTTCTTGAACTGATCGAGACTCGCGCAAGCCGGCGACAGCAGCACACGATCACCGTGCCTGGCGATCAATCGCGCTTCGGCAACGGCAGCCGCGAGGTCATTGACCCGCTTCACTTCGACCCTGCCACCGAGATCCTTCTGAATCGCAGCGGCATCCTGTCCGAACAGGATCGCCGCCCGTGCCTTCTCGGCCAGCGGCGCGCGGAGTGCCGAGAAATCCTGGCCCTTGCCCTGCCCGCCGGCAATCCAGACCAGCGGCCCCTGCAGGCCTTGCAGTGCCGCCAGGGTGGCGCCGACATTGGTGCCCTTGGAATCGTTGATCCAGGACACGCCATCGAGATCGGCCACCCATTCGCAGCGATGGGCCAGCCCCGGAAAGCTGAACAGTGCCGAGAAGATGCCGACTTCGTTCAGGCCCGCCGCTTCGGCAAGCGCGAACGCGGCGAGCGCGTTCATCGCATTGTGCTGACCTTCGATCTTCAGGCTGGCGAGCGGGAACAGCGGCGTGTCGCCGCGTGCCGCCCAAAGATTGGCGGTTTCCTGCCGTCCCTGGCGCGGCCGCGCGCCCTCATCAGACCCCGGACCGGCCATCCCTGGCCGATCGTTGATCGAAGTCGATGGCCATTCAAGGCCATCGACTTCGATCAACCCGTAATGGCCCTTGCCCGGCGCGTCCGGACCGAAGCTGAGCACGCGCCGCGCGGTATGCGCGCCGGTGTGCGTGGAGCGGTCATCGCGGTTGACGATCGCGGTCTGCGCGTGGGCGTAGATGCGCGCCTTGGCGGCGGTATAGCGCTCGATCGAGCCATGACGATCGAGGTGATCCGGCGAGATGTTCAGCACCGTCGCCGCGACCAGCTTCAAGGTCTCGGTGGTTTCCAACTGGAAGCTCGACAGCTCGAGCACGTAAAGCTGCCGAGCGTCATCGAGCAGATCCAGCGCCGGCGTGCCGAGGTTGCCGCCGACGCCGACATTGACGCCAGCTTCGCGCGCCATCGCGCCGACCAGTTCGGTGACCGTGCTTTTGCCGTTCGAGCCGGTGATGCCGATCACCGGCGTATCGCCGACCGCGCGGGCGAACAGTTCGATGTCGCCGATCAGTTCGAGCTTGGCGGCACGCAGCTGCGCGATGAACGGATCATCGAGCGGCACGCCGGGCGAGACCACCGCGAACGCGAACTGCGACAGCGGCTCGGGAGCTGCGAAAGCGCCGAGCTTCAGCACCGCACCCGGTGCCAGCTTCAGCAGTTCGTCGACACCGGCAGGCGTTGCTCGCGAATCGGTCAGCGCCAGGGTCGCGCCTTCGCGCGCCAGGTAGCGGACCGTCGAGCTGCCGCTCTTGCCGAGGCCGACGACCAGCGCACGCGTGTTGGCGTAGCGGCCGGTCACTTGCAGTCTCCGGCGCGTGCGCAGTGGCTAGTGACCTGTGGCCAGTGGCCAGAACAAGAAGAAGATGCACAGCAGCTTTCGCGGCGCTGACCACGAGCCACTGACCACCGACCACTTGCGAGCGGAGCGAGCATCACCGCACCTTCAGCGTCGACAGGCCGATCAGCACGAGAATCAGCGTGATGATCCAGAAGCGGACGATGATCGTCGGCTCGGGCCAGCCTTTCAGCTCGAAGTGGTGATGCAGCGGCGCCATCCGGAAGATGCGCTTGCCGCCGGAGTACTTGAAGTACAGCACCTGGATCGCGACCGACAAGGTCTCGGCGACGAACACGCCGCCCATGATCGCCAGCACGATTTCCTGACGGACCAGCACCGCGACCACACCGAGTGCTGCGCCTAACGCCAGCGCGCCGACATCGCCCATGAACACTTCGGCCGGATAGGCGTTGAACCACAGGAAGCCCAGACCGGCACCGGCGATCGCGGTGCAGAACACCGCCAGTTCGCCAACGCCCTGGATGTACGGAATGCCGAGGTAGGCGGCGATCTTGACGTTGCCGGTGGAGTACGCGAACACCGCCAGCGCCGAGGCCACCAGCACGGTCGGCATGATCGCCAGACCGTCGAGGCCATCGGTCAGATTCACCGCGTTCGAGGAGCCGACGATGACCAGATAGGTCCAGGGAATGAAGAACAGGCCGAGCGGGATGGTGACGTCCTTGACGAACGGCACGATCAGGCTGGTTTCGATCGGCGTTTTCGCCGTCAGATAGATCGCCACCGCCGTGCCGAAGCCGGCCAGCGACAGCCAGAAATACTTCTTCCGCGCGACCAGGCCCTTGGTGTTCTTGCGGGTGATCTTCAGGTAGTCGTCGACGAAGCCGACCGCGCCAAAAGCCAGGGTGACGATCAGCGCGAACCAGATGAAGCGGTTGTTCAGATCCGCCCACAGCAGGGTCGCGATGGCGATGCCGGCGATGATCATCGAGCCGCCCATGGTCGGCGTGCCGGTTTTCTTCAGATGCGATTGCGGGCCGTCGGTGCGGATCACCTGGCCGAACTTCAGCACCTGCAGGCGGCGGATGATCGCCGGACCGACGACGAAGCAGAAGATCAGCGCGGTCAGCACGCCGAGGATGGCGCGGAAGGTCAGATAGCCGAACAGGTTGAAGCCGCTGACGTAGTGCTCCAGATGATGGAAGAGTGCGTACAGCATCAGTGCGCCGCCTCTGCTGCGGTGTTGGTCAGCGCAGCCACCACTCGTTCCATGCGCGCGCCGCGCGAGCCCTTGACCAGCACCGTCACGCCCTCCGCAAGCCGATCCTTGAGTGCCGCGACGAGATCGTCGAGCTGCTCGTAGCGGTTTGCGGTATCGCCGTAGCCATCGGCGGCATGGCCGGCCATCTCGCCGAGCGTGTACAGGCGATCGATGCCCAGTGAACGCGCGGCGCGGCCGGCGTCCTCGTGAATGCTGGCGGCATCAGCCCCCAGTTCGCGCATTTCTCCGAGCACCAGCCAGCGTTGGCCCGGCAGGCTGGCGAGCAGGTCCAGTGCGGCGCGCAGGCTGCTGGGATTGGCGTTGTAGCTGTCGTCGAGCAGCCGCGCGCCTTCGCGCGTGGTCTTCCAGTTCAGACGTCCAGCCACCGGCGTGACATTGGCCAGACCTTTGGCGATCTGCTCGATGCCGAGGTTCAGGACAATGCCGACCGCCGCCGCCGACAGCGCGTTCTGCACGTTGTGCAGACCCGGCAGCGCCAGTTCGATGCGGGCACCACCGACTGGTGCGACCAAGGTGAATGCCGTCGCTTCCGGTGCCTGCTCGGGCACGCCGACCAGATCCACGGCGCGCACATCAGCCTCGGCCGCAAAACCGAAACTCAGCACCGAAGCATTGCCGGCCAGTTGCCGCCACAACGGTGCGTAAGCGTCATCGGCATTGATGATCGCGACACCACCGGCAGCCTGATTCGCCAGATTGTTGGCAATGGCTGCGAACAATTCGCCCTTGGCGTGGGCAACGCCTGCGCGTGAGCCGAAGCCTTCGAGGTGGGCATCGCCGGCCTGGGTGACGATGCCGATCTGCGGCTGCGCCAGCCGGGCGAGCAGCGCGATCTCGCCAGGGCCGCTGGCGCCCATCTCGATCACCGCCGTGCGGTGCTCGGCACGCAGGCTCAGCAGGGTCAGCGGCACACCGATGTGATTGTTCAGATTGCCGACCGTGGCCAGCACCGGGCCGCGCGCGGCGACCACCGCAGCCACCATCTGCTTGGTCGTGGTCTTGCCGCTGGAGCCGGTGATGCCGATCACCGGAATATCGAAATCCTGCCGCCAGCTTTGCGCGTAGCGCTGCAGACCATCCAAGGTGTCGGCGACCAGAATCTGCGCGCCGCCGCCGTCGACGATCCGCGACACCAGCGCGCCGACCGCGCCGAGGCTCATCGCCCGGGCAACGTAGTCATGGCCATCGAAACGGTCGCCCTTCAGCGCGACGAACAGGTCGCCGGGCTGCAGCTGGCGGGTATCGGTGATCACGCGAGAGAACGCGGCATCAGTGCCGTGCAGGCTGGCACCGATGCGGCGGGCGACATCGCTCAAGCGCTCCATGGTGTTGCTCATGTGCGCACCGCCAAACCGAGCTGCCGGGCAACAAAGGCGCGATCGGAGAACGAGCGCCGCTCGGTGCCATGCAGCTGATAGTCCTCGTGACCCTTGCCGGCGACCAGCACGACATCGTTGCTGCCGGCTTCGGCAATCGCGGTGCGAATCGCTTCGGCGCGATCGTGGATCACGCGAACAACTGCGCCTTGCGGCAGACCGGCGACGATGTCGGCGGCAATCGCGGCCGGGGATTCGGAACGTGGATTGTCGTCGGTGACGATGGCGACATCGGCACCATTGACGGCCGCCGCCCCGATCAGCGGCCGCTTGCCGCGATCACGATCGCCGCCGCAGCCGAACACGCAGATGAGCTTGCCGACGGTATGAGCGCGCAGCGCATGCAGCACGGCTTCGAGTGCCTGCGGCGTGTGCGCGTAATCGACGACCACCAGCGGGCCGTGCTCGGCGCGGAAGGCTTCGATGCGGCCGGGCACGGTCTGCGACTCGGCCAGCGCGTTGACGGCCTCGGCAAGCGCCGTGCCTTTCACCAGCAGCACCGCGAGTGCAGCGAGCAGGTTGTCGGCGTTGAAGCGGCCGAGCAGGCGGCAGTCCAGTTGAGCGCCGCCCCAACTGCTGTCGATCTGCATCGACAGGCCGGCGGCATGCAGGCGCAGCGCGCGGCCGATCAGGTATTGGCCGCTGGCCGGGATCGCACCATCGAGACCGTAGACGACCACCGGCGTGCGGCCTTCGGCGAGCAGTTCGTCAGCCCAACGCGCGCCATGGGTGTCGTCTCGATTCAGTACGGCGGCCTTCAGACCATCGACTGCGAACAGGCTGCGCTTGGCGGCGGCGTAGTGCTCCACGCTGCCGTGATAGTCGAGATGATCGCGGCCGACATTGGTCAGCACAGCGACATCGAAAGCGACCCCGCCAACCCGTGCCTGATCGAGCGCGTGGGAAGACACTTCCATCGCGCAGGCTTGCGCGCCCGCGTCGCGGCTGTCGGCCAACAGCGCCTGCAGACGCACCGGGTCCGGCGTGGTGTGCGAGGCATCGGCGAGACGACCGAGCCGGCCGTAGCCGAGGGTGCCGAAATAGGCGCAAGGCATATCGAGACGATCCAGCGCCTGGGCGATCAGATGCGCGGTGGAGGTCTTGCCATCGGTGCCAGTGATGCCGGCGATGAACAGCGCAGCGGACGGCTGGCCCCCGCGCTGGAAATACCAGCGTGCGGCGATCTCGCCGGCATGGCGGGACAGGTTAGGCACGGCGATGGCCGGCACTGGCAGCGATGGCGCAGCAACACCTGCCGCCGGCTCCCAGGCGATGGCGACGGCACCGCGCTTCAACGCCGCTTCAGCGTGAGTCAGACCGTGAGCAGCGCTGCCCTGCACGGCGAGGAACAGCGCACCGGGCTGGATCTGACGGCTGTCGAGCGTCAGACCGGTGACTGCGAGTTCCGGAATATCGCGGGCATAGCCATCGAGCAAGCTGCGCAGGCTGCGGGTGGCGAGCGCGGCGTTCACGGCTGCGCCCTTGCGATCGGCATGCCGGTGTCGACTCTCTGGGTCGGCACTGCCGGCACCAGGGGAACTGGTTCCGGCAGCGGCATCTCGTCCGGCTTGATCTGCAGCAGACGCGCCGCGCCGGCCATCACTCGGCCGAATACCGGGGCCGATACGGCACCGCCGTAGTAGTTGCCATTGCCGGGCTCGTCGATCATCACCAGCGCCACCAGGCTGGGATTTTCGGCCGGCATCATGCCGACGAAGGTCGACTGATAGGCACCTTTGATGTAGCCGCCCTTGCCGTTCTTCTTGACCGTGCCGGTCTTGCCGGCCACCCGATAGCCGGGCACCGCCGCCTTGGTGCCGCTACCGCCCTTGACGATCACGCCTTCGAGCAGGCCACGGACCAGCTGCGCGGTATGGGCCGACACCACCCGCTGCGGCGGCACCGCGCTGTCGCGCTTCAAGATGCTGAGTGCCGGCATCAGGCCGTCGTTGGCCAGCGCGCAGTAGGCGCGCACCAGTTGCAGCGCGTTCGAAGTGAACGAATAGCCGTAGGACGCGGTGACGGTGTCGGACGCACGCCAGCGGTGGTAGTCGCGCAGCACCGTGCGTTCTTCGCCGGGCAGACCGGAACCGACCTTTTCTCCGAAGCCGAACTTGGTGTAGCCGTTCCAGATCGATTCGGTGCCCATCTTCTGGCCGACGTGGACAGCGCCGACATTCGAGGACTTGGCCAGCAAGGTCGCCAGATCGACGACACCGGCGGCGTGGACGTCGCGCACGTTGACATTGCCGACTTTCAGGAAGCCGTTGCCGGTGTCGACGGTGTAGTCCGGGCGGATCGCGCCAGTGTCCAGCGCCTGGGCGACCAGCAGGGGCTTGACTGTCGAGCCCGGCTCGAAGGTCATCGCCACGGCGCGGTTGCGCAGGGCTTCCGGATCGCGGACATCGGAGCGATTCGGGTTGAAGCCCGGCTGGCTGGCCAGCGCCAGAATGTCGCCGCTGCGGGGATCGACCAGCACGATCAGGCCGCCCTTGGCGCGGTTGTCGGTCACCGCCGCCTTCAGCTCGCGATAGGCGAGGTATTGCAGGCGCAGGTCCAGGGTCACTTCGACGTCGTCACCGGGCTGGGCCGGGGTCAGCTCGGTCGGGTCTTCGACGATGCGCTTGCGGTTGTCGCGGATCACCCGGCGCTTGCCTGGCGTACCGGCCAGACGCTCGTCAGCGCTGCGCTCGACACCGGTTGCGGGATTGCCTTCGAAATCGAGAAAGCCGACCACGTGGGCAGCCACTTCACCGGCCGGATAGAAGCGCCGGTAGTTCGGTTCGGTTTTGACGCCGGGCACCTTCAGCGCGGCGATCTGGGCGCCCTCTTCCGGGGTCAGGTAGTGCTTGAGATAGATCTGCCCCTGCTTGCGCAGCTTGGTGACGCGGGCGATCAGCGCCACCGGGCTTTCCTGCAGCAGGCTGGCCAGTGCGGCGTGGGTGCCGGTCGCCGCCAGCAGCAGTTCCGGCTCGGCGGTGATCGACACCACCGGCGCCGACAAGGCCAGCGGTTCGCCGTTGCGATCGCGCACCGCACCGCGATGGGCGCGCATCTGCTGCATGCGCACGTACTGGTTGTCGCCCTTCTTGCTGTAGGCGTCGTTGCTGAGAATCTGCAACTGGAAGGCGCGTGCGGTAATCGCCAGCGCAAACACGCCGAGCACGCCGAGCACCGCGACTCGGCGCCAGCCGGCCGGCGCATCGGGCAACGAGCGCTGGGCCGGATTCAGCAGCCGCTTCATGGCGTGCCTCCCGGTGCCGTCACGACATCGGCAAGGGCATCAGCGGCCGGCGTCGCCAAGCGACCCTGATCGCTCTGCGTCTCGATGATCTGGTAAGCCGAAGGCTCGACCAGGCTGAACTGCGCGCGGGCGATCGGCTCGACGCGCGCCTGCTGCGCGAGCGTCGCTTCTTCAAGCTGCAGCTGGGTCCATTCGAGATCGAGAAATTCGTTTTCGACTCGCAGCGCTTCGGCCTTGACGGTCAGCCGCCGATGCTCGTTCTTGATCTGCACGACGAACAGCGCCGTGACCACCACGAACAGGCCGAGGGTGATCGGCAGCAGCGTGCCGCTGGCACCGCCGCCCTGCTTGTTGCCGCGCGGGGTCGCGCTCACGGCTGCGCTCCGGCCGTGCGTTCGGCGACTCTCAGCACCGCCGAACGGGCGCGCGGATTGGCATCGGTCTCGGTCTCGGTCGGAAAGCGGCGTTCGACGCGCTTCAACTGTGGCGCGCCGTCGCTGTTCAGGCGCTGGCCGGTCAGCACGTCGCGCTCGGTGCCCTCGGCATCGCGGAGAAAGCGCTTGACGATGCGATCTTCCAGCGAGTGGAAGCTGATCACCGCCAGCCGGCCGCCCGGCGCCAGCAGTGCCGGTGCCGCCGCCAGCACGGTTTCCAGCGCCGACAGCTCGCCGTTGACGTAGATGCGCAGCGCCTGGAAGGCGCGCGTCGCCGGATGGATCTTGAACGAGCGCGGACCGGGCACGCTGGCGATCAGCGCGGCGAGCTGCGCGGTGGTCGTCAGCGGCGCAGCGACGCGTGACTCGACGATCTTCTTCGCGATCCGCCGGCTGTTGCGTTCCTCGCCAAGCTTGTAGAGCACGTCGGCGATCTCGGCCTCATCGGCACGCGCCAGCCAGTCGGCCGCCGATACGCCCGACGAGGGGTCCATGCGCATGTCGAGCGGGCCGTCGTTCTGGAAGCTGAAACCCCGCGCGGCATCGTCGAACTGCGGGCTGGAAACGCCGAGGTCGAGCAGGATGCCGTCGATGTGGCCAGCGATGCCGGCTTCCCGCGCGACGCGACCCAAGTCGGCGAAGTTGGCGGCGTGGAAATGGAAGTTGGTCTTGCCGGTGAAGACCTTCCAGGCGTGCTGGCCGGCTTCGGGATCGCGATCCAGCGCATGCAGCGCGCCGGCGTCGCTTAAACGTTCGAGGATCGCGCCGGAGTGGCCGCCGCGGCCGAAGGTGCCGTCCACATAAATACCGTCTGGGCGGATGGCGAGTCCGGCCAGGGCTTCATCAAGCAGGACTGGCCGGTGGGAGTACATCCGGCTAGTGATCCCTGTCGACGGTCGTGCGAGCGATGCCGGCAGCACGAGGGGGCCTCATGGCACGGCCAGCGCCGCGAAGGCGTCGGCGTAGTGGATCTGGCCTTCGCTGTTGTTGGTCTGCCACTGGGCGTAGGACCACAGCTCGAAATGATCGTAGGCGCCGACCAGCACGACATCGGTACCGAGCGCCTTCATGTCGCGCAGCAAGGTCGGCACGACGATCCGGCCCTGGCCGTCGATCTCGGATTCCACCGCGTTGCCGAGGAACAGCCGCTGCACCAGCACGCGCTTGGCGCGGTCGGCGATCTTCGGAATCTGCTCGGCCATCTTGCGGAACACCGGCGCCGGATAGATCTCGACGCATTCCGGGCCCAGGGTGACCGCAACGTTCTTGCCGAACTCCTCGCCGAGCTGGGCACGAAGGCGCGCGGGAATCGCGAGGCGCCCCTTGTCGTCAATCGTCAGTCGGTTGGATCCAGCAAACATGGCATTCAGCCCCACAATGGCGCGCAGGGAGCCCAAGTGTCACCACTTGTCCCCCGTTCAAACCACTATATGCCACGCCACACCACCCCGCAAGCGCAATTCCCGCTAAAAACCCTGCAGGGACAAAGGCTTAACGAATAATGAATAGCCCATCTAACCCATGAAAAACAATGCTTTAGAAGCACTAGCTCAAGTGAATCGGGATTTTTCGATCCGGAAGGCTGGGCGGACATGGCGGACGATCGGTAAACAATCGTGAACTGGTTGGCATTCCAGGAGCGTCTCGACTCGGGTCAGTCAGGACGCTGCGATAAGGGCGTAGACCACAAAAAAGCCCGTAGAGCACTCGCGCGCTGCGGGCTGGTTCGAATCAAACGGGAGTCGGCCGATAAGCCGGGGTGAGCAGCTACGGCTTTGCGAGCACGGCTCGCAGCGGCTGCGAACGCCCGACCCGACTGGGTCGGGCCGGGGCTCACAAACGAAGGAATAAGGGGAGTCGGCCGATAAGCCGGGTTCTGTCTACCGACGCCCCGCTTGCGCGCGACGCCGCCGAGACAACCATTCCTCTACGACGACGATCACTCGCCGTCTTCAGCAGCCTACCCGGAGAGCACGCGGGCCGCGTGTCGTGCCAATGGCATTGCTGCCAGACACCTCCCTCCCTATTTGGCCTTGCTCCATGTGGGGTTTGCCGTGCCGGTTCATTGCTGAACTCGCGGTGCGCTCTTACCGCACCATTTCACCCTTGCCTGTGACACACGCAAGCGCGTGCCCATCGGCGGTATCTTTCTGTTGCACTGTCCGTCGGCTTGCGCCGCCCAGCCGTTAGCTGGCACATCGCCCTGCGGAGCCCGGACTTTCCTCCCCCGTCTTGCGACGGCAGCGGTTGTCTGGCCGACTCCCGGGGCGGATTGTACGCGGGTAATCATCGAGACCCTCGTTATCATCCGGTCCTCATCATCCAGGCTTCTTCCATGCGCAAGTTGATGTTGCTGATCGTGCTCGCCGCCGTCGCTGCCTGGCGGCTCTGGCCGCTGCCCGCCGCAGTGATTCCTGACGGCACAGCCCTGCCCGAGGCACAGGCACCGGCCGGCCTGCGCTTCGCGCTGATCAAGACTGGAGAAGCAACGACCTTGGAAGCGATGGTGGTTGCCGATGGCGGCCTGTTCCGTCCGACGCGGATCGGCCATATCGCGGTGCTCGTCGAGCATCCGCAGGGCCGCTTCCTGTTCGACGCCGGGCTCGGCACCCAAGTCGATCAGCAGTTCGGCGAGGAGATGTCGTTCTGGGCCAAGCCGATCTTCGCCTTCAAGCACGTCAATCCGGCGATCATGCAACTGCGGGCCGCTGGCATCGAGGCACCGCCGCGCATCTTCCTGTCGCACGCGCATTGGGACCACGCCAGTGCGCTTGGTGATTTCCCGCAGGCGGAAATCTGGCTGCCGACTACCGAGCGCGGAACCGCCGCCAACGGCCATCCGCCGGCGTTTCTCCCCTCGCAACTGAACAATCCGGCTACCCGCTGGCATCCGTTCAGCTTCGATGGCCCGGCCTACGCCGGCTTCGCAGCCAGCCTTGATCTGTTCGGCGATGGCAGTGCCGTGCTGCTGCCGCTGCCCGGCCACACGGCGGGTTCGACCGGCCTGCTGCTGAGCCTGGCCGATGGCCGCCGCTATTTCTTCGTTGGCGACACGGTCTGGAACCATCTCGGCATCGATAGGCCAGCACCCAAGTTCAGCATCTCCAGCCTGATAGTCGATGCCGATCGCGATGCCACCTGGCAGGCGGTGCTGAAGATCCGTGCGCTGCGCGATGCCAATCCGGGGCTGATCATCGTGCCGGCGCATGACGCCAGCGTTCACGATCAGCTCGGCTACTTCCCGCAGTTCGTCGGCGAGGCTCATTGATGCGCGTCTTTTCCCACACCTGTTCGAACACTGAAATCGTCAGCGCGCTCGGTGCCGCCAGTTGCCTGATCGGCTGCGACGACGATTCCGATTTTCCGGTCGACGTGGTCGCGGCGATTCCGAAGCTCGGCCGCGATCTCGATCTCCGAGTCGATGAAGTGATCGCGATGCGGCCCGATCTGGTACTGACTTCGCTGACCGTGCCCGGCCATGAGCGCATCGTCGACGCGATAGCCGCAGCCGGCATCCGCACCCTGGTCTGCGATCCGCTGAGCCTGGAAGACATTTATCGAGATATCGAGCGGATTGCCGAAGCGCTGGGCATTGCCGAGCGCGGCGAACAACTGATCGCCGAGATGCGCGCGGCGATGCCGTCCCGGGCCAACAAGAACGGCCCGAAAGTGCTGATCGAATGGTGGCCGAAGCCGGTGATCACGCCGACGCGCCTTGCCTGGGCAACCGATCTGATCGAACTCGCCGGCGGCCAGAACCCCTGGGCGAGCATCGATGCGAAGAGCACGCCGCTGACCGACGAACAAGTGCTGGCCTCGCCGCCGGACGTGATCGCGATGAGCTGGTGCGGCGTCAAGGTTGCCAACTATCGCGCCGAGGTCGTCAGCCGCCGGCCTGGATGGGACGCGGTGCCAGCGGTGCGCAATCAGCAGATCGTCGCGATCAGCGAAGAATTCCTCGGCCGCCCCGGGCCGCGGGTCGTCGAGGGCTATCGGCAGCTGCGTGCGGCGATCGAAGCGGCGCGCTGAAGCCTGCAGCGGAGCACCGCAAACCATCGCCGCAAGCCGAAGTCTGTCCGGCATACCGCGCTCGTCTGTCACGTTTCCATCACATGTTCTTCAACAAGCGCCTCTAGTCTCCCGAAAGGTCATAACGATTGCCGAAGTCTGCTGTGTCTGCAGCGGCGCTGACGGCTCGAACAAAGACCAACTTTTCAGTTCGGGGCTCTCGGGGGAATTCCATGTCGAAAACGCGCGCTGTGCGTGCTGGCGCTGTGCTCGCTGTTCTGGCTGCTGTGCCTCTGGCTTATGCCGCCAGTTTTTCGGTTACTGGTGCCGACACGTCTGCCAAGACGCTGGCACCGGGTAGTGCCGGCGCGACAGAGACCGGTACGGTGGCCACCACCGGCAATCTCGCCATTTCCGGCGGGACCGTCGCGGTGACGGTGACCGGGGGCAGCGGCACCCGCACGGCGGTGATCGACAACAGCGGCGTGATTCGCCAGACCGGCACCACCCGCGCCATCCGCAACAGTACCGGCGTCGCCGTCGTCAACGTCACCAACCGCGCAGGGGCTACGATCTCCGCTGCCGGCGACGACGCGATCCAGATCTCTGCACCGGGCAGCACGTTCACGCTCGACAACGCCGGCACCATCAGCTCCGCCGGCAACCGCGCCGTGAATCTGCGCGACATCGGGGGCAGCAACACGGTCAACAATCTCGCCAGCGGCGTGCTGCGCAGCACGGCAGGCGATGCGCTGCGCCCCGGTGTCAACGGCGTCATCAACAACGCCGGCACCATCGAAGCCCTGCCGCGCACGGTGACCACCGGCGCGGTGACGCAGGCCGACAGCGACGACGGCATTCAGGCCGACATCACCGGCAGCGCACCCGTGAACGGCGTCAACGTCAGTAATTCCGGCCTGATTTCCGGCCGCCACGGCATCACGGGCAGTGCAGGCACCACCGCCAACTTCTCGATCACGGTAAGCAACCAGGTCGGCGGCACGATCACCGGCGTCAACGGCTCCGGCATCAACATCGACAACAACGCTGCCTTCCTCGGCAATGCCACGGTGATCAACAACGGCACCATCACCGGCAACTTCGATTCGAGCCAATACAACACCGGCGACGGTGATGGTGTCGATGTCGACGGCCTGCTGACGCTGACCAACAACGGCATCATTCGCGGCACCGGTGCCAGCGGCAATAGCTCCGACGGCGGCGGCAACAATCCCGAGGGCGTGTCGATCGGCGGCGGCATGATCGTCAACAACGCCGGTGCCGAAATCACTGGCCGGGAAACCACCGGCAGCGGCCGCCGTGGCCACGGCGTGCTGGTCGACAACTCCAGCGGCGGCAATGCTTTCAGCGCCACCGCCATCACCAACGGCGGCCTGATCCGCGGCTACGACAGCTACGCGATCCACTTCATCGGCAGCTATGCCGACACCCTCACCAACAACGCGACTGGCGTCATCGAAGGCGCCGGCAACGCTGCCGAAGGCGCTGCGATCCAGACCGGCGACGGCAACGACACTGTGACCAACCGCGGCACCATCCAGGGCGACAACGGCCTGGCGATCGACCTCGAAGCCGGCAACGACCTACTGGCTCTGTATGGCGGCTCGATCATCGGCGACGTGTCCGGCGGCAGCGGCAGCAATACGGTCGATGTGGATGGCAGCTTCAGCTATGCCGGCATCCTGTCGAACTTCGCCAGCGTCGAGATCAAGAGCGGCATCGTCAGCCTGTCGGGGGCCAGCACCTACAGCGGCAACACCACGGTGAGTGGCGGCAGCCTCTACGCGAACAACCTCAGCGGCAGCGCGACCGGTACCGGTACGGTCACGGTCAAGAGCGGCGCGGTACTGGGCGGCAGCGGCACGGTCGGCAATGTCGTTGCCGAAACCGGCAGCACGATTGCGCCGGGCAAGGCGGCGGCTCCCGGCAACCTCGGACCGCTTTCGATCGACGGCAATCTGGCGATCACTGGCGGCAGCCGGTTCTCGTTCGAACTCGGCAGCAACGTCGACAGCCTCAACATCAGCGGCGCGCTGAACTTCAGCGGCGGTGGCGCCGCGGTAATCGACATCGTCGACGCCGGCCTCATCGCCGGCAGCGACTACACGCTGATCAACTACGGCGCTGCCAACGGCTTCCTGGCCGCCAACGCCGTGCTCGGCAGCTTGCCGCCCGGGCTCGAAGCGACACTGGAAGTGACGCCGACCGCGCTGATCCTGCGCACCGCCGCGAAGATCGATGCCAGCCCGACGTCCTTGAGCTTCGCCGAACGCCTGGTCGACAGCAGCAGCGCCGAACAGACGGTGACCGTGACCAACACCGGCACGGTGAGCCTGCATGTCGGCACGCCGGCCGTGACTGGGGCCAATCCGGCCGACTTCCTGCTCGGCAGCAATACCTGCAGCAGCGGCCTCGCGCCGAACGCCACTTGCCTGATCGGCGTCAGCTTCAAGCCAGTGGCGGCCGGTGGCCGCAGCGCAGCGCTGCAGATTCCGTCGAACAGCGCCGATCTGGTCAGCGTCAATCTGTCTGGCACCGGCATCGCGGCGATCTACAGCCTGTCGGTGAGCCCGGGATCGATCGACTTCGGCAACCAGCCGGTCGGCAGCAGCAGTGCCGCGCAGAGCCTGAGCTTCAGCAATGACGGCAATGTCGCGATCACCATCACCGGCTTCAATGCCGGCGGCGACCAGCCGACCGAGTTCGCGATCGGCAATGACAACTGCAGCGGCCGTCTGCTGGCCGTGCACGAAAGCTGCACCGCGAGCTTCCGCTTCACGCCGGCAAGCTCGGGCAGCCGCAGCGCCAGCTTGAGCGTCAACAGCTCGCCGGTGCAGAGTGCTGCAGCGGCTCAATTCACGCTGCAGGGCGTCGGCACCGAAGCCAGCGCCTCCCTGAGTCCGGCCAGCTTGAGCTTCGCGGCACAGGCCGTCGGCAGCTACAGCCTGGCGCAGAGCGTCACGCTTTCGAACACCGGCAACGCCGCGCTGACCATCAGCAGCGTCGCCGCCACCGGCGACTTCGCACAGACCAGCCATTGCGGCCTGCTGCTGGCAGCGGCGTCGAGCTGCACGATCGAAGTGAGTTTCGCACCGACCGGCACCGGCCTGCGCAGCGGCACCCTGAGCGTTTTCAGCAGCGCTGCGAGCAGCCCGGCCCTGGCCGATCTGAGCGGTACCGGTGTCACCGCGAGCGGCAAGCCGATGCGGCTGGCGCTGGCGGCCGCCAGCGTCACCGTCAAGGAAGGTGCCGGCAGCGCGGTGTTCGTGGTCAACCGCTCGGGCAGCTTTGATGGCGCAGTCAGCGTTCGCTACGCGACTGCCGATGGCAGCGCTGTCGCCGGTCAGGACTATGCGGCGGTTTCCGGCAGCCTGAGCTGGGCACCGGGCGACTCCGCGCCGAAGACGATCACTGTGCCGCTGATCGACGATCAGAGCGTCGAGGAGAAGGAAAGCTTCACGATGACCTTGTCGACGCCGACCGGAGGGGCCACCCTCGGCCGCGCACTGAGCACCGGCAACATCGGCGACGACGATCGTCCCGGCGTGCTGACGCTCAGCGCCTCGGCAGTCAGCGTCAACGAGAGTGCCGGCACGCTGACCGTCACCGTGCAGCGCAGCGGCGGCACGGCCAACGCCGTCAGCGTTCACTACGCGACCGTCGACGGCAGTGCGTTGGCGGGCTCGGACTACAGCGCCACCACCGGCGACCTGTTCTGGGCTACCGGCGACGCCGCCGACAAGACCTTCACGATCCCGATCGTCTGGGACGCGATCTATGAGCGCAACGAGAATTTCCGGGTGGAACTGTCGGTGCCGACCGGCGGTGCCCGGCTCAACAATCCGAAGGTCCAGCGGGTGACCATCGTCAACGCCAGCCACTGAAGCGAGCCAGCCCCGCCAACCGTTCCAGTGGACGGCTGGCGGGGGTCTTATTCAGCCCCGAATCAAGGTGCCGATGCCTTCGTCGGTGAACAGCTCGAGCAGCACCACATGCTCGAGCCGGCCGTCGATGATCACCGCGTTCTTGACCCCGCTGGTCACCGCATCGAGCGCGCAGGCGATCTTCGGCAGCATGCCGCCGTAGATGGTGCCGTCGGCGATCAGCGCGTTGACCTGGGCCACGGTCAGGCCGGTCAGCACCTTGCCCTGCTTGTCCATCAGGCCGCTGACATTGGTCAGCAGCATCAGCTTCTCGGCCTTCAGCACCGAGGACAGCTTGCCGGCGACCAGATCGGCATTGATGTTGTAGGCCTCGCCCTTGGCACCGACGCCGACCGGTGCAATCACCGGAATGAAGCCGCCGGCTTCGAGGTGATCGACGACTCTCGGATCAATCGCTTCGACTTCGCCCACCTGGCCGATATCGCCCCCGGCGACATACAGCTTCTTGGCGCGGATCAGGCCGCCGTCCTTGCCGGTCAAACCAACCGCACGCCCACCCTGCTGGTTGATCGCGTTGACCACGGCCTTGTTGACCAGGCCGCCGAGCATCATCTCGACGACGTCCATGGTTTCGGCATCGGTGACCCGCATGCCGTCGATGAACTCGCTCTTCTTGCCGAGCTTTTCCAGGTGCTTGCCGATCTGCGGCCCGCCGCCGTGAACGACGACCGGGTTCATGCCGACCGCCTTCATCAGCACGATGTCGCGCGCGAACGAACCGATCATGTCGTCGTCGCCCATGGCATTGCCGCCGTACTTGACGACGATGGTCTTGCCGGCAAAACGGCGGATGTACGGCAGCGCCTCGGTCAGAACCTGGGCGATGGTCGAAGGGTTGGCTTTGTCGGCAATCATCTGGAAGCAGTGGCGAGTGGTCAGTGGCTAGTGTTCAGCGGTGAAGCAACAGCAGGAACCGCACAGCGTCCACTGGCCACTAAACACTGGCCACTAGCCACTGCTTCATCAGTGTCTGCCGGTATGACCGAAGCCGCCGGCGCCGCGCTCGCTGCTGCCAAATTCGGACACCAGCTCGAACTCCGCGCGCACCACGGGAACGATGACCAGCTGAGCGATGCGCTCGCCCGGCTCGATGACGAACAAGGTCTGGCCGCGGTTCCAGCAGCTGACCATCAGCTCGCCCTGGTAGTCCGAGTCGATCAGGCCGACGAGATTGCCGAGCACGATGCCGTGCTTGTGACCGAGGCCGGAACGCGGAAGGATCACCGCGGCGAGGCCAGGGTCTTCGATGTGAATGGCGAGGCCGGTGCGGATCAGGCTGGTCGCGCCCGGTGCCAGGCTCAGCGGCTCGTCGAGCAGCGCGCGCAAATCCAGGCCAGCAGAACCACTGGTCGCATACGCTGGCAGCGGCAGGTCGCGGCCGACTCTGGGGTCGAGAATCTTCAGCTGGATCGCTTTGCTGCTCATTGGCTTTTCTTGACCTTGGATTTAGGCATAGCCTTCTCGGGTGTCGCCGCATTGCGCGCCGCGTAGCGCTCGGCGATCAGGCCGGCAAGCTGCTGGGCAAGCTCGCGCTTGTCGGCCGGGCCGATCGCCAGTTCGCCGTCCGCCCAGTAGACGGTCAGCGCGTTGTCGTCGCGATCGAAGGCTCGGCCCTGGCCGACCCAGTTGGCGGCAATGAGATTGAGTTTCTTGGCGGACAGCTTGCCCTTGGCGTGCTCGGCCAGCTTCTCGGTCTCGGCAGCGAAACCGACGATGAACAGCTTCGGCTGCTGCGCGCGCACCTCGGTCAGGATGTCGGCGTTCCTGGTCAGTTCGAGCTCAAGGGTGTCGGCCTTCTTCTTGATCTTCTGGCCGGCGATTTCCACGCAGCGGTAGTCGGCCACCGCCGCCGTGCCGATCAGGATGTCGGCCGAAGCACAGGCGGCGATCGTCGCATCGAGCATCTCCTGCGCGGTTTCGCAGTCGATGCGATGGACCCCCGCCGGAGTCGCCAGACTGACCGGGCCGCTGATCAGGGTCACCTCGGCACCGAGCGCGCGCAGCGCTTCGGCGACGGCATACCCCTGCTTGCCGGATGAGCGATTGGTGATAAAGCGAACCGGGTCGATCGGTTCACGCGTCGGGCCGGCGGTGACCACGGCGCGGCGGCCGCTGAGCGGGCCATCGACCGCTTTCGCAGCACTACCCGAAGCCAGCGCTGCCAGCACCACGGCCGCCACCTCTTCTGGCTCCGCCACGCGGCCCTCGCCGACTTCGCCACAAGCCTGGGCACCGCTGCCCGGGCCGATGACCCGATAGCCGCGACTGCGCAGCGTGCGCATGTTGGCTTGCGTCGCCGCGTTCGCCCACATCAGGCGGTTCATCGCCGGGGCGACGAAGATCGGTTTGTCGGTGGCCAGTACCAAGGTGGTCAGCAGATCGTCGGCGAAGCCCTGCGCGATCTTGGCCAAGGTGTTGGCGGTGGCCGGGGCGATGACAATGGCGTCCGGCCAGCGGGCCAGTTCGATATGGCCCATCGCCGCTTCGGCCGCTTCGTCCCACAGCGAGCTGCGCACCGGCTTGCCGGTCAGCGCCTGGAAGGTCTGGGCGCCGATGAAACGAAGTGCTGCATCGGTCATCACCACCTGCACCTCGCAGCCGCTCTTCACGAAGCGGCGAGCCAGCTCGGCGGACTTGTACGCGGCGATGCCACCGGACAACGCCAGCAAGATGCGTCGACCGGGATTCAGGCCGTGATTCAAACCGGAGTTTATTGGGGAAGACATGGAGTTCGGACTGGACACGGACGGGAGCAGTGAAACCCAGCAAAGCCTGAAGAAGGCTGTGATCTGGCGCGCAGAATTGTAGCCGCTGGCCGCGCTAGCCTTTGGCAATCGCCGGCCGCGAACAAAAAATGGAGTAACGGACATGCCGATCACCGACTGGCCCGAAGACGAACGGCCGCGCGAAAAGCTGCTGCTGCGCGGTGCAGCGGCGCTGTCCGATGCCGAATTGCTGGCGATCTTCCTGCGCACCGGTGTGGTCGGCCGCAGTGCGGTCGATCTGGCGCGCGATCTGCTGATCCGCTTCGGCAGCCTGCGTGCCTTATTGAAGGCGAGCCGCGCGGATTTCTGCGCGGCGCATGGCCTGGGCGATGCCAAGTACGCGCAACTGCAGGCGGTGATGGAGATCGCCCACCGCCATCGTGCCGAGACACTGCACGAGCGCAGCGCGCTGCCGAACCCGGCCGCCACGCGCGATTTCCTGCGCCTGAAACTGCGCGATCTCGATCACGAAGTGTTCTGCGCGCTGTTCCTCGACAGCCAGAATCAGGTGATCGGCTTCGAGACCTTGTCGATCGGCACCATCAACGCCGCCGATGTCTATCCGCGTGAAGTGTTGAAGAAAGCACTGCGGGCACAGGCGGCAGCGGTGATCTTCGCCCACAACCACCCGTCCGGGATCGCCGAACCGAGCCTCGCCGACCGCGCGCTGACCAACCGTCTGCGTGACGCACTGGCCTTGATCGATGTCCGCGTGCTCGATCATTTCGTCGTTGGCGAGGGACAACCGGTATCCTTCGCCGAACGCGGCTGGCTCTGAAGCATTTAGTAACGAAGCCTTCGCGTCACCCAAGAATGTTTTTATGTCGCCAGCACTTGCCGGAGCAAGGGCGTGCTGGTACATTTCGCGTCCTTTTTCGCGGCTGCGTAATTCAACTCGGCCCCAGTTTCGAGGTTGTGTCATGTCCAGAGTCTGCCAAGTCACCGGCAAGAAGCCGATCGTGGGTAACACGGTCTCGCACGCGAACAACAAGCGTCGTCGTCGCTTCCTGCCTAATCTGCATACCCATCGTTTCTGGTTTGAAGCCGAGAAGCGGTTTGTGAGTCTTCGCGTGTCCGCCAACGGCATGCGCATCATTGACAAGAAGGGCCTGGAGGCGATCATCGTCGACCTCCGCTCACGCGGCGAGAAGGTGTAAGAAATGGCCAAAGGCAAGAAAGACCGCGAAAAGATCAAACTGATCTCGACCGCCGGCACCGGGTTCTTCTATACGACGACGAAGAACAAGAAGAACACGCCGGACAAGTTCGAGTTTTCCAAGTACGACCCGATCGTGCGCAAGCACGTGATGTTCAAGGAAGGCAAGATCAAGTGAGCTTTCGGCGCTAGAGCCGAAAACTCGTCCCGGCGAAAGCCGGGATCCAGAAGGCCCGCTCTTTGCGGGCTTTCTCGTTTCTGCAGTTCGCGCTGTCTTGGTTCTGAGACAGCCCGCATGTAGGGTGCCGAGCTTATGGACGCCTCCAGCCGCGACAACCCGCATCACCGCAACCTGGAACGCGCGCGCGCGCAGGTGATCGAGATGCTGACCCGGCAGGCGGTCGAGCGCGAACTGGTGTCGAAGAGTGAGTCGCATAGCGGCGCACCGATCGATGTGGTCAGCCAGTTGGTCGCGCGCCAGCAGAACGCCGCGCTCGAACAGCGCCTGGCCCACTTTCATCCGGCCGACATCGCCTTCGTCCTCGAAAGCCTGCCGCCCGATGCCCGCGAGATGGCCTGGCAACTGGTCCGTGCCGAACGCCGCGGTTCGGTGCTGCTGGAAACCTCGGATGTGGTCCGTCGCTCGCTGATCGAGGACATGGCACCGGGCGATATCGCCGCCGCGTTTCATCATCTTGAATCGGACGACATCGCCGAGCTGATCGCGTCGCTGCCCTCCGATGCCGGCGCCGAAGTGCTGGCCCGGCTCGATTCCGCCGATCAAGCCGAAGTGCGCTCGGTGCTGTCGTTTCCCGACGGCACCGTCGGCGCCCTGATGGACATCGACTTCATCCCGGTGCGTGACGACGCTTCGCTCGAAGCGGTGCTGCGCTTCCTGCGCCGGCGCAAGAAACTGCCGGCGGAAACCAACCAGATCATCGTCGTCGATCGCGCCAAGGTGCTCAGAGGCGTGCTGACGCTCGAACAACTGCTGCTCAGCGAACCCGAGCAGACGGTCGCCGAAGTGATGACCGAGAACCCGCACTTCTTCTACACCGACGATGCGGTGTCCGACGCGATCGACGCCTTCGAGCGCTATGACCTTATTTCCGCGCCGGTGGTCAACCTGCATCGCGAAGTCGTCGGCCGGATCACCGTCGACGAGATTCTCGATGCGATCAAGGACCAGCAGGAGCGCGATTCGCTGCGCAAGGTCGGTCTGCGCGAAGACGAAGATCTGTTCGCGCCGGTCTGGCAGAGCGGCCGCAATCGCTGGCCCTGGCTGGCGCTGAACCTGTTCACCGCGTTCGCCGCCTCCCGTGTCATCGGCTTCTACGAACCGACGATCGAGAAGCTGGTGGCGCTGGCGACCTTGATGCCGATCGTCGCCTCGATCGGCGGCAACACCGGCAATCAGACGATGGCGCTGGTGATCCGCGCCTTGAGCCTGGGCCAGCTCAGCGGGCCGCTGCTGCAGAAGATGCTGATCAAGGAATTGCTGATTGCGGCGATGAATGGCGCGATCTGGGGCTCGGCACTCGGTGCGGTGACCTTCGCGATCTATCACGACATCAGGCTCGGCATGGTCATCGCTGCCGCCACCGTGCTGGAACTGCTGGTCGCGGCGGCGGCCGGCGCGATCATTCCGGTATCGATGGAACGCTTCGGGCGCGATCCGGTGCTCGGCTCCAGCGTGATCCTGACGGCGCTGACCGACAGCATGGGTTTTCTGATCTTCCTGGGTCTGGCGACCATGGTGCTGATCTGAACGCCCCACTCAACGCCGACGGGAACGTCATTGCATCGTCTTGAGGCTTGGCCTAATGTGCGCGGCCGCTGTGGCTGGAGTTGCTGATGCGTACTGATCTTTGGGCGGATTTCCCGAATGCTGCTGCCCTTGCCGACGAGCTGATCGCCGCCTGCCAGCTGTTCCATTCCCGTGGCTGGGTGCCGGCCACCGGCGGCAATTTCTCGGCGCGGCTCGACGACCGCCACCTGCTGATCACCGCCAGCGGCGTCCACAAGGGCGAGTTGACGCGGGCTGATTTCATGGTCGTCGATGTCGACGGCGCAGCACTCGAAACCGGCCGCAAATCGTCCTACGAAACCGGGCTGCACACCCAGTTGTAC
>JAUXYM010000110.1 GCA_030694365.1 Nevskia sp. | reverse complement strand
CATCATCAACTGTTCGCGCCATCTCGTCGCGCACCGCGAGCACCACTTCCGCCGCCAGATACGGCTCGTCCGGATGGATCCGTTCGGCCCAAGCCGGATTCTCGTCGAGCAAGGCTTCCACGCGGGTGACGCCGGTGCCGTGACGCAGGCTTAAGGACCGCGCGACATCGGCATCCAGCCCGCGCCGCGACAGGCCGGCGACCGCTTCCGCCTGCCAGCCGCTGAAGTCGCCCAATTCGCGAATCTCGTGCGGTGCGCCGGGCAGGGCATCGCGATCGCTATGCGATTCGACCGGCTCACGGCCGAGGCTTTCCAGCACGCGATCGACGATCTCCACAGCATCGCAGCGTGCCGTCGTGTACTTGCCGCCGAGCGGCCAGACCAGTCCCGGGCGTGGTTCCAGCACAGTGAATTCGCGGCTCACTGCCGCCAGGCTCTCGGCGTCTTCGGCCTGCAGGCTGCGCACCCCGGCGAAGCGGCCGATGACCTGCTCCACGGTCCAGCCCAGCCCCGGCATCAGCGCGTTGACGGCATCGATCAGGTACTGCGCCTCGGCCTCGGTGACGCTGACGCCAGTGGCATCGTCGACCGAGGATTCGGTGGTGCCGACCAGGGTCCGGCCATTCCACGGAATGACGAAGAACACCCGGCCATCCGAGGGTGCGGTGAGCAGGAAAGCATCTTCCAGCTCGGGAATCGCGGGCATCACCAGATGCACGCCCTTGACCAGTTTTACGGGCAGTTTCACCGCCTGTTTGCCGTCGCTGCTGCCCATGCCCGGCAAGCGATGGGCCCAAGGCCCGGCGGCGTTGACCACGCAATCGGCCGTGACCGTGTAGATCTCGCCTGTCTCGGTGTCGCGCAGGGTCGCGCCGGTGCAGCGCTCGCCGTCGAAGCTCAGGCTGTCGGCAGCCACCGCATTGGCGCAGACCGCACCCGCAGCCTGGGCGGCGGCGATCACGAACAAGGTCATCCGCGCATCGTCCTCTTGGCAATCGCCATAGCGCAGGCCGCCTCTGAGGCCGGCCTCGTCGAGATAGGGATGCGCGGCCAGCAGTTTCTTGCGCGAGAACGATTTGAAGCGCGGCACCGGTTGTTTGCCGGTGGCCAGGAAGTCGTACAGGGTCAGGCCGGCGAGCAATTGCAGGCGGCCGACGCGCGCGCCTTTCCACACCGGCACCACGAAGTTCAGCGGCCGCACCAGATGCGGTGCCAGCCGCGACAGCACGCGCCGTTCGGCCAGTGCGTGGCGGACCAGCGCGAATTCGTAGTGCTCCAGGTAGCGCAGGCCGCCGTGGATCAGTTTGGAGGACGACTGCGAGGTGCCTGAACCCCAGTCGTTGCGCTCGACGATCGCCACCTTCAGGCCGCGCTGCGCGGCGTCGCAGGCGGTCCAGGCACCGTAGATGCCGCCGCCGATTACCAGCAGGTCGTAATGGGCGTTTCGGAGTGCGGCGGTTTGTCGGATCAGCGGAAAGGCAGGAGTCATTGGCCAAGAAGATTCAAGAAGGGTCAATCAGGTTTCTGGATTCGGCTGACCGCGGCCAGCCAGTCGCGCAGCGCCTGGGCTTCGGCCTCGTCGATCACGCCGCTGTCGCGGGTCTGATCGATGCGGGTCGGCACGTGGCGCGACAGGCGGCTGACGCGCGCGGCGATCGCCCGCGCCTCGATGGCTTCGCCAGCACGCATCAGGCCAAGCGCCTGGTCGATCAGCGGCCAGGGGCTGGCATCGGCCGGCAAGCCGACGCGTTCGCCAAGCCGCTCGCGCAGCCGGCTGTCGCCCTGTAGCTGGTTGGCGACGCTGCGCTGCGTGGCTTCGCGCGGTGCCCGGCGGCTGGGACCCAGCGGCAGCACGATGCGCCGCGTCAGCCAAGCCAGGAACGGCGAGGACAAGTGGCGGATCAGGCGGTCCAGTGCTTCTTCGCAGGCGCTGAAAGCGTCGGTGCAGATCAGTTCCAGCACCGCGCGCTCGTCGAGGTGGGCACCGCCTTCGTCGTACTGGCGCAGTGCCGCGCTGGCCAGATAGAGCTGGGCCAGCGCATCGCCGAGCCAGGTGGTCAGGCTGCGCCGGGAGGCTTCACGAACGGCGCGAAGCGCGGTGTAAGGCTTGCGCGAGCCGAGTTCGCTGGCCATCACGCTGAGGCTGACATCGGCCGCGAACGCGAGTGCTGCGCTGTAGCGATTGATCCTGCGCAGATACTGGGTTTCCGGTGCGCTGCTGCCAAACAGCGGGCTGCTCGCAGTCAGACCCAGCGCGAACGCCTGCGTGGCGGTGCCGAACAGATGGCCGACGTGCGACCACAGCGCGTCGTCGAAGCGGGTCAGTGCGGTGGCGGGATTCGGGTCCTGCGCAGCGGCCAGCGCCTGCATGAAGGCACCATGGCTGCGCAGCACGCAGGCGCTGTAGACGTCGGTACGGGCGACCAGCGCCGGTTCCAGGGTTTCCGACGGCGGTTCGTCGAGATCGGTCACCAGCCGTGCCGACAAACCCTGATCGAGACCGAGGTCGCGCGCCGTCGCCGTGCATTCGCGCGCCTGGGCCAGGCCCAAGGTGCGCGCGAACGCGGCGGCCGCGTAAGGCTTCTCGCCGAGATCGACGGCGCGGGCAGTCAGCGCCGCCAGCGCTTGTGCGGCGGTGGCACGTGCCGCCAGGGTGGCTAGCGCTTCCTCGGCCAGCGAGCGTTCGCCGAGCGACAGCCCGAACGGCGCATGCAGCTTGGCCAGGCTGCCGGCGGCCAGCGCCAGCGCGGTGGCGGAGCCGGCGTGAATGGCGATCGGTGAGATCGCGTCGGCGACGGCGCGGCTTTCAGCACCCTGGCGGGCGGCTTCACCGATGTGCTCGCGATCGCCGATCACAGCGGCCAGCGGCAGGCGCAAGGGGCCGGCCTTGTCGCGCAGCAGCGTCGCATCGAGCAGCAGCCAGGTGGGTCCGGTCGCAGCACCCGGCCCCAGGCGCGCTTCGGGATCGCGCAGGTCGACACAGCAGCCAACGATTTCCGCATCGGCGACCAGGGTGATGTCGAGTGTCAGCAGCAGCGCCGGACCCTCGTCGCCGGCTTCGATCACGGCATCGCCGGCAATGCCGGATTCGATGGTCTGCAAGTTGGCGCCCGCAGCCAGTTGCGGCAGCCAGCGGCTTTGCTGGGCTGGCGTGCCATGGCGCTGCAACGCGGCGATCCAGGCCAGCCGCGACGGCGCGCCGATGCGCTGGGCCAGATCGCTGCCGGCGCTGGCGCTGAGCCGCATCAGCGCGGCTGACTGTGCCAGTGCCGACAGGCTGAGCCCACCGTGCAAGCCGTCGACAGCCAGCCCGTGCAGGCCATAGGCGCGCAGCCGCGCATGGGCCGCTGGCCCCGCCTTTCCAGGAACTCCGGGATCTCGGGCGTAGCGGCTGCAGAACTCGGCCAGCGGGCCGTCGAGCAGGCTGCGCTCGTCCGGGGTCAGACGGGCGCTGTAGCTTTCGTGAAAGCGGCTCCAATCCGGCTGGCCGTTGAACAGCTCGGCTTCCCAGCCGGTGCCGGTGCCGGTCAGCGCCGCGAGCTGGCGTTCATCGAGCCGCGACAGCACGCGACGAAAACCGGTGAACAGCGGTCGCGACAGCCATTCCTGACGCAGCACCGGCAGATTCAGCGGCCCGAACACGATCAGCCCGGCGATCATCATCAGCCCGAAGGCGATCCAGGAATCGCCGAACACGCCATAGAACAAGGTCACCGCACCGAGCACCAGACTGGTGGTGCGGATGCCGGCCCGGGCATGGGCGAGTGCAACGAAGGCAATCAGGAAAAACAGCAGCCAGTAGGCCATGACTCAGGCGCTCCAGCTCAGGGTGATGATCAAGGGTTGCGCTCGCTTTTCAGACGGGTGGCTTCGAACTCGTCGCCGGGCAGCCAGGCGATCGATTTCGGCAGGCTCAGCGCCTGCCAGCCGAGGGCCAGGCCGAAACGGGCGATCTCGACACTCGATGAGAAATCCATGTCCTCGCGGAACTCGTCGCTGGGTTGGTGATAGGTCTTGGCGGTGTATTCGCGGCTCTTTTCCTGCGCCCATTCGCGGGTCTGGCCAACGTACTTGTCGCCGAGGCTGACCGAGAACGCCGGCACGCCGACGCGGGCCATGCTGAAGTGATCGGAGCGGTAGTAGCTGCCGGCCAGCGGCCGCGAATCGGCCTCGATGGTGAACTTGAAGGCCTTGGCGACCTTTTCAACCGACGGTAGGAAAGTCAGGCGATCGGCACCGAGCAGTTTGACGCTTTCCGGCACGCCGAACGGCGCGAAGCTGTCGAAGTTCAGATTCAGCGTGATCTGTGCCGCCGGAATCGGCGGATGCTCGCCGAGATACTTCGAGCCGAGCAGGCCTTTTTCCTCGGCGGTCACCGCCGCGAAGATCACCGAGTGCGGCGGTGGTTCCTTCACAGAGGCATACGCGCGCGCCAGTTCGAGCAGCACCGCGCAGCCGGTGGCGTTATCGATGGCACCGTTGAAGATGCGATCCATTTCCGGCGGGCCAGCCATCTTGGGGGCGACGCCCAGATGGTCGTAGTGGGCGCTGTACAGCACCGCCTGCCGCGGCGCGGCCTTGTCGGCGCCGGGCAGCATCGCCACCACGTTCGAGGACTCGAAGCGGCGCACCTGGCTGTCGATCGAAGCGCGCAGCTTCACCGGCAGATCGAAGGCCCGGAACTCGCGAGTGCCGGCGGCCTTGATCGCGGCGTCGAGATCGCGGCCGGACAGCGCCAGCAGCAGGCGCGCCACCTCCAACTGCACCCAGGACGCGGCCTTCAGCTTCGGCCGCTGATCGTCGGCCAGCGCAATCGACTCATTGCTCCACGAGCTTTTCACCACCTGCCAGGGATAGCTGGCCAGATCGTCGCGATGGATGATCACCGCGCCGACGGCGCCCTTGCGCGCCGCCTGCTCGAACTTGTAGGTCCAGCGGCCGTAGTAGGTCAGCGCTTCGCCCTTGAAGAATTTCGGGTCGGTCGACATAGGTTCGTTGACGATGATCAGCGCCACCTTGCCGCGCATGTCCACGCCTTTGTAATCGTCCCACTGGTACTCGGGTGCTTCGATGCCGTAGCCGACGAACACCAGCGGCGCGTCGACGATCGTCGATTCGCTGAGGCTCTGGTCCGATACCACGTAGTCGTCAAACAGCTTCAGCGGCAGCGCTTCGCCATTGGTCGGCACGAAGGACATGGTCGTCGTGGCCAGCGTCTGACTGCCGGCGAAGCGCACTTTCTGCAGGTAGCTGCCGTTGTCGCCAGCGGGCTTGAGCCCGGCCAGCGCGAACTGCGTGGCCAGATATTCGGCGGCGATATCGCCTCCCCGGCTGCCAGTGCCGCGGCCTTCGAGCAAATCGCTGGACAGGAAGCGGACCTGATTTTTGATGTGTTCGGCATCGATGCCGGCAGCTGCAGCAGCGACTTCCGGCGGCAGGCCGGCACCGGTCAGCGACGCGATCGGATCGGCCGCAGAGGCGATGGTGACGGCCGATGCGGCAAGACCAAACGCCAGCGCCAGCCGGAGGGTAAGGGGAGGATTCATGGCGAATTCCGTTGCGGGTGCAGGCGGATGAGCTACCGGGCCAGGGTGGCGGGTAGCAGGGAACGCCAGCAGAATAGAAAAAACCTTGGAGCGCCACAAATGGCCACGCCTTTTCAGACGCAGCCGGTCGCTGACGCGAGCCGTGATTACACCCCGGTTGATCGCCTGCTGCTGCAGGTCGGCAAGGGGCTCGGCCTGTTGGCCAGGGGCCCGTTTGCCGCGCGCCCGGCGGCACCGCTGTCCAGCCGCTACCCGGCAGAACGGGTGGCGGAAGCGCCGCTCGATGAGCGCGAGCGCAAGCACGCCGCCGGCTTGATGCGCGTCAACCACGCCGGCGAAGTGTCGGCCCAGGCGCTGTATCACGGCCAGGCGCTGGTCGCCCGCGATCACCAGGTGCGCGAGTACCTGCTGCGCGCCGCGGCCGAGGAGCGCAATCATCTGCAGTGGTGCGATGCCCGGCTGCGTGAGCTCGGCGAGCAGCCGAGCGTGCTGAGCCCGCTGTGGTATGCCGGGTCGTTCGCGATCGGGGCCGCCGCCGGGCTGGTGGGCGACAAGGCCAGTTTGGGTTTTGTCGAGGAGACCGAGCGCCAGGTCGTCGATCATCTCAACGAGCATCTCGGCAAGCTGCCACGCCAGGACCGGCGTTCACGGGCGATCGTCGAAGCGATGCGCGCCGATGAAACGCGCCACGGCAAGGAAGCGGTGGCCGCCGGTGCCGTGCCGGTGCCGATGCCGGTGCGGCGGATCATGGCCGGCATCTCGCAGATCATGAAGTTCGGCGCTTACCGCGTCTGAATCCACCTGCCGCGTCGGCCCGTATCCGGGTCGCCCCCAAGAGCGCTACCGACGTGCCCAAAGTCTCTGCTTCCGCCCTGCGCGACGAGTTCTTCGCTGTCGCTCCGCACGCCGCAACGCGGATCGTCGAACTGCACACCGCGAACCTTGCCGAGGATGCGGCGCGCCTGCTCGCCGGTTTGCTCGCGGCCGACGCGCGCACCGATCCGAAGTTCTTCTACGATGCCCAGGGCAGCGCGTTGTTCGACGCCATCTGCCAGCTCGACGAATACCACCCGACCCGGATCGAAGCTTCGATCTTCAGCGAAGCGCGCGAGGCGATCGCGGTCGAGATCAGCCGCACGCTGCCGGCGGGCTTCCAGTGGGTCGATCTCGGTGCCGGCGATGCCGCGAAGTCGCGCGACTGGTTGTCTGTACTGGTGCCGCGCCGCTATGTCGGCGTCGACATTGCCGATGCCTGGTTGCGGCCGGCGGTGGCGCGGATCGCCGAAGCCCATCCCGATCTGGAAGCGATCGGCGTGGTCGCCGACCTGACCCGTCCGCAGATGCTGGCCCCGGTGCTCGCTGAAGTCTCGGCGCCGCCGCTGTTCTTCTATCCCGGTTCATCGATCGGCAATTTCGAGCCGCTGCGCGCGATCACGCTGCTGAGAACCCTGCGCCAGCTTGGCGGCGGCTACGGCGGCCTGCTGATCGGTGTCGATTGCGAGCGCGATGCCGGGCGGCTCGAAGCCGCCTACGACGACGCGCTCGGCGTCACCGCCGCGTTCAATCGCAATGTGCTGCGGGTGGCCAATCGCGTGCTCGGTGCCAATTTCGATCCTCGCGCTTTCGCCCATCGCGCCTGGTTCAATGCCGAGGAAAGCAGAGTCGAGATGCACCTCGTTGCGAGCACCCCGCAGACCGTGCGCTTCACTCGGCCGCTACCTGCCGAGCGCGATTTCGCGGCCGGCGAGACCATCGTCACCGAGTACTCGTACAAGTACTCGCCGGCCCGTTTCGGCGGGCTGCTCGACGCCGCCGGCTCCAGCAGCCACCGCGTCAGGCAGGACCCGGCGCGACGCTTTGCAGTGTTCCTGGCGCTGGCCTGAGGGGTGGATCGCTGCCGGGCCTTGTCGGATCAGTTCCTGCGCATTCGCGCGCAGAGCCTGAAGCTGGCCGAGGGCTTGAGTGCCGAGGACTGCCAGTTGCAGTCGATGGCCGATGCCAGCCCGGTCAAGTGGCATCTCGCGCACAGCACCTGGTTTTTCGAAACCTTCGTGCTGGCTGCCGTCGATACGGCCTATCAGCCGGTCGATCCTGCGTATCGCGAGCTGTTCAATTCCTACTACGTCGGCATTGGCGCGCGCGCGCCGAGGGCTGAGCGCGGGCTGATGTCGCGGCCGTCGCTGGATCAGGTCCTCGCCTATCGAAAGACCATCGAGGCGCGTCTGCTGGCGGCGCTGGCCCAAGGCAGTCTTGATGCTGAAATGCTCGATCGCATCGAATTGGGCCTGCATCACGAGCAGCAGCATCAGGAGCTGATCGTCACCGATCTGAAGCACCACCTGTCGCGCAACCCGCTCTATCCGGTCTATCCGGTCTATCGCGCCGAAGCGCAGGCCACGACCGAATCACCGCTGCAGTGGATCAGTTTCGCGGCCGGTGTGCAGGCGATCGGCCATGCCGGAGCCGGCTTCGCGTTCGACAACGAAATGCCGCGCCACCGGGTGTTTGCCGAAGCCTTCGCGCTGGCCTCGCGGCTGGTCAGCAATGCCGAGTACCAAGCGTTTATCGACGACGGCGGCTACAAGCGACCGGAGCTGTGGCTGTCCGATGGCTGGGACGCGCTGCAGGCCGGTGCCTGGCAGGCACCGCTGTACTGGTTCGATGACGGCAGCCACTACACGCCGGCCGGCCGCCAGCCGCGCGTGGCAGCGGTGCCGGTCTGCCACCTCAGCTATTACGAGGCCGATGCCTTTGCCCGCTGGGCCGAGGCGAGACTGCCGACCGAAGCCGAATGGGAAATCGCCGCGCAGTTGGCCGATCGCGCGGCGCTTACGCAGATGACTGGCGAGCGCTGGCAATGGACCCACAGCGCCTATCTGCCGTATCCCGGTTTTCAGCCGGCGACCGGCGCGGTCGGCGAATACAACGGCAAGTTCATGATCAACCAGATGGTGCTGCGCGGCGGTTCCTGGGCAACGCCGCCGGGCCATGTGCGCAGCAGCTACCGCAACTTCTTTCCGCCGGCGACGCGCTGGCAATTCAGCGGCATTCGTCTGGCGCGCAGCATCTGAGTGCGTCGATTCAGGCTGCTTCTGCAGTCTTCTCGGCGATCAGGAAATAGCCCGCCGTCCGGCCTTTGCCTTTCAGGTACAAATGGCCGCGCTGCTCGAATTCGAACTGGTGCAGCAGCCGCAGGCGGGTCTGTTCGGGGACCTGGATACGGCCGGCCACACCGCGCGATTCGAGGCGGCTGGCGGTGTTCACGGTATCGCCCCAGAGGTCGTAGGAGAACTTCTTCTGGGCGATGACGCCGCTGATCGCGCTGCCGCTGTGGATGCCGACTCTCAGTTGCAGCGTCAGGCCGGTTTCGCGGCCCAGGCGCTCGCAGGCCTCGACCATCGCCAGCGCCAGCCGGGCGATGCGCTCGGCATGGTCCGGCACTGCCAGCGGCACGCCGGCTGCCGCCATGTAGGCGTCGCCGACGGTCTTGATCTTCTCCACGCCGTGCTGCTCGGTCAGCGCGTCGAAGCTGCGGAACAGGCTTTCGAGCATCTCGATCAGCCGTTCCGGTGACAGTTCGCTGGCCAGTTGGGTGAAGCCGGAGACATCGGCGAACAGCACCGAGACTTCGGCGTGATATTCGACGACTCTCGGTTCGCCGCTCTTCAGTCGATCGGCGATCGCGGCCGGCAGGATGTTGCGCAGCAGCCGGTCGGCGCGGCCGCGTTGCTCGTCGAGCGAATGCACCAGCATGGAATCGACGACGGCGGCGCGGGTGGCGACCTGGTCGGCGATCATCGCGCCGATGGTCAGGCAGATCGCATTGACCGAGACCGCGAGCGCCACCAGCGGGTCTTCGGTGATCGTGAACAGGCCGATCTCGATCACCACCAGACCGAGCAGGTAGATCAGCAGCTTGAGGCGGGTCGGCATCACCAGCAGGCCGGCGACGATGAACAGCGACAGGGCGTAGATCGAAATGTCGATCGCCATCGTCTGGCTCAGCACCGCATGCCAGAGCCCGGTGCCGAGGCCGAGCGCGATCGCGCCCCAGGCCAGCGCGTGCTGCACGCCGGGGCGGGGATCGTCCGTGAGCCGCAGGCTGAGCGGCAGATAGATGAGGAAAGTGGTCATCGTCAGCAGCCGCCAGCAGAGCAGATCGCCGTACATCCGGTGCTCGCTGAACTGGCCACCGAGGTATAGCGGCAGGTCGTAGCTGAACAGTGCGAACCCGTCCATCAGCAAGGTGGTGACCAGCAACTGCCGGCCGCGTTCGGTGGTCTGCCGATAGCAGCGCTGCGCGAAGGTTCGATGCCATTCAGGCGACATCTGCTCCGCAGGCAGCAGCGGATTCAGCAGCATCGACAGGTCCAGCCACGACGGCAACCAGCGGGACAGGCGACGGAGCGGAGTCAAGGCCGATCCGCCGCTGCGAGGCCCGGCATCACCTGGAATGAAAAGCTCAGTGGCTCGTCAGTCCTGCCGCCGAAACCTGCCGCAATCTGCCGACGCTTCAAGAATCGCCCCCGCTTTGAACCTGAGCTTGCATGGTCCACGGCCTTGCGGTCCGCTGCAAGTAGCTGAAGTTGCCGGGGGTTTCAGCTCTTTTTCAGAGCGCCACCGATGATTGGGTGTACGAGCAGAACTCAGCGCTGGATGTTGCGCCCGTAGAAGATTTCCATGATTTCGTGGTCAACCCGCTCGCGAATCCGCTTGGCTTCGCGCGGCGGCAGTTCCGAGGAGCCTTCGCCGAACAGGTAGGTATCGAGATTGAGTTGCTTCAGGCGCATCTTGGTATGGAAGATGTTCTCCTGATAGACGTTGACGTCGACCATGTCGTACTTGTCCTTCACTTCGCGGGACAGGAAGTTCTGGATCGAGTCGATCGTGTGGTCGATGTAGTGCTTCATGCCGCGCACGTTGCGGGTGAATCCGCGCACCCGGTAGTCCATCACCACGATGTCGCTCTCGAAGCTCTTGATCAGGTAGTTCAGCGCCTTCAGCGGCGAAATCTTGCCGCAGGTCGAGACATCGATATCGGCGCGGAACGTCGAGATGCCGGCATCCGGATGATTCTCCGGATAGGTGTGCACGGTGATGTGGCTCTTGTCGAGATGGCTGACCACCGAGTTCTTGCTCGGGCTCGGGTCGGGCATGCCGTCGAGGTGGCCTTCGGAGATCAGCATGGTCACCGAAGCACCCTGCGGGTCGTAGTCCTGACGGGCGACATTGAGGATGTTGGCACCGATGATGTGTGCCACCTCGGTCAGGATCGCGGTCAGACGCTCGGCGTTGTAAGCCTCGTCGATGTACTCGATGTACTCCTGCTGCTGCTGCTGATTGCGCGCATAGCAGATGTCATAGATGTTGAAGCTCAGGGACTTGGTCAGGTTGTTGAACCCAAGCAGCTTGAGCTTCGGATTGTTCGTGGGCTTTGCCAACGCGCCTCTCCCGGTAAGGGCAAACAGAAAACCATGGCCCTGCGCGCAAACCGCGAAGGGCCGACATTATCCATCAAATTTCCCGGCGAATTTCCTCTGGCCAAATGACCGGGGAATGACACCTTGGTGCCGGTCGCCCGGATCAGGCACCGTCGCGGATCTCGTAGCCGTGGCTGATCTCGGCAGCCTTGGCCAGCATGATCGACGCCGAGCAGTATTTTTCCGCCGATAGCTGCACCGCACGCTTGACGTGGTTGTCCGACAGCCCGGTGCCCGAGACAATGAAATGCAGGTGGATCTTGGTGAACACCTTGGGGTCGGTCTCGGCCCGTTCGCCGTCCACTTCCACTTCGCAGCCGCTGACCGGCTGACGCGCCTTCCTGAGGATCTGCACGATGTCGACCGCCGAGCAGGCACCGACCGACATCAGCATCAGCTCCATCGGCCGCACGCCGAGATTGCGCCCGCCGATCTCGGCCGGACCATCGACGACGATGGCGTGACCGCTGCCGCTTTCGGCGATGAAAACCGCGTTCTCGTGCCACTGAACCCTTGCGTGCATTGGCTTTTCCGGCCCGTTAATGGAGCTCCGATGGAGCTGTGATATTTTCGCCGAGGGAGTTTACGCCGCGAGGAATCCGACCGGCGAAACCGATGGCAAACAGGGGGAAGTCGCGTGCTCGAAAAACCAGCCGTTCAGGCCTACATCAATATCGCGCACAAACGCAGCTATTCGCCGAAGCACACCATCGTTCACGCCGGTGCCAATCCGCAGTCGCTGTTCCTGATCCTCACCGGTTCGGTCAGCGTGCTGGTCGAGGACGAGGACGGCCGCGAGATGGTGCTGGCCTATCTGAATGCCGGCGATTTCTTCGGCGAGATGGGTTTGTTCCAGGATCAGCAGGTGCGCACCGCCGTGGTCCGCACCCGCACCGCCACCCTGCTCGCCGAAGTCAGCTACACCGCGTTCCGCGCTTTCGTCCGCGAACAGCCAGACATCATGTTCGAACTGGCCGGCCAGCTCGCTGCGCGCCTGCGTGATACCTCGGGGCGTCTGCGCGATCTGACCTTCGTCGATGTCGCCGGCCGTCTGGCTCGTACCCTGATGGATCTGGCCAAGCAGCCCGATGCCAAGGCCCATGCGCGCGGCACCTTGGTGAAGGTCAGTCGTCAGGAGATTGCCCGCATCGTTGGCTGCTCGCGGGAAATGGCCGGCCGTGTACTGAAGAAGCTTGAGGAAGACGGCGTGGTGCAGTCCCAGGGCCGCAGCACCATCGTGCTGTCGACCGGCCGCCTTGCGAAGCAGAAGACGGCCTGAACGCCAGAGCCCTGCATCGAGTCCCTCGTCTGGCCCCTGCGCTTCAGGCCAGCCGCGCCAGATAGGCCCGGCAGTCGTACTCGAACGCGACCCTGCCGCCTTGCTGATGGGCGTCGAAGATCGTCCTCAGCTCGGCCAGCAGCGGCTCGCGCGCCACATCGCCAGCCTTGGGTGTGTATGACGATGACAGCAACCGCCCCCTGAGACCGGCGAAATCGAACGGCTGCAGGTAGTCGAACTGCGCTTCGCGGATCGTGGCGTCGCCGAAGAACGCTGTGATCTCGCCGATCGACGCCTGATGCGGCTGACCGGCGGCGTAGTCCGGGCAGCGGCGCATCAGCAGATCTTCGTAGGCGCTCGCGAAGGCGCTGTCGATGCGCCGCACATTCCAGATCAACGCGGCTGCGCCGCCCGGCACCAGCACCCGCTGTGCCTCGGCTCGGGCTGCCAGCGGCACGAACCAGTGAAAGGCCTGCGCGGCGGTCAGCAGGTGCACCGATGCCGCCGCCAGGCCGCTTGCTTCCGCGGTGCCGGCGACACTGGCAAAGCCGGCGAACGCGCCCAGTTCGGCTTCGGCCGCCGCACGCATCGCCGCATTCGGTTCGACGGCCTGCACGCGCAGGCCGGCGGCGAGCAGATCGCGGCTCAGCAGGCCGGTGCCGGAACCGATGTCGGCGACCGTGTCGCCCGGCACGAGGCCGGCTTCGGCTAGCAGCCAGCGAGTCAGTGCCGGCGGATAGCCCGGCCGGTAGCGGCGATAGTCGTCGACCCGGTCACCGAAGCGTTCGGTCGGGCGGTAGCGGTCAGGATCGTGCATCGGGTCCGAGTCCTGCAGGGTGCATTAGGGCACCAGCTTAGCGTGCAAAAAAGCCGGTAAATGCCAATCGCGAGCCGCCTTTTTCAGGGCTGCAACGTTAGGCTTGCAGCAGACTTCCCGATCGAGGCTTCATGGACGCTGCCGCCATTCTGTCCCAGTGCAGCCTGTTTGCCAGCCTTGATGCCCAGGGGCTCGCCGAGCTCGCCGCGCTGTGCAGCGAAGCTCAGGTCGCCGGCGGCGACCTGCTGTTCGCTGCTGGCGCGCCGGCTGATTGCCTGTACATCGTCGTCACCGGACGCCTGCGGGCATTCAGGCCCGATGGTTCGGTGGCTGGCGACATCCTGCGTCTGGAGCCAATCGGCGAGATCAGCGTGATGACCAACGAGCCGCGCAGCGGCGAGGTCTACGCGCTGCGCGACAGCCTGCTGCTGCGCATCAATGGCGAGGCGCTGCTGGGCTTCATCGTCCGTTATCCGGTGGCGATGCTGGAAATAACCCGGGTGCTGATTCACCGGATGCGCCAGAACCTGCGGCCGGCGGCGATGGCCCGCTTGCCGTCGCGTCCGGCGCTGGCGATCGTGCCGGCGACACCCGGGGTGCCGATTGCCGCTTTCGTCGAACGGCTGGAGCGGGCATTCCGCCGCCAGGGTGAGATTCCCGAACGGCTCGATGCAGTGCGCATCGACACTGAACTCGGTGCTGGTGCCTCCGAACTGCCGGTGACCGACAGCCTCGGCAATTCACGGCTGATCGACTGGCTGGCGCAGCATGAAGCCAGCGGCCGGCGCCTGCTGTACTGCGCCGATCCGGCGCGCCGGGCCTGGAGCGAGCGCTGCCTGCGCCAGGCCGACCGGGTGTTGATCGTTGCCGATGAACATGCGAGGCCGATCGACAGCCGCGTGCCGGCGATGCTCAGGCGTCTGCATCTGCGCACGCCGATCGAACTGGTGATGCTGCGCGAAGGCTATGCACCCGCCGCGAACTTGCGCGACTGGACCTCGAACTGCGCGCTCGACAGCCATCATCATCTGCATCCCACCGTCGATGCCGATCACGATCGCCTCGCGCGCCTGCTCAGCGGCCGTGCACTGGGCCTGGTGCTCGGCGGCGGCGGTGCGCGCGGTTTCGCGCACATCGGGCTGATCCGGGCGCTGGAAGAACTCGGGCAGCCGGTCGATCTGGTTGGCGGTACCAGCATGGGCGCCTTGTTCGGTGGGCTGCTGGCCTGCGGTGCTGATAGCCGCGAACTGCGCCGGGTCGCCAGCGAAACCTTCGTGCAGCAGAATTTCCTCAACGATTTCGTGATTCCCCGGGTATCGCTGATTCGCGGCCGGCGCTTCAGCACGCGGCTGCGGGCGATCTTCGGCGAGCAGATGATCGAAGACCTGTCGCTCGGCTACTTCTGCGTCAGCACCAATCTGACGCGCGGCACGGCGATGGTGCATCGGCAGGGGCCGCTTTCCCTGTGGGTCGGCACCAGCATGGCGGTGCCGGGGGTGGCACCGCCGGTGGTCTGGAATGGCGATCTGCTCGCCGATGGCGCGATCGCCAACAGCCTGCCCACCGACATCATGCAGGCCGAGGGCCGTGGGCCGATCATCGCCTCCGATGTCTCGACCGAAGGCGGGCTGAGCGCTCCCGGCATTGAAGGCCCGGATCCGGAAGCCCTGTTGCGCCGCAACCGCATCGGCCCGCCGCTGACCTTGGCCGACATCCTGTTCCGCAGCGCCACCCTGGCTAGTGAAAGCGGCATCAAGGCGCGCGCCGCGCAGGCCGATCTGTATCTGCGCATGCCGGTGTCGGGCATCGGTCTGTTCGACTGGAAGCGGCTCGACGAGATCATCGATCGCGGCTACCGCCAGGCGATGAAATCGCTGCAAGCCTTCCTCGCCGCGCCGCGCCGCGATAGCTGAGTTTCGCCCGCAGAGGTCGGTCCGGCCCGGCAAACACGGCGGCCACGAAAAACGGCACCGGACTTTCGTCCGGCGCCGCTGGTTCAGCGTGCTGCTTGAGGTTTAGGTCTTACTTCTTGAGGACCTTGACCGCCAGCGGCTTGGTCAGCACCTGGAACTCGACGCGACGGTTCTCGGCGCGGCCAGCATCGGTGGTGTTGTCGGCGATCGGCTTCTTCTCGCCGTAACCGGCCGAGGCCAGGCGTTCAGCCGCAATGCCCTTGCTGATCAGGTACTTGCGCACCGATGCCGCACGACGCTTGGAGAGCGCCAGGTTGTAGCCATCAGCGCCCTTGGAATCGGTATGACCGCCGATTTCAAGCGTCAGCTTCGGCTGCGAGACCAGGCCCGGCAGGATCGCATCGAGGATGCCCTGCGCGTTCAAGGTCAGCTGGTCCTTGTTGTACTCGAAGTTGACACCGCGCAGCACCACCGTCTGCTCGATGATGCAACCCTCGGCATCAACCTTGAAGCCCTTCGGGGTACCCGGGCACTTGTCGAGGTAGTCCGGCACGCCGTCACCGTCGGTGTCGAGCGGGCAGCCGCTGGCATCGACCTTGACGCCAGCCGGGGTGCCTGGGCACTTGTCGAGGCTGTCGATGACGCCGTCCTTGTCGCTATCCGGCGGCGGCGGCGGCGGTGGTGGCGGAGCCTTGGCAACCACCGGTGGTGGTGGCGGTGCGGCCGGAGCACCGAAGGCGTACTGCAGGCCGAGGTTGAAGCGATAGTCGCCAAGCGAATCGACGCCGGGGGTGACATCGTCGTTGAAGATCGAAATCCAGCGCGCTTCGGCACGGGCCGACAGGCGATCGCTCAGGGCGAACAACATGCCGGCGCCAAAGTTGACGTAGGGCGATACGGTCTTGTCGTCGAGCGCGGTGCCGAGCTCTTCATAAGCGCCGCCGAAGCCGGCGAGCAGGAACGGACGGACCGGGCCCTTGACCAGCGGCACCATCAGATCGACACCGAGGCCGAGCTGAGCGTCATCCTTGCCGTCGGATTCGCGATCCAGACGAGTACCGAAGCCCGAAAATTCGAGGCTCAGGTGATCGCTGAGCGGAATGCCCAGGAACACCACCTGGCCGCCGATGCCGTAGTCGGCGTCACGATCGTTGTCCGGAGACGTGTAGCTGCCCATCACGGCACCGTACGTCGTCTTCGAATAGTCGGCGGCAGTTGCGGATCCTGTACAAACAAGACCCAGTGCCAACGCCAATGCAGTATTTCTCATGGCCATTACTCCTTTTGTTCTATTTACGGGGGGACAACCCGAGTGGGACAACGCTTGAGTTGCCCAGCCGGTCTTCAACGAGTGCGCCGGAGCATAAAAGGCGGAGGGCTACACACGCAAACGCAGTGCATCAAAAAAGCCGGGCGACCGGTCAAAAGCCCGCTCAATGAGGCCGCAGTTCCTTGCGCAGAATCTTGCCGACATTCGATTTCGGCAGCGCGTCGCGAAACTCGATCGTTTTCGGCAACTTGTAGCCCGTCAGGTGGCTGCGGCAATGCTCGCGCAGGGATTCGGCGGTCAGGTTCTGATCCTTGGCGACCACGAAAAGCTTCACCGCCTCGCCGGTTTTCGGGTCCGGCATGCCGACGCAGGCGCATTCGAGCACGCCGGGATGCAGGGCGACGACGTTCTCGATCTCGTTCGGATAGACGTTGAAGCCGGAGACCAGGATCATGTCCTTCTTGCGATCGACGATCCGGAACCAGCCCTGGGCATCGACGGTGGCGATATCTCCGGTCTTCAGATAGCCATCGGCGGTGAACGCCGTGGCGTTCTCGGCCGGGCGGTTCCAGTAGCCGCGCATCACCTGCGGGCCCTTGACGCAGAGTTCGCCCGGCGTGCCGACCGCCACTTCGCGTTCGTCGTCGTCGCGCAAGCTGACCCAGGTCGACGGCAGCGGCAGGCCGATGGTGCCGTTCCAGTCCGGCCGGTCGATCGGCGAAAAGCAGACGCCGGGCGAGGTCTCGGACAATCCGTAGCCCTCTGTCAGCGCCACGCCGGTCACCGCCTGCCATTTCTCGGCGACCACCTGCTGGACGGCGGCACCCCCGCCAACGGTGAACTTCAGCGCCGAGAAATCGAGATCGGCGAAATCCGGGTGATTGACCAGGCCGTTGAACAGGGTGTTGACGCCGGTGAACGCGGTGAAGCGTTGTCTGCCCAATTCGGCGACGAAGGCATCGAGCTTGCGCGGATCGGTGATCAGCAGGTTCTTGCCGCCAACGTGCAGGAACAGCATGCAATTCACCGTCAGCGCGAAGATGTGATAGAGCGGCAGCGCGGTAACCACGACGTCGTCGCCGTCGCCGAGCTTGGGCCCGATCCAGGCCTGCATCTGCAGCAGATTCGCCACCAGGTTGCCATGGCTCAGGGTCGCGCCTTTGGAAAGCCCGGTGGTGCCGCCGGTGTACTGCAGGAAGGCGATGTCGGTAGGCGCAAGCTGCATGCGGTGGTAGGGCTGGGCGCGGCCGCGGGCCAGCGTCGTGCGAAACGGCACGCTGCCCGGCAAAGACCAGGCCGGCACCAGCCGTTTCATCCGCTTGACCACGAAGTTGGTCAGCAGGCTTTTCGGGAACGGCAGCAGATCGCCGATCTGCGTGGTGATGACGATCTCCAGTGGCGTGGATGCAATGACCTGGGCCAAGGTCGCCGCACAGTTCTCGACGACCACGATCGCCCGCGCCCCGGAATCCTTGAGCTGATGTTCCAGCTCGCGGGGCGTGTATTGCGGGTTGACGTTGACCACGACCAAGCCAGCGCGAAGGATGCCGAACACCGCGATCGGGTACTGCAGCAGGTTCGGCATCATTACCGCGACGCGATCACCCGGCAGCAGGCCGGCGACGTTCTGCAGCCAGGATGCGAAATCCTGCGACAGCCGGTCGACATCGTCGTAGGACAGCACCGAGCCCAGGTTCTCGAAGGCCGGCCGATCACGGTAGCGCTCGCAGGCGCTGTCGATGATCGCGGCCAGCGAGGCATGGCCGGAGATATCGATGTCGGCCGGTACGCCGCTCGCATAGGCCTTGAGCCAGATCCGCGGAGCCGCTGCCTCGGTTGCCCCGGCAATTGCTGGATCGCCCGGTTCTCCCCGCTTCGCCATGGTCGTTTTCCTTGGTTTACTGCGATCTGGCCGCGTCGCCCGCGGTCTTGTTCAGCGCACTGCGATTATAGGGAAACGTCTCTACTGTGCAGCCAGTCCGCGAATGATGGCGCGCCGCTGGCAGCTGCGCCGGCTTCGGTCTGGGCGATGAAGCGCAACAGCAGGCGATCGTCGGCATCGCTGGTGCCGCCGGCGACAGCCTCCGGCAAGCCACCTCGGCACCAGAGCCACAGTTCAGCCAGCGTGTAGCGGGCCGGATCGCGCGCCGGCAGCAGGCGGCGATCAGGCTGGGTTTCGATCAGCGCGCCGCAGCTGGTCAGCAGATTCACCGCGTCTTCAAGGCGTTCGGAATTCGCCGCGAGCAGGCGCTCGACTTCGATGAACGGCAGCGCCGGCTCGCCGGACTGGAAGCGCCGCACGCTAAGCATCATCACGCGCATCGGCAGGTATTCGGATTCCCGGCTCGCCGGCGGCGCGCTGACCAGATTGCCGACCAGATGACGCGGGTTCTGGATGTAGAACGCCAGCCGGCAGCCGTACAGCACGATCAGCCAGCTCACGTACAGCCAGATCAGCAGGATGATGACGATCGCGAAGCCGGAGTAGATCGCGCTGTAGCTGCTGGCGCCGCCAACGAACTTCGCGAAGCCGATGCTGGCGCTCTCCCAGGCGATGCCGGCGAACAGGCCGCCGGCTGCCGCCGCGCGGAAGCTCACCCGGGTGTTCGGGATGAAGCGGTAAATGAAGGTCAGCGCACCGACGATCAGCACATACGGCGCCAGCTTGGTCAGCAGCAGCAAGGTGGTGCCGAACGGCTCGTACATCGCCAGGGTCGTGACCACGGTGCTGGAGCGTACCGAAGCGGTCAGGCCGATGGCCGTGAATACCAGCACCGGGCCGATCAGCAGCACTGACAGGTATTCGCCGAAGCGCTGGGTAACACCACGCTCCTGCTTGATCTTCCAGATGAAGTTGAAGCTGGCCTCGATCTTCGAAATCATCGACACCGAGGTGTACAGCAGCAACGCGATGCCGATCGAGCCGAGCACGCCAACCTTGATGTTGTCGACGAAGGCGATGACGTTGTCGCTGATCACCTTGGCCTGATCGCCAAGCGGCTCCAGCGCCTGGGACAGGATCGGCTCCAGCGAGTTGTGCACGCCGAAGGCCTTGAGCACCGAGAACGCCAGCGCCAGCAGCGGCACCAGCGACAGCAGGGTGGTGTAGACCAGGCTCATCGCCCGCAGGGCAATCTCGCCTTCGAGCAGATCGCGCAGCAGCGCCAGTGCATAGCGACCGGGTGTCAGCAGCCGGCGGCCCCAGACCGAGCGAGGTTCGCTCAGCCATAGTAGCTTGTGCACGCGATGGTAGGGATCGGGAAGCATGGTCGATTGTCGCGGCCACACCGGATGCTGTCCATGTGGTGGGCGGTGGTGTTTGAAAAGCTTGGCTCACGCAGAGAACGCAAAGGACGCAGAGAAAGAAAAAAATCGAGATAAGCAGAAAAGCTTTTTCGAAAAAGCTTTTCTTGTTGTTGCTTCTCTCTGTGTCCTTTGCGTTCTCTGCGTGAGATCAGCTTTTTGCTTTCAGGCGATCCAGCGATAATGCCGGCCCGCCACATCCGCCCGCCCCGACATGGAAAGTCCCAGCACGCTGGACGCACTGAAGCGCTGGTTCGGCTTCGACAGCTTCCGGCCTGGCCAGCGCGAGGTCGTCGACGACGCGATGGCCGGCCGCGATCTGCTGGCGATCATGCCGACCGGCGGCGGCAAATCGCTGTGCTTCCAGTTGCCGGCGCTGCTCAGGCCCGGGGTGATGGTGGTGGTCTCGCCGCTGATCGCGCTGATGCAGGATCAGGTGCGCCTGTTGCGCGACAACGGCATCAATGCCGCGTTCCTGAATTCATCGCTGACCGCGCGCGAAGCCAGCGACACCACCGCCGGGCTGTTGCGCGGCGATTACAAGCTGGTCTATCTGGCGCCGGAACGGCTGCTGACGGCGGATTTCCTCAGCGGCTTCCTGCCTCGGCTCAAAGACGTGCAGGGCCTGTCCGGCTTCACCATCGACGAGGCGCACTGCGTTTCCGAATGGGGCCACGACTTCCGGCCCGATTACCGGCAGATGCACTGCCTGCGCGATCACTTCCCGGACGTGCCGGTGTTCGCGTTCACCGCGACGGCCACCGGCCGCGTGCGCCAGGACATCGTCCATCAGCTGGGCCTGGTCGAGCCGACGGTTCATGTCTCGAGCTTCAACCGGCCGAACCTGCATTACGCGGTCAGCGCCAAGGACGGCCGCACCTATCCCGAACTGCTCGAGCGCGCGGCCAAGCGGCCCAAGGATTCCGGCATCGTCTACTGCCTGTCACGCAAGCGGGTCGATGAGCTGGCGTCCGGGCTGGCCGAGGACGGCATTCGTGCGCTGCCCTACCACGCCGGTCTGAACGCCGAGACGCGGCGCTCGAACCAGGATGCTTTCATTCGCGACGACGCCCAGGTGATCGTCGCGACGATCGCGTTCGGCATGGGCATCAACAAGCCGGACGTGCGCTGGGTGGTGCACTACGACCTGCCGAAAACCATGGAGGGCTACTACCAGGAAGCCGGCCGCGCCGGCCGCGATGGCCTGCGGGCCGATTGCCTGCTGTATTTCGGCATCGGTGATTTGAAGACCGCTGAATTCCTGATCGCCCAGAAGGTCGATCCGCAGACCGGTGCGCCGCTGGAAGCCGAGCAGCGGGTGGCCAAACAGCAGTTGCGCAAGGTGCTCGATTACGCCGAATCGACCGAATGCCGGCGGGCGATCCAGCTGCGGTATTTCGGCGAGAACTTCGAAGCGCCCTGCGGTGCCTGCGACAACTGCAATGACCCGAAGCCGGTTGAGGACTGGACCTTGGAAGCGCGGCAGTTCCTGTCGGCGATCGCAAGACTTGCGCAGCGCAACGAGCGCTACGGCGCGGCTTACCTGATTGACGTGCTGCGCGGTTCGGAAACCCAGAAACTGATCGATCGCGGTCATCAGGCCTTGAGCGTCTACGGCATTGGCAAGCAGCGTTCGCAGGACGATTGGCGGCTCCTGGTGCGGGCGCTGCTGCACCAGGGCCTGCTCGGCGAAACCGGCAACGAGTACCCGGTGCTGTGCTTGAACGAAGCGAGCCGCGCGGTGCTGAAAGGCGAGCGCGCGGTCAGCATCGCGGTGGCACCGAAGACCGCCAAGCCGAAGAAGCGGCGCGGCGCGACGGTCGAACTCGATACCTCGGCGATGTCGGAAGCGGAAGCTCTGTTCGAAGCGCTGCGCAGCCTGCGCAAGACCCTGGCCGATCAACAGGGCGTGCCGCCTTACGTGGTGTTCAGCGACGCCAGTCTCAAGCAGATGGGCGAGCGCCAGCCGCTGACCAGCAGCGCGTTCCTCGATATTTCCGGCGTTGGCAGCCGCAAGCTGGCGCAGTACGGTGCCGCGTTCACGGCGGCGATCCGTGCGTTTCTGGTCGACAACGGTCTATCGGTGCCCGAGGCACCCGCCGAAGATGCGGCGGCGTTCGTCGTCGATGAGAAACAGATCGTCGATGAAGACTTGCCGGACACCGTCGTCGCCAGCCAGCGGCTGTTCGAGCAGGGGCTGGAGCTGGACCAGATCGCGGCCAGGCGCGGGCTGGATGCGGCGACCATCGCCGGCCATCTCGAAGCACTGCTCGCGCACGGCGTGCCGCTGGATTTGTCGCGCCTGGTGCCAGCCGCTCGGGTGCAGACGATCGTCAACGCCCTTCAGGCGCACGGCGCAACCCGGCTGCGTCCGGCCTGGGAGGCGCTGGGCGGCGGTGCCTACAGCTATGAGGAGCTGCGTCTGGTGCGGGCCTGGCGGCACGGCCAGGGTCGCGCGGGCTGAATCGGCAAAAAACAGCGTTCGCGAAAATGCGGCTGACGACCGCTTGTCTGCCAGACCGATTCGTGGTTGACAGTCAAAAACGCGCTGATATGATGCAGTGCATCAATTGTTGCGACGCAACATCTGTGCACTGTCCCCAACCTGAGGAGTACCGCGATGAACCTGCAGAGCGTTGTTGAAGATGTCAAAAGCCGCGTTGAGTCCATTTCTGGCAAGGGTCAGAAGGTTGCCGAAATTTCCATCGACAGCCTGAAGGCTGCTGGTGATGTCGTGGTCGGCGGCTACAAGTCGCTGGTCAGCGAGAACACCACCGCCGCCAAGGAAATCTACTCGGCTGCCGTGACCAGCTTCGAAAAGGCCAAGACCGACGGTCTGAAGGCCATCGCCGCCGACCCGATCAGCTACCTGCCGCCCACCGATACGCTGAAGGCCCCGTTCAGCCAGACGGTCACCGTCGTCTCGCGCACCGGCGAAGAGCTGTACAAGGTCGTCAAGACCGGCGTCGAAACGATCCAGGCGCAGTTGACCGGCAAGTCGCCGGTTGCCAAGGTCGCCAAGGCTGCCAAGGCCAAGACCAAGACCAAGAAGGCCGCTGCGACCGTGAAGAAGGCTGCCGCCAAGCTCGAGGAGTAATCGCCAGGTAGTCAACTTGGGCAGGTCGTCCGCACAGGCGATGATCCGGAACCGCGTGGTCGCAAGACCACGCGGTTCGTTGTTGCGGATGTCGGGTCGAACGCCATGACTACGTCGAACGCCATGACTACCAAGCATTCAGATCGGTTGCCGGGTGTGGCCACCGTCAGCCGGCAAACGAGATTGCAGGCCTTGTTGCGACGCTTCGCGCGCAACGAGGCGCGCGCCATCGACGGTCACCGTCAGGGTTTGCAAGAGCGCTGGCAGGTCATTCGCCGCAGTCGCCTGCCGGGTGAAGCGCTGCGGTACCAGATCGATCTGCTGCCGCTGACCGCCAAGCGGCTGCTAGGTGATCATCGTCGCCGACTGGTGCTGTTCCGCGCGCTGCTGCGTTCATAACAGCCCGCTCTATTCTGGTTTGCTGTTGTCCGGCGGAGTGCCTGCCAGCTTGGTGACAGCCTTGCGCTTGCGGACAGCTTTTTTGGCCGCACCGCCAGCCGCTTTCGCAGCGGGCTTGCTTGCGCGTTGCGGCTCTGGCACGTCTGGTGCCGCCTTCGTGCTCGCCGAAGACCGCGTTGTCGCCGACACCAATAGTTGCCAGGGCGCGCTCTGCCTGAGCGTCTGCAGATTGTCCTTGACGAAGCTCGCCGGATCGAAGGTTTCCGCTGCCGCGCCGAGCTTGTCGCGCAGGAAATTGACCAGATCTTCCTGCAGGCCGGCGACGTCCGGCAGACCCAGGAAGCGGCGCAGTTCTTCGGGCTTGACGTCGATCTCGATGCGAATCTGCATGACGGGTTCTCCGAGCGGACAGACTTAGGCAGCGGACACGAACAGCGCAACGACGCAGCCGGTGGCGATCATCCAGGCCAGCGAGCGCAGGCTTGGATGATTCGCCAGATACAGGATGCCGTAAACGACGCGGGCGGCGATGAAGGTCATCGCCAGCAGATCGATCCGCACCTGCGGCACGGCAAGCAGATGGGCAATGATCACCGCGGCGGCGAACGGCGGAAACGCTTCGAAGCCATTCAACTGCGCCCAGTTCGCGCGCTGCCGCCAGCCGTCGAGCTTGGCCAGCATCGCGCGCGGCGCGGCGTTGTCGAAATCGCGGCCGCCGGCGCCAAACTTGGCCATGCCGGTCCAGGCAATCGGCAGATAGGCGGCGATCAGCACACACCAGTAAGCGGTCGTCATCGTCGGTCAATGTCCGGTGAGGAGGCGTTGGGCTTCGCGGTAAGTGCTCGCGGTGCGGGCGATGACGTCGTCCGGCAAGCGCGGGCCCGGTGCGGTCTTGTTCCAGTCCAAGGTTTCCAGATAGTCCCGAACATATTGCTTGTCGAAGCTCGGCGGGCTGATGCCGGGGCGATACGCTGCAGCCGGCCAGAAGCGCGAGGAATCCGGCGTCAGCACTTCGTCGATCAGGTGCAGGGTGCCGCCTTCATCGACACCGAACTCGAACTTGGTGTCGGCGATGATGATGCCGCGCGTCGCCGCGAACTCGGAGGCTTCCTGATACAGCCGCAAGGTGATGTCGCGGACCTGCGCGGCCAGCTTTTCGCCGACCAGCTTCACCGTGTCGTCGAACGAGATGTTGGCGTCGTGCTCGCCTTTCGGCGCCTTGAACGCCGGCGTGAAGATTGGCGTCGGCAGCTTGTCGGCCAGCATCAGCCCGCCCGGCAGCGGAATACCGCAGACGGCGCCGCTGTCCTGGTAATCCTTCCAGCCGGAGCCGATCAGATAGCCGCGTGCGACCGCTTCCACTGGCAGCGCGACCAGCTTCTTGGCGACCACTGCGCGACCTTCGCACTGCGCGCGTTCGGCCGGCGTCAACCAGTCGCCGAGGTCGACGGCGGTGTCGAAATGGTTCGGGATCAGCGCTTCGAAGCGCGCCATCCAGAACGCGGTCAGCGCGTTCAGCACCGCGCCCTTGCCGGGAATCGGATCGGGCAGGATCACGTCGAAGGCCGACAGGCGATCGCTGGTGACGATCAGCAGGTGGCGATCACCGAGCGCGTAAAGGTCGCGGACCTTGCCGCTGTGCAGCTTCGGCAGGCTGGTGATCGTCGCTTCATGCAGCGGCGCCGTCATCGTCAGACTCCGGCGAAGAAGTAGCGACCGCCGCTGGCGATCACGATGACGATCAAGCCGAGCAGCAGATTGATGCCGACGAACAGGCGAATCTGGCCGACTCTGCGGCCGGCTTCGGCGACGTCACCGGCGATCACCGCCAGCTTCAGCCGTTTCAGCGGCGCGAAGTAGACGTGCAGCGCCAGTGCCATCATCACCAGCCCAAGGCTCAGCATGATGTGGACGTGCGGGCCGACCTCGGCCATGCCGCCCAGGCTGCGGATCATGTGCAGGCCAGTGCCGAGCAGCAAAGCGGCAGACAGGAACACGTAGCCGAAGAAGCGATGCAGCACCTGCGCCCAGAGCGTGGTGCGGGTTTTCGCGTCGATGCCGGCCAGGGTCGGGCGCAGGCAGACGTAGGCGAAGAACATGCCGCCGACCCAGATGGCGGCGAACAAGGTGTGGACAGCAAGGGCGATACCCATGAGCGTTGCGAAAGATCGGTGGCGAACAGGTCGTCACTGTATTGAAGTGCCTGCCGCCGCGCCATGAAAAAGGCCGCCGGATCGCTCTGGCGGCCTGATCATTTGCAGCGCTGCGCCTATTTCGAGTCGATCAGGCGAGGTCGTAGCGATCCAGGTTCATCACCTTGTTCCAGGCCGCCACGAAGTCGCGCACGAAAACCGGCTGCGCGTCGCTGCTGGCGTAGACCTCGGCCAGCGCCCGCAACTGCGAGTTGGAACCGAAGACCAGATCGACGACGGTGCCGGTCCATTTCAGTTCGCCGGTGGCCCGATCACGCCCTTCCAGCACGCCTTCTGCAGCGGCTGACTTCTGCCAGCGGGTTTTCATATCGAGCAGATTGACGAAGAAATCATTGCTCAAGGTTTCCGGCCGCTGGGTGAAGACGCCGTGCGCGGACTTGCCGACGTTGGCGTTCAGCGCCCGCAAGCCGCCGACCAGCACCGTCATCTCGGGCGCGGTCAAGGTCATCAGCTGTGCCCTGTCCACCAATTGCTCGGCCACCGAGCCGGCGCAGCCCTTGCGGACGTAGTTGCGGAATCCGTCCGCGATCGGTTGCAGCGGGGCGAACGAATCGACATCGGTCTGCTCCTGCAAGGCGTCGGTACGGCCCGGCGAAAACGGCACCTTGACCTCGTGGCCGGCTTTTTTCGCGGCGGCTTCAACAGCAGCACAGCCGCCGAGCACGATCAGGTCGGCCAGCGACACCTTCTTTCCACCGGACTGAGTGCCGTTGAAGTCCTTCTGGATCGCTTCCAGCGCCTGCAGTAGCTTGGCCAGTTCGGCCGGCTGGTTGACCTCCCAGTCCTTCTGCGGCGCAAGACGGATGCGCGCGCCATTGGCGCCACCGCGCTTGTCGCTGCCTCGGAAGGTCGCCGCCGACGCCCAGGCCGTGGTCACCAGCTCGGAGATCGACAGCCCGGAGGTGAGGATCTTGGCCTTCAGCGCCGCAATGTCCTGCGCATCGACCAGCGGGTGGTCGACGGCCGGAACCGGATCCTGCCAGATCAGTGTCTCCGCAGGCACCAGCGGGCCGAGATAGCGCGACAGCGGCCCCATGTCGCGATGGGTCAGCTTGTACCAGGCGCGGGCAAAGGCGTCGGCAAGCAACTGCGGATTCGCCAGGTAGTGCCGTGAGATCTTTTCGTAGGCCGGGTCCATGCGCATGGCCATGTCGGCCGTGGTCATCGTCGGCGCGTGGCGCTGGCTCGGGTCGTGGGCGTCCGGCACCGTGCTGCTGCCCGCGCCGCCCGCAGGCTTCCATTGATGCGCGCCGGCCGGGCTCTTGCTCAACTCCCATTCGTAACCGAACAGGGTTTCGAAATAGCTGTTGTCCCAGGTGATCGGCGTGGGCGTCCAGGCACCTTCGATGCCGCTGGTGAAGGCATGCACGCCCTTGCCGCTGCCGAAGCTGTTGATCCAGCCGAAGCCCTGCGCCTCGATGCCCGCAGCTTCCGGTTCAGGGCCGATGTGGGCCACGTCGACTGCACCGTGGGACTTGCCGAAAGTGTGGCCGCCGGCAGTGAGCGCCACGGTCTCTTCGTCGTTCATCGCCATGCGGGCGAAGGTTTCGCGGATGTCGCGCGCCGAACCGAGCGGGTCCGGCTTGCCGTTCGGGCCTTCCGGGTTGACGTAGATCAGGCCCATCTGGACGGCACCGAGCGGATTTTCGAGTTCACGGTCGCCGGTGTAGCGCTGGTCGCCCATCCATTCGGCTTCGGGGCCCCAGTAGATGTCTTCACCCGGTTCCCAGACGTCCGCACGACCGCCGGCGAAACCGAAGGTCTTGAAGCCCATCGAATCGAGCGCGACGGTGCCGGTGAGCACCATCAGATCGGCCCAGGAAAGCGCCCGGCCGTACTTCTGCTTGATCGGCCAGAGCAGGCGGCGCGCCTTGTCGAGATTGCCGTTGTCTGGCCAGCTGTTCAGGGGAGCGAAACGCTGGGTGCCGGCACCAGCGCCGCCGCGACCATCGGCGATGCGGTAGGTGCCGGCGCTGTGCCAGGCCATGCGAATGAAGAATGGCCCGTAGTGGCCGTAGTCGGCGGGCCACCAGTCCTGCGAATCGGTCATCAGGGCATGAAGGTCCTTGACCACGGCAGCGAGGTCGAGCGTCTTGAACGCCTCGGCGTAATTGAATTCCGGGTCCATCGGGTTGGACAGCGCCGAGTGCTGACTCAGAATCTTCAGGTTGAGCTGGTTGGGCCACCAATCGGCATTGGTCCGCGACCCGGCAAGGGTCGGTTTGCGCGCACCGCTCGACATCGGGCATTTCGGTTCGGTTGACATGGGTCTCTCCTTTTTTTTTGCTTGCGATCTAGGTCTCGATTTAAGCCGTGATGGCGACTCGCGCATCGACCCGGCGAACAGCCAGTGCCGGAACGCATGATTCGAGATTCAAGTCTGGGTGGTCTGGATTAATTGGTAAAGGCAATAGTTTTTATTTTATTGATTCTATAAAACTATAAACAGCCAATCAGATATAGGTTTTCAGCAGCATAACCGCCATCAGGCAAAACCAGGCAAATCTGTTAGATTCCGCGCACTTCCACCTCTCTTCTAGCGGAATCCCCATGAGCCTGTCGCCGCTGCCTGCTGTCATCGCCCCGAGCATCCTGTCGGCAGATTTCGCACGTCTTGGTGACGATACGGCGAAAGTTCTCGCCGCCGGTGCCGACTGGGTCCATTTCGATGTCATGGATAACCATTACGTGCCCAACCTAACGATCGGGCCGATGGTCTGTGAAGCGCTGCGCAAATATGGGGTCAAGGCACCGATTGATGTGCACTTGATGGTCGAGCCGGTCGACGCGCTCGCCGCTTTGTTCGCCAAGGCGGGTGCCAGCTCGGTGACCTTCCATCCGGAAGCGACCCAGCACGTCGACCGCAGCCTGCAGGCGATCCGCGATCTGGGCTGCAAGACCGGCCTGGTGTTCAATCCGGCGACGCCGCTCGACTACCTGCGCTACGTGATGGACAAGGTCGACATCGTGCTGCTGATGTCGGTCAATCCCGGTTTCGGCGGCCAGAGCTTTCTGCCCAGCGCGCTCGACAAACTCCGCGAAGCGCGCCGCCTGATCGACGCCCATCACGCCGAAACCGGCCACGAAATCCGTCTGGAAATCGACGGCGGCGTAAAGGTCGACAACATCCGTTCGATCGCCGCCGCCGGTGCCGATGCCTTCGTCGCCGGCTCGGCGATTTTCAATACCAGTGACTACGCGGCTACCATTGCGGCCATGCGGGCGGAAATCGCCAAGGCTTGAAGTCGTGCTCCGGAGTGCCTCGGATGGCACTCCGGAGCAC